>JAYTQU010000303.1:0-6954 GCA_043746555.1 Pseudomonadota bacterium | reverse complement strand
GATATTCTCGGTACGTTCGTTGACATGAAACGCGACTTCGGCGAGTCGGTGTACGCCGCTTTCGGCGAAATCCAGGTTGACTCCTTCAGTGGCGAGCAGCGCTTTGTATTGCGTGCATAGCGATGCATCGGGCTCGGTAAGGATGCGAATGAAGTCTTCGACTTTGAGCGCGTCGAGTTCGACGCGGATCGGAAAGCGCCCTTGCAACTCCGGAATCAAGTCGGAAGGTTTCGACATGTGAAACGCGCCGGAAGCGATAAATAAAATGTGATCGGTCTTCACCATGCCGTACTTAGTGGTCACGGTGCTGCCTTCGACCAAGGGCAATAGGTCGCGCTGCACGCCTTCGCGAGAGACATCCGCTCCGGATGTTTCTTGGCGACGGGCGATCTTATCGATCTCGTCGAGAAACACGATGCCGTTTTGTTCGGCGTTGGCAAGCGCGGAGAGTTTAAGTTCGTCCTCGTTGACGAGTTTGGCGGCCTCTTCTTCGGTGAGAATCTTGAAAGCCTCGCGCACTTTCAAACGACGCGTCTTCGATCGTGCGCCGCCCAAGTTGGCAAACATGCCTTGCAATTGCTGCGAAAGATCTTCCATGCCTGGAGGAGCCATAATTTCCACGCCCATGGGAATCGCGCGAACTTCGATTTCGATTTCCTTGTCGTCGAGTTGGCCTTCGCGCAACATCTTTCGAAACCGCTGGCGTGTATCGCTATCCCTCGGCGCCGGCTCTTCAGACGTGTCGAAGCCCACCGATCGCGGTTGCGGCAACAACGCATCCAGCACACGATCTTCGGCGGCGTCCATCGCACTGTGCTTCACCTTCGATGTTTCTACTTCGCGTGTCATTTTGACGGCGACGTCCATCAGATCTTTAATGATGGAATCCACTTCGCGACCGACGTAACCGATTTCGGTAAATTTTGTCGCTTCAACTTTGATGAACGGCGCATTGGCGAGCTTCGATAAACGTCGCGCAATCTCGGTCTTGCCGACGCCGGTGGGACCGATCATCAAAATATTCTTCGGCGTAATTTCCGGACGCAGCGTTTCGTCCACTTGCATGCGACGCCAACGATTGCGTAGCGCAATAGCCACGGCGCGCTTCGCCGCACCTTGCCCGATGATGTGCTTATCGAGTTCTTGAACGATTTCTTTCGGAGTCATGGAGGACATAGGCGCACGGCGAATAGGTAAGCTGGCTGCTGGCAAACTGGCGAGAACAAAGCGATCTTTATCTGGCCATGTGCCAGTTCACCGGTCTGTCGGTTAATCGAATCATCACGATCGAAGCTCTTCGATCGTGAGATTCCTGTTGGTGAACACGCAAATGTCCGCCGCGATGTTGAGTGATTTCTCGACAATCGCGCGCGCATCGAGTTCCGTATTCTGAACCAACGCGCGCGCCGCCGATAATGCAAACGATCCGCCGGAACCGATCGCCATAATTTCGTCTTCGGGTTCGATGACGTCGCCGTTGCCGGAAACGACGAAGGAACTCTTGCGATCCGCGACGCAGAGCAGCGCCTCGAGGCGGCGCAAACTACGATCGCTGCGCCAGTCTTTCGCCAACTCGATGGCGGCGCGAGTGAGATTGCCGTATTGCTGCAACTTCGCTTCGAAGCGTTCGAATAGCGTAAACGCATCGGCAGTGCCGCCGGCAAATCCGGCCAATACTTTGCCGTCGTATAAAGGGCGCACTTTTTTTGCGTTGCCCTTCATGACGGTGTTGCCCATGGACACTTGACCGTCGCCGCCGATGACAACGATGCCATTGCGTCGTACCGAGAGGATGGTGGTGCCGTGAAAGGCGATGCTGTGCTCGTTGGACATTAGGCTTGGGATTCTGGAGCTGGACTGGAGCAGACGCGACTCGAATCAATTCTAATCCAGCTAGCCGCTATTCACTAACTTCCAATGTCTTCATTTTTCAATCGCGCCCTTAATCGAGCCCTGGGGTGCGCCGCGTCGTATATCTTGGCCAAGTGCTGAAAATCAAGATGCGTATACACCTGCGTCGTGGAAATATTTGCATGACCGAGAAGCTCTTGTACGCCACGCAGGTCATGGCTGGATTCCAACAAATGGGTCGCGAACGAGTGGCGCAACATGTGCGGATGTACGTGCAGTCCTAATCCCTGTCGCTTCGCCCATTCCGCTAGGCGCGTTTGGATGGTGCGGGGACCGATGCGCCGACCGTTTTGACCGACAAACACCGCTACATTTTCCGGCTTCGCGATCAGCGCGCGTTCCGCAAGCCACGCATTCAGCGCTGCGACGGCATAACGACCGACCGGCAGCACTCGCTCCTTGTTGCCTTTACCGAGCACACGTACCGTTCGATCGCGCAAATCGAGATCGAGCAAATCGAGATTCACTAGTTCGGCTAAGCGCAGTCCCGATGAATAAAGCAACTCCATGATCGCCTTGTCGCGCACGTCGAGCGTGACGTCGGCGCGAAATTCCAAGAGCTTGGCCATTTGATCGGCGTCGAGTGTTGCGGGTAGTCGTTTCTTTGCTTTGGGCGCTTGAATATCGATGCCGGGATTGCTTTTCACTACGCCTTCGCGCAACAGATAGTTGAAAAAACTACGCGTGGCCGACAAGCGTCGCTGAATGCTGCGCGGACCGATGCCGCGCCGATGCTCGAACGCGGCGAATGCGCGAATTTGATCCCCCGCGAGACGGGACCAATCTTTGAGCGCATGTTTATCGCAGAACGCGATCAAACATTGAAGATCGATGCGATAGCTGGATGACGTGTGCGAGGAGAGTCGGCGTTCGCTGGAAAGATGGCGAAAAAAGTTTTGAACGTGAGCAAGGGAGGCGGGAGACATGGCGCGTGACGAGTGAATGATGAGGGGCTGGATAGTTCCGCCCTTCAAGCTCCACTTGCTAAAGTTCCGCCACTGCGGCGCTCACCAACTCACCGATTTCAGTGAGATAGTCGGTGCTCATGGTCGGATGAAAACGCTCCGAGTCGGGACTGCCGATCGCAAGCAAACCGTCGCTCGCATTTGGACCGAGCGGGATCAACGCTGCCGACCCGATTTCGATAGTGCCGGCGCCGAATAAGTAATCGCGTTGGCTGTCGCGAATTTGCCCGCAACGCGGTCGGGCGGATTCGAAGAAGGTTTCAAAGGCCTTGAGATCCGTCGATTCGCGCGCGACCACACGCAGATGTCGATCTTCCAATCTCGTTAATTGTGGCACGTCTTTGCGCGTGATGACGAGCAACCATTCGCTCGCACCAAAGTCTTCGCGCAATCCCATCTCCAGCGCCTCGATGATTTGCGTGGCGCTGCGTGCGCGAATCAAGCGACAAGCTAAACGGTGAATCTTGGCCGACAGTGCATCGTTGCCGCGGGCTACGTCGACGAATTCGCGTACCTTGTTTTCCAGCGACTGGTTTTTGTCGCGCAACACTTGCACTTGACGCTCCACCAACGAGACCGTCGCCGGACCGCGATCGTGCGGCAATCGCAATTTAGTCAGAAGATGCGCATTGCGTTCGAAGAAATCGGGATTGCTTTGCAGATAATCGACGACGGCGGATTCTTCGATCGATTCCGCATCGAGGCCACGAGCAACTTGTTTGTTCATACGATTCCCCGGCGCTTCATCGTCAATTTGATACGTTTATCTAAATCCTAAATCTCGACTTGCCCTGTGAATACCTTGACTGCGGGCCCAGTCAGCCAAATATCCTTGCCAGCTCCCGCCCACCTGACCGATGCGCGGCCGCCGGACAGATCCACTTGCACCGTGTCGTCTAACCAGCCCAGCTTGCGGCCTACTGCCACCGCTGCGCACGTTCCGGTGCCGCAAGCAAGCGTTTCACCGACGCCGCGTTCCCACACTCGCAATCGAATATGAGTGCGAGTCACCACTTCCATGAATCCAGCGTTGACTCGATTCGGGAAGCGAGCGTGATTCTCGACCAATGGACCCACGCTGTCTACGGGTGCGTCGGCCACCGAGGGCACGCGCCACACCGCATGCGGATTGCCCATCGACACCGCGCCGATCTCGATCGTGCGTATTGACGCGCCTTCGCCGACTTGCAGTGAATACAAATTAGCCTCGTGTGCGGCATCGAAGGGCAGCGAAGCAGGTAGAAAGTTGGGTATGCCAAAGCTCACCGACACCGTACCGTCGCCATTCAACAGAGCATCGACGCGCCCACCGGTGCTATCCATATTGACGCGATCGCGCTTGCCGAGCTTTTGCGCCATCAAGCTCGCGATGCAGCGTGCGCCATTGCCGCACTGTTCCACTTCGGACCCATCGCAATTGAATATTCGATAGTAGACGTCTGTGCCGACAACTCGCGGCGGCATTAAGACCAAGGCCTGATCGAAACCGATGCCGGTGCGACGATGCCCTAAGCGACGAAAAACTTCGGCAGGGGGAATATCGGCGTCGGTCGCGGCGTCGAAAACGAGAAAATCGTTGCCGAGGCCGTGCATCTTAGTGAAAGAGAGCAGCATGCCGGGAGGATAGCAAAGGCACCGACTCGCGGCTTGTTTCGAATAAAAAGAATAGCTATATCCGCATTCGCTCGATCTTGATGCACTTGTCCATGACCACAATCATGCCGCCTGCTTGAGCACGCGCCGCAGCGGCATCGTCCACGACATCCAGCTGCAACCACAGCGCGGGCAGTTTCAAATGAAGGCAGTCATCGACGATGGTGGCGATATGTTGCGGCTGACGAAAGACGTCCACGATATCGATGCGCTCGTCGGGCGCTAGCGACGCCACGGCGGCCGCCAAATTCGGTACGGCCGGGATGCCCTGCCACGTTCGCAGCGCTGGATTTACGGGAATGATTCGGTAACCGAAGCCCAAGAGCGCTGCGGTTACATCGCAACTGGGGCGAGCTGGATTGTCGGACAGGCCGACGACTGCGATGGTGCGCGCCGAGGTCAAAAGTGCGGCAATTTCGTGATTATTCGGGTTTTGAAATGTCATTGGCGTGGACTTTTGACGGGTAACAACTTAACGTATTGGGCGTGGATTGATGGGGATTCGCTCGAAACTCGAAACTCAAAACTCGAAAGCTAAGGTTCTACGTCTAATTCGAATCAAGAAAGAGGGATGTCATGCGTCACGTCATGGTAATGAACTCGAAGGGCGGTTGCGGCAAGAGCACGCTGTCCACCAATATCGCCTGCTATTTTGCACGCGAAGGCTACAAAACGGCGTTGGCCGATTACGACCCACAGCGCACCGGTCTCGACTGGCTGGCGATGCGACCCGAAGACTTACCCAAAATTGAAGGCGTTGCCGCTTTCGACGAAGGTCTGCGCAATGTGCCGCGCGACACGGAAGTCTTGGTGATCGACGCGCCCGCTCGTACGCATGGCTCGGAGTTAAATGAACTGGTGCGCCGCGCCGAAACCATCGTCGTTCCCGTATTGCCTTCGCCCATCGATATGAAGGCGTGCAGTCACTTTATGGAGGAGCTTCTGGAGCTTGGAAAGGTGCAACGCAAACAAGCGCGTCTTGCCGTTGTAGCCAATCGCGTTCGCGAACACACGTTGCTGTTCGACGAGTTGGAAAAGTATCTCGGCAAACTCAAAGTGCCGTATCTCTCATGTCTGCGTCAATCTACGAACTATCTGCGCGCGTATCAACGCGGCATGGGCGTGCTCGAATTGCCCGAATACTTGGCGTCGCCCGATTGGGAACAATGGAAACCCATCACGCGATGGCTCAATAGCGATAAGAGTCAGCCGGGGTAGCTGTCGCGCCGAATCGATTCGAAGATTTCATTTACGTCGTCTCGGAACCATCGGACCTTAATATGTCGAAGTACGCGCGGAGCTGAAATCGATCGCTACATATCCGACCTCAAACCGCGCATGGCTCGCCCATCATTGGCTAAAGTTGGTGGTCGCGCAGTTGCGATATCACTATTGATCTGTCTGCCAATGGCGATGCAATGAGCGCACAACCGCAGATTCTTTATGCTGTCGCCGATCAACTTCTGTTCGCGCGCGGCGAGTTCGATCCAATCGCGTTTCTGCTCGATGCGGGGTTTGTCGATGAGGATGCTTATCGCGCGTGGCGCGCCGGCGCAGGCGTCAGTTTGCAGTCCACGTTGGTCTGCGATTCGGAAGAAGCCGTTGCTGCACTCGCTCACCTACAAGGCTACTTGCTGAAGCAGAAACTGGTTGTGGAACAACGAGCGCCGATGGCATGGAACTCAATGTCGACAAGGCTCGCGATCGGCGAATCGAGCGGTTTCATCAAGTTATGTTCGGCCGCTTGGGTACGACCGACCGATCGCCTGCAGGCGGATTTGTTTCAAGACACAGCGCATGTCGTTGCTTACGAGGGAGTGCGGCACATGTTAGCTGATGGAAAGTTGGCGGCGGCGAGCGAAGCACTAGATCCACTCGAGAGCCTGGAAACTAATTCTGAAACCGTCGAGTCCTTTCGCGTGTTGATCCAAGCCGCGAAGTGTTCGAAAGGTACGCCGGCCGAACATCTGCGCGAAATCGAGGAGCGTATCGCGCCGCTTGCGCAACGCATGATCGGCGAACGCGCGCGCGACTATTTGGCGCTGCCGTGGCAAGCGCTGGCGCGTCGCTTGAGCAAAACCGCATACGATGTTCGTGCGCCGAAATTGCATGCGAGTTACTGTTATTTGCAAGCTCGACGCTTCAAGCGCGTGGTGGAAGTGATTGAAGCGGAGCCGAACTGGCGCCAGCACGCCCCATTGATATTGCGACTCGCCGAAAGCTCTTCGCGCTTGGGAAAGAAACCGCGAGCGCGACTAGCGTGGTCGCAACTCTGTTGGGATTTTCCGCAAGAGGCCCAATGCGCTCTCTGAGGTGCGTCGGGCGACTTGGTGATTGCCAAGCGCCGGCAGGAATTCACTGCGCTCGATATAGAGCTATCGACTAAAGATTTTCCGGCATGGTTGCTAATTCTACTTTGTCAGGT
>JAYTQU010000302.1:0-8399 GCA_043746555.1 Pseudomonadota bacterium | reverse complement strand
CCATAGGGACGATTGATCGGTGCGTAAACACGTTCGCCGTCAAACGCGATGCCCCAGTGAATACCGCCGAGCGGCGAGCCTTCGCCGAACTCCTGTTTCCATACGAGCTTGCCGGAGTCCGGATCGAGCGCCCACAACGTGCCGGCTTTTTGTCCGCCGATTACGAGGTCTTTTCCATCGGCGCGTCGCGCGAGAATAATCGACGCGCCGAAGTCCACATCGCGATAAACGGATTTCGCATGCGGGCAATTAAGTCCTTTACTGCCGGGACGACACCCGCTTAGGAAAATATCATCCTCGGTTGCTTGATAGCCCCAGCGAATCGCACCGTCTTTGAGTGCGACAGCGAGAATCGAATCGGTATTTTTGTGCGCGGGCTCGGAGGTTGCTTCGCCGGTGCCCACATAAAGTTGGCCGCGCTTTTCGTCGATCGACGGCGAATTCCAAATTGGCGCGCCGGACGGACCCCAATACATTTGTCCGTCGCCACGATCGCGCAACGGCTTGGCTTCTTCCATCGTGTGCATGGTCCAGATTGTTTTTCCCGTAGTGGCGTCCAGCGCAACCACCGCGCCATGCGTTTTGCAACACTCATGTTTGTTATCGCCGCCGACTGTAATCTCGTATTGCGAAACCGGCGCATACACGCGATCTTTGTATAACACCGGAGTACCCGTGGTGATCGAGAGATCGTATAGACCGACGTGTTGTTTCCAAATCTCTTTGCCGGATTGCGCATCGATCATGTGAATGTTCGAACCCAGATCGCCGAATAAGAGAACCTTGCGTTTGCTTCCAGGCAACTCGCCGTAGGCGGTACTGGTGCGCAGTGGAATATCGTTTTTATAAACCCACTTCAAACATGGCTTGGCGGAAATGTCGATGGCGAACAATTTGTAGGCGTCTACCACCGGTAAAAATAGCGTCGAGCCGACCACCGCCGGTTGCGAACGCATCGTCGTTGCGCCGGGAAAACCGATCGCCCAAGCAAGCTCTAGATTTGCGAAGTCGGCGGTGGCGAGTCCGGCCTGCGCGCGCGTGAGATAACGATGATTCTTATTATCGAAGCCAAAGGTTGCGACGGTCGCGCCGGATTTCAAATCGACCTTGCTGCGAGTGCCCGAGCACATCATCGCGGCGGTCCAGTCGTCGCTGACGACTTGGCGTCCGACGAGATACTCGATCAATGTGGATTTTTCTTGGTCGGACAAACTCGCCGCTTGAGTCTGCATCTTGCCTTGCGTCAACGCAAAGTAGATCGCCTGTGTGCGCATTTGTTTCAGCGTGTCGAGTGCCGGCGCCCGCGTTGCTTCCGGATTATTGTGACAACTGGCGCAGGCTTTGTCGTAGATCGCTTTGCCTGGAGGTGGAGTATTCATTGCGGCTTGCGCGCGCTCTAACACGGTAGGCGTTTGTGCAAACGCAGCGATGACGCCGACCGACCACAGCATTAGGACGGCTGCGATTTGATTGGCGATGGTATGAATGCGTCGATCAGTCGTACAATTGGTCATGGGCACTGCCTTATTTAGATCGAATACAAACGGGGCGCAGATTGCAAAGCCACGCGAGTATAACTGTCGATAAGCTCCGAACTATTTGGCTGCACGGGTAATCGCCGGCTCTTTGCGAAACTTTGCCGAACGCGATTATGCTGCGTGCGACGAATTTATTTGCGGAGAGCAACGATGGAAGTCCAAGGTGGATGTCTATGTGGATCGGTTCGCTATCGAAGCACTGCCGCGCCAATCGTAACGCGCCTGTGTTGGTGTCGCGTGTGTCAGTTCCTGGCCGCAGGCAATGCTTCGGTGAATGTTTGTTTTTCGAGTAGCGCTTTTAACATCGAAGGTGCGTTGAGCGACTATCGAAGCATTGCTGACAGCGGTAACGTGATGCATCGACGCTTCGGTCCATCGTGCGGAACACCGATGTTCCGCGAAGCAGAATCGCGTCCTCATTTGATTTTTGTAACCACCATGGATGGTGGAAATGCTGGAAACGCAGGACCAGTTTTCAGCGACGCGCGGGCACACTCGACGACTCGAGCATTGCTAAACCTGCGATGACGATTTGGACAACCAGCGCATCGGGCGGGGCGTGCATCGACGACAAAATTCCGCGTGTCGCGCATCAGCCGCCGCCAACGGGCTGATGTCGCATCACTACTTCGCCGTATCGCTATTTCATCGACTCTTAGTTTTCCGCGGATCGTCCTCTCGCTCGCGCATCCTCGCGTCTGTCGCGAACGGGGCCTTCGCGTCCGCGCGGCGACTCGATTTGTGGGGCTGATTGTCGAGGCGCTTGTTCCTGAACGTGGGATTCGAGAGCCTGTTGTCTGGGGGCCTGTTGTCGAGGAATTTGCTCGCGAATCGTTGGCTGCACAGGTGCGTTGTATCTCTCGTTGCTTTCGCGTCCATTATTTTCGCGTCGCGGTGAATTTTGAAACCGGTCGAATTGCGCGCGCGCACGCGTCGGTTCGTTGATCGGACGATCGACGGCACGTTCGCGTGCCGACGCTGCGCTTTGTGCCGGCGCGGCCAAAGGAATCCGGTCGTTGCGAGCAGCGTGATCGGTTTGAATCGCGCGGTCGCTGCGATCGCGGGTATTAGGCGAGAATTGTTGGGACTCACTGTGTGTTATTGCGCCTTGATCCCGTGAATTTCTATTCGCCGTATCTCTATTCATAGTATCTCGAGTCGGCACGCCTCGATTGACATCGAAGCTGTTAAACGCAGGGCGTTCGGACGGCGAGTGACGGGTGATGACTTCGCGTTCGTGCGCGCGGTCAATATTTCGCGGTGATTCCACACTCACGTTAGAGCGTGCTCGTTCGTCGCGTCTAGGCCGCGTGTCCGGAATGGTGTTGCGCGTTTCCCAGTTGCGTAAGTCGCGTTGATCGACTCGGATAGTGTGTTCTCGCACCGGGCGAGAGTGCATAAAAGTATCGGGTCGAACAACGGTAACGGCATTGCGAACGTCGCGATTGACATGATCGAAGTGCGTCGAGCGGTCGTTGTAAGCGCGATTGATAAAGACGTTGTTGACGATCACCGTGTTCGCATAGTTCACGTCATAGAGGTGACGGCGGCTACAGCGATAGCTCGGCACGTAGACTTCGCGCGGCGCAAGTGGAAACCAACCGATGCCGCTGCCGAAGGCAATCGAGAAACTTACACCGGCTCCCACACCCATTTGCGGCGGCGCGTTTCCAACCCACGCGACCAACGCGGGCGCGTAGATGGGCCGCACGTGGCGCGGTCCGGGCACCCAACACCAGCGGCCGCGAATATTCGCCCAGCGTCCATAGTGAAACGGTGCGAATCCCCAAGGCTCGGCATCTACCCACGTCCAGCCCCATGGCGAAATCCAAGTCCAATGACCGTCACGATAGGGCGACCAATCCACCGCCACTCGAGTCGGATACCACACGTCGCCGTAGTCCGCGTCGTTCGTCCAGTCGCCGTAGTCATCCAAGTCCGCATAACCAATGACATCGGGATCGACATAGCGCGATGAGGCGGATCGCTCTAAGCGTTGATTGCGATCATGCGCCCAAGTATCGAATGTATTGCGTTCATGACTCGGTTCGACAACGCTCGCGACTTGCTCGTGTTCCACGCCGAAAAAACTTGCTTGTTCTCGCGAATGCAGCGCGATCGTTTGTCGATGATCGGTGACTTGGCATTCGCCACTGAATGTTTGAACGGAGGTGCGTGCGCCTCCGTCGCGTATCTCGATTGCGTATTCGCCTGGTTTGGAAATTGCAACGGCGGCCTGCGGCGTATCCACTTCGATGACTTCGTCATCACGCATTTGACGCACGCTCACATAGAGCGCACCACCGGTCAGCCGCATTTGTGCGACATCGTCGCTGAGTTCAAGAAACGAAAACTCCGCCCGTTCGTCGAGCTGAACGTTGATCGAACCGGATTGCAATTCGGCTCGGGCGTTCGGTTCGAGGCGCAAACGATCGCCACTGGTGAGCGGGCGGTTCAAAGAGGCGTCAGCCCATGTATCGTCCTCGACAACCTGTAAAGCTACCCGACCTTTTAAGTAGCTGAGGCGCGCGACGCGCTCCGGCGGGTCGCTTTGGTCGCGATCGGAAGTTGCGGCCATTGCGCTCAAGAGCGACAACTGCAAGCAGACGGCACTTGTCGCCAGGACGAAGGTACGAAAAAAATTTGAATCGCGCATGACATGCACCCATTGTCGTCGATATCGCCGTTGCGTCTCGCGGCATCCTGTTTACGGCTCAACATTGGCCAATTCGTGCCGATTATTGCGTCGAGAGTATGAACCCTCAATGAATGAAGTTAGGTTGAAAATCCTGGGTTTGTTGGCGGGATGAGAATTGGAATTCTAAGTCGTGTGCAGTCCGAAGACGTAAGGAACGCGTCGTTAACGATGGTCTCACGATGGTCTTACGAGGGGTCAAACCAGTCTTGAGTCGTTCAATTTGGTTGTCTAATTTTTCGACGCTTCTTTTTAGCGACCGCAGCAATTCCCAGCGACCATTATGGTCAATTTCCTCGGTCGTGCTACATCGCTTCGGATATGCTGCCAGCGGAGCGAAACTTTTTTGCAGCGAACGCAGTAACGGGCATTTTTGGCGGTGAAATTCTACGATTCTGACTCGATATTCGAAATGCTCGATGCAGCGATTGGTCGTAGAGAATTAGAAGCCCGCGTGGCGAAGATACGCTTCGCGTATCAACTCAAAACAGACGTCGCAGCGATGAAATCTATTGTCGACAAATCCTAGTGCAATGGAAGGGACATTTACTATTGTTTTGCCGCTAGCGCTCGTTGTTCTGGCGCTGATCGTTCTGCTTGTTTGGCGGGAACGGAAAACCGCATCCATGAAAAACGCCTCCGACGAACTCGACACGATACTGCGTACGGGAAAATTTGCGGCGCGGGTTCCTTCGGGCGGCGCGGCGTCGGACTTGGCTGCGACGGCCAATCGTTTGTTGGAACACATCGCCGTTCGCGATCTGCAAATCAAGGAGCGTGAGCGGACGCTCAATGGACTGTTAGGTGGATTGCACGAAGCGGTGGCAGTGCATCGCGAAGCGATTCTATTCGCGAATAGTCGTTTCATTGCATTGCTCGGCCAACGTAGCCTGCAAAACATCATTGGATGTCCGCTCTCTGAGGTTGTGCCGCGCGACTATCGCGAATTGGTCGGCGAACATTTGAGCCGCACGTTGGCGAACGAACCCGCGCCCGAGCGCTTGGAACTTGAATTGCAACCAAGCAACGAACAGACTGCGCGCGTCGAGTTGTCGGTGGCGCGCATGGACTATCAAGGCGGTCCGGCGTTGTTGCTTACAATGATCGAGATGGGTCCGCGTGCCCAGTCTGCAACCTCCGTTCAACGCGGACGCGCGACCGCGTGGCAGACACTCGATTCCATCGGCGAAGCGATCGTCACGGTCGATGCGAACGAGTGCATCGAATATTTAAATCATGCCGCGGAACATCTACTCGGTGTTGCGGCCGGACAAGCGCTCGGCGGTTCGCTGGCGGAATTGGTGAGTTTCATCGACGAAGCGGATCGACGACCGCTGACCGATCCGGTGAGTCAATGCTTGACGACCCGTTCTCGCGTGACGCTGGGTCGACGTGGATTGATGCTGGTGCGCGATGGCGATCGCGAACATTCGGTGGAACTCACCGCGTCACCGTTGAAAAATTCACGCGGAGAATTATCCGGCGCCGTGATCGTGATGCGCGATGTATCCGAATTGCGCGGATTGACGCGGCAGATGAGTTATCAGGCGACGCACGATGCGTTAACCGGGTTGACCAATCGTCACGAATTCGAACGTCGTTTGGAAGAAGTGCTTGCCGGCGCGCATGTCGGCAGCGGCCACCATGTGCTGTGCTATTTGGATTTGGATCGCTTCAAGGCCGTCAACGATACGTCCGGACATTTGGCCGGCGACAGCATGCTTCGCGAAGTGGCGGCCATCGTGAAGGAAACCGTGCGCGATTCCGATACCGTCGGACGACTTGGCGGCGATGAATTCGGATTACTGCTGGTCGGCTGTCCGTTGGAAAAAGCGCGTCAGTTGGCCGACGACGTCGTCCGTAAAGTCAGCGAATACCGATTCGTTTGGAGGGATAAGATTTTCGCCATCGGCGTCAGTGTCGGATTGGTGGAGATATCGCGTGCCAGCGGATCGCTCGAAGAAGCGATGAGTGCCGCGGACTCGGCATGCTACGTCGCGAAGCGTCAAGGCAATCACGTGCACGTTTATTCGGCGCACGATGAAGCGGCAGCGCGACATCGCGGCGAGATTCACTGGCTGCAACGATTGCAAGCAGCGATTAAAGAAAATCGATTTGAGCTTTTGGCGCAGCCGATCGTTGCCGCTAACGAATTCGTTACCGATGGACCCGCGCTCGAAGTGTTACTGAGATTGCAGGACGACAATGTGCAGGACGGCATCGCGCCCGCCGAATTCTTGCGTGCCGCCGAACGCTATCGATTGATGACCGACGTGGACCGCTGGGTAGTGCAGACTGCATTCACGGCGTTGGGCCGTGGCGGTATTCGCCTGCCGGAAGGGCGGAGTCTCGCGATCAATTTGTCGGGACAAACGCTCGGCGATCCGCAATTCCTCGAGTTTGTAGTGGATTGCTTCGACACGACCGGCGTTACGCCGCAACAAATATGTTTTGAAGTCACCGAGAGTTCTGTGATCGTGAACATCGAGCACGCACGGCGATTTATCGGCGTGCTGCATGGCATGGGGTGTCGTTTTGCGCTCGACGATTTCGGCCGCGGTATTTCATCGTTCGCGAATTTGAAAAATTTGGCGCTCGACTATCTCAAGATCGACGGCTCGTTCATTCGCAATCTCGCCTCCGACCACGTCAATCAAGCGATGGTGGCCGCAATGGTGAAACTTGCGCGTACGCTCAACTTTAAAGTTGTCGCCGAGCACGTCGAAGACGATTCCGCGCTCGAAGCGGCGCGTCGTATGGGTGTGGATTTTTTGCAGGGATTCCAACTCGGCCGTCCGCAACCGTTGGCACGCGTTGTTGCGAGAACAACATAGTCGTTTAGACAATGGATGGTTGTAGGCAACGCCGCCGTAGCTTATTTTCCCAACTATGCGCGCAGATGCAGCTCTTCTGCGCCAAATTCAATATTAAGCGGCTCGATGAGCACGCGTTTCGATCCGCTCTCAACGGTTCCGGCGTGAATTGCGGCGACGCCGACTCGTTTCGCGAGCGCGATAACATTATCCACGTCGCCAGGCGCGACAAAGAGCGCGAAGCCTGCTCCCATGTTGAACGTTCCGTACGACTCTCGAATGCTTAGATTGGCCTCACGGCATACGAATTCGAGTACCGGCGGTACTTCGGGAATGCGCTCAATTCGATACGTTAGGGTTTGCGCGTGGCGCATGAGTTTTCGCCAACCATGTCCCGTGATGTTGACGCAGTAGTGAGGAACGATTCCGGCTTCGAATAATGCTTCGGTCACAGGCACGTACAACGAGGTCGGATCGAGCAGCGCCTCGCCAAAAATCCGACCGTTTGCAATTCGCGTCGCATAACCTTGAGGGAGTCTTTGCGCGAGACTGCGTGCGAGACTGACGCCATTCGCATGTATGCCGCTCGCTGCGAGCAGGATGATTGCATCGCCGGGTTGCAAGCGATCGCCAAGCGTGAGGCGTTCGCGACTCTTGACGATGCCGATCGACGAAGCGGCAAGATCGATTTTTCCCGGCGCTACGATTCCTTTGAGAGCGGGTGTTTCGCCGCCGCCCCACGAAACCTTGCAGATGTTGCAGGCTGCTTGCCAACCACGCACCAAGTCGCTCTGTCGTGCGACATCCGCAAACCATTCGCTGTCACCGGCCGCCCAATACGCATGAACGGAAAGTGGTGTCGCACCGACGGAAATCAAATCGTTCACCGCCGCAGCAATGGTGTCTTGCGCAATCGAATCGTAATGCGAACGTCCAGTGATGGCGCGAACATCGTCCGCGACCAAGGATTTGGTTCCGAGGCACTCGGTGATTGAAGCGATCAAGACTCCGGCGACATCGATGACGTATGCCGATTCGCCGCGCGAAGCTTCAATCTCGTTGACGCGGTGCCGGTCGAGGTTTGCCGCTGTGGCGCGCGCCGATTGCTGCGCGAGAATCTTCAACGCATCGACCTTGTTGTAGTCGACTCCAGCGGCAGCGTAGTTGAGCGGTTGGTCGTTCATTCCAGTCGAGGATGCGCGCGAATTTAGCGATGCAGATGATAAGGGAGGCGAGTTCCCCAGGCTATCTTAATTCTACTTTGTCACATTGTGCTGAAGCGCGCATGGCGGCGTTGCAACCGGTTGGAAAATACTCACGTACGGCCGTGTACGCTGCGTTTTTCCAACCGGT
>JAYTQU010000301.1:0-5754 GCA_043746555.1 Pseudomonadota bacterium | reverse complement strand
CTTTCGAAACTTTAGGATCGTATTGCCACAGGAGTTTTCCGGTAACGGGATCGATCGCTTGGACTTTGCTCCAGGCGCTCGTCGAGTACATCACGCCGTCGACAACCAACGGTGTGGCTTCTTGTCCGCGATGTGTGTCGAGATCGAGGGACCATGCGAGCCCAAGCTGCTGCACGTTCGCAACGTTGATCTTGTGAAGTGGCGAGAAACGCTGTTCGGAATACGTGCGGCCGACCGTGAGCCAATTGCCTGTGTCTTGATCGGCGTTGACGAGTCGAGTCGCGTCGACCGCGGCGGGGGGCGGCGGCGCAGCGGATTCGGTCGGTGCTTTCTGACAAGCCGCGATTGCAACGATGAGCGGCAGAAGGGCGAGAGTTGAATAGCGCACGGTGTTCCCCCAAAAAAATACCAAATCATTTCTTAAGTTGTCGCGCACCATAGACCTGTGTCGCGGGCCTGGCAATGACTTCGTAATTCAACGTACCGAATGTTTCATCAGTCGGGATTTTTCGCGTTGCCAATCGCGGTCTTTCTCGGTGTTGCGTTTGTCGTGGTCTTGTTTGCCCTTGGCGAGTCCGACTTTGAGTTTGGCATTCCCTTTCTTCCAATACAGCTCCAACGGCACGAGCGTGTAGCCCTTGCGATCGACGGCACCGGCAAGGTTATCGAGTTCCGCGCGGTTCAACAGGAGTTTTCGCGTACGAATCGGATCGGGAACGAAGTGGGTTGATGCAGTGGGCAAAGCGGAAATATGCGCGCCATAGAGGAAGGCTTCGCCGTTCTTGATGAACACGTACGCTTCCTTCAGTTGTGCTCGACCCGCGCGCAGGCTTTTGACTTCCCAGCCCTGTAGCGCGAGACCCGCTTCGTAGTGTTCTTCGATGAAATAGTCGAAGCGCGCTTTGCGATTCTCGGCAATGCCGGCTTTAGGTTTTTCCGCCTTCTTTTTTCCGCTCATAAGTCCGGGCATTGTACAGGGGCACGCCCGCGCCTCTACACTATCTCCATGCGAGAAATTTCCCGCTCAGCGCTGGTTCCCTACACACCCGAGCAAATGTTTGCTCTGGTGGATGATTTTGCGCGCTATCCGGAATTTCTACCCTGGGTCTCGACTGCGCAGATTCTGAATCGAACCGACACCGAGCGAGTGGGACAGCTCGGAATTTCTCGATCGGGTCTCAACGAACGGTTCACCACCCGCAATGTGGTCTCTCCACCGAATCGACTTGAAATGAAATTGTTGGATGGCCCTTTTCGAGTGCTGGAAGGGGTGTGGACTTTCGATGCGATTGTGGATTCGACCAGCGGAGAGTCGACGCCGCGCGGCACTCGAATCGGATTCTCGATGTCCTTCGAATTCAAAAGCAAAATGATGGATCTGTTGTTCGCGCCAAAATTTGCGTCGAGTTGCGATACGTTGGTCGACGCATTCGCGCAACGAGCGCGCGAGGTGTATCGCTGAGGCGATCGGTCAGCCCGTCAGATTAGCTCTGGGGATTTTCAGTCGGCCGGTCGATTTTTACCACTTTGTCGTCTTTGTCGAAGTACACGATGAAGTGACGCCGTTTCGCCTTGTTAATGCCGCCTTGCGTCAACGTATATACATAGTCCCAGCGAGTTGTTTCGAATGGGTCGGCCACCATCGGCGTACCGAGCAAGTAACGGACTTGCGTGCGAGTCATACCAACCGTCACTTGGTTGAGTTCTTTGTCCTCGAGAAAATTGCCCTGCTGAATGGGCAGACGATAAATACAGCCGGTAAATCCGACGGCAGCAAGGAGGCCCACGGCAGCCAGGAGAATGATCGAGACAATCGTACGTTTCATGGGCTCAGGCCTATTTTTCGATGGAGCGCAGCGAGACCGTGGTCCATAATGCCGCGCGGATGCGCATGATAGCCAATTGCAGCCGTCGTCGCAGCCGAGTCAACGCCACCAACCGCCAGAATCGACGAAGGTAAGCCGTGGAAACCAGCGACCTGCGCAAAGCGGGACTCAAAATCACCGTACCGCGGCTCAAGATTCTGGAAATCTTGGGCAGCGCGAAGCCGCGGCACATGAGCGCGGAGGATATCTATCGGCATTTGCTGCAGTCTCACGACGATATTGGTTTGGCGACGGTGTATCGCGTGCTCACGCAATTCGAAGCGGCGGGACTCGTGACTCGTCATCATTTCGAAGGCGCGACTGCCGTTTTCGAATTAAATGAAGGTCAACACCACGATCACATCGTGTGTTTGGACTGCGGCAAGGTGGAAGAGTTCGTGGATAGCGAGATCGAATCCCGCCAGCGGTCGATCGCCGCCAAACAACAATTCGAATTGCGCGATCACTCCATGATTTTGTACGGGAGCTGCCGCAAGAAGAATTGTTCGTTCAAGGATGCGAAGTAACGGCGCGATGATGAATGATGGGTAAGCATTCGAGAGGTTCCGCTCTCGCTCTGGCCCATCACTTCCTCTTCACTTTCGTCTTCTCATTCGCTCCGACTTTCAACATTTCCGCGGCATGTTCGCGCGCCTTGTCGGTAATGGTCACGCCGCCCAACATGCGCGCGATTTCTTCGATCCGTTCGTCGGGCGTCAGTGCGTGCAAGGTCGTGCGCGTGACTTTGCCGTCGGTCAGCTTTGCGACGCGCACGTGAGCATGCGCTTGACTCGCGACTTGCGGTAAATGCGTGACGCAGAGAACTTGCGAGCGACGTTGATGCGCATCGCCTAACGAGCGCAATTGACCGCCGACAATTTCGGCAACGCCGCCACCGACGCCGGCATCCACTTCATCGAACACCAGGCAAGGCAGTTGCGTTGATTCCACCGCCGCGACTTGAACGGCCAAGCTAATGCGCGATAACTCGCCGCCCGACGCGACTTTCGCGAGCGGTGCGAGCGGTTGACCGGGATTTGCGCTGACTAAAAACTCGACATTGTCCATGCCGTGTTCGCCCGCTTCTTCGATGGCGCGTTGACATACATCGATTGCGAACCGCCCGCCCGCCATGCCGAGTCCTTGCATGAGAGCGCTGATACGTTCGCTCAGATGTCCGGCGGTCGTTTGTCGTGCGGCGGAGAGTTTCTTGGCGGCATTCGCGAAATATTTGCGCGCGCCGGCCACTTGCGTTTCGATGCCTTCGATGGTGATCGTGAGGTCTTCGAGATGCTTGAGGTCCGCTTGGAGATTTTGCGCTAGCGCCGGCAGCATTTGTGGCTCCACACGATGTTTGCGCGCCACGGCTTCAATGGCCGCTAGACGTTGTTCCAGCCATTCTTGGCGCGCGGGGTCGGCTTCCAGATCGACTTCGTAGCGCGCAATGGCATCGGCGGATTCGCGTAATGCGATCAGCGATTCGTCGAGCAGCTTGGAGACGTTCTCCAGCCGCGAATCGATCGCCACAAGCGAACGCATCGCCCCGAGTGCGCGCGTGAGCTGCTGTTCGGCACTGCCTTCATCGGCATCGCGCAGCGATTGCAATGCATCGCGCACGCCTTGAGCGAGCTTGCCGCTTTGTGCCGCGCGCTGGCGCTCTGCGGTGAGTTTGTGAATCTCACCGCTTTTGAGATCGAGCGCGTCGAGTTCACAAACGTGATAGCGCAATAGTTCCAATCGCGCGATGCGATCCTGGCTCGCCGCAAGCGCTGCGTCGCGCTGCTCGTTCAATAACTTCAATTGTTTCCACGCTATCCCGACGTTTTTGATTAATTCGTCATGACTGCCGTGCGCATCCAATAAAACACGTTGCGCGGCGCGCTTCATCAGCGATTGATATTCCATTTGTCCGTGCACATCGACGAGCGTCTCGCCGAGTTGTCTGAGCGCTTGCACGGCAATCGATTGACCGTTCACATACGCGCGCGAGCGACCGTCGGCGGCAACGGTGCGGCGTAACACGCATTCATCGTCGACTTCGATTTCTTGTTCTTTAAACCACGCAGCCGCGGCGTCGTTGCCCTTTAAAGTAAACGTTGCGGTGACTTCGGCGCGCTCCGCGCCGTGACGAATCACTTCGCTTCCTGCGCGTCCGCCACTGACCAACAATAAGGTGTCGACAAGAATAGATTTTCCCGCGCCGGTTTCGCCGGTGAGCACCGTGAGACCCGCGCCCAATTCAAGCTCCACCGAATCGATGATGGCGAAGTCGCGGATTTGAATGTGAGTGAGCATCAGAGTCGGTTAGTCATTTAATTGTAAATGCGGCAGCGTCGACAAGCGTTGTCAGTCTTTAGCTGCTTCACCTATTTGACCGCCACGGCCCCAATGCAACTTAGATCGCAGGATTCGGTAGTAGTCGTGACCGGGTGGATGCAGTAGCACGACCCGATGCGGCGCCGGTCCGATCAGCAATCGCGCCTCGCCTTCCAGATCGCCGAGCATGATGCCGTCACAAGTGACTTGCGCTTTGGTGTTCGCGCGTTTGACCAGGCGAATTTCGATCTTCGATGCGCTGCCGATCACGATGGGTCGATCCGACATCGTATGCGGACAAATCGGCACGATCACGAGCGCGTCGAGTCCCGGATGCAAAATCGGTCCGCCGCACGACAGCGCGTACGCCGTCGAGCCAGTGGCGGTCGCGACGATGATGCCATCGCCACCGTGCGTATTGACGTAAGTGCCGTCGATCCAGGTCTCGAAGTCCAACATGCGGCCGGTTTCCCATTTTTGTAGCACCACGTCGTTCAATGCAGTGGCGGTATGCGCAACGATGCCGTCACATTCGATGCGAGCGCTAAGCATGGTGCGTGACTCGGGTTCGTAACGGCCCGCGAGTACGTCGTCCAAGCGGTTGCACATCTCTGCGGGACTGATGTCGGCGAGAAAGCCCAGCCGACCGCGATTGACGCCGAGTAGCGGCGCGTTGGCGGCAGTGGCGATGCGTGCTGCGTGCAGCATTGTGCCGTCGCCGCCGATGGCGACGATCAAATCCACGTTGCCCGCGAATTGCGCCTCGGGAAATTTGACGACGGATGTTGGGAAATCGCGATCGACCGTACTCGCCACGACAACCTTTCGCTGCCGGAGCGTCAGATGCGCCGCCAATTGTTGAAACGAATCGGCTACGCGGGGATCCGAGTGGCGACCGACCAAGGCGACGGAATTAAACGTGGTGGACATGGGCGCTTTGTAACATGAGGCGAGTCGCGACGCGAGACGCACGATAAAGCCTCCGACGATGATTCCGGCGATCTGCTCAATCGCGCCCGGAGTCGCATCGTGAGTCGCACGTTTGCCGGCAACCTTGACCAACCTGCTTGACTCCACCGGCCGCCATGCTAGGTTGGTCCACGTATGGGCCAAGATTCGAACGACGATCACTTGAACGACCGTGCGCAGCATCTGTTGCGTCTGCTGGTCGAACATTACATCCGCGATGGTCAACCGGTGGGATCGCGCACCTTGTCGCGCGACATGGGATTGCAATTGAGTTCGGCCACGGTTCGGAATGTGATGGCCGATTTGGAGGACCTGGGGTTCGTCGCTTCGCCGCACACCTCTGCCGGACGAATTCCCACCGATAAGGGCTATCGATTTTTTGTCGATACGCTCTTAAAGCTGCGTCCGCTTGAATCGACCGCCATCGTCGAGATGCAAAGAAGTCTCGGACAGTACGGCGATCCCAAAGCGATGGTGGCGGCGGCGTCGAAGTTGTTGTCGTCGGTCACGCAATTGGCGGGAGTCGTGACGTTGCCGCGCCAAATCCATGCGGCGCTCACGCAGATCGAATTCATGCCGTTGGCGGACAATCGCGTGCTCGCCG
>JAYTQU010000300.1:0-8449 GCA_043746555.1 Pseudomonadota bacterium | reverse complement strand
AATTCGGGCGTTGGGTGCACATATTCTCGGGTGTGCTTTGGATCGGACTTTTGTATTACTTCAATTTTGTGCAGGCTCCCGCCATGACGGCCGCTGCGGCGGATAAGGGTGGACCCGGCGGCGCCGGAATCAGCAAGTATGTCGCCCCGATAGCCTTATTGTTCTTTCGCTGGGCCGCACTCGCCACCTGGTTGAGCGGCGCTTACTATCTCCACGCGTTCTACGGAATGGACGGTTTCGCCAAGGCTTTCTTGCTGCAACCGGGCATGATCGTGATCGGCTTGGGCGCGTGGATGGGCACCATCATGTTGTTCAATGTGTGGGTACTCATTTGGCCCAACCAAAAGAAGATCTTAGGGATGGTCGCCGCGACCGACGAGCAGAAAGCATCGGCCCGCAAGGTCGCTTTCATGGCATCGCGCATCAACACATTGCTCTCGATCCCTATGTTGATGTGCATGACGGGACAGATTCACGGACTGCCGTTCTAATCTCACCCAACTACTCGCAGTGGAAAACCCGGCTCCGCGCCGGGTTTTTCTTTTCGGCCAATCGACCGCTGAGGCAGAATAGCGCCATGACAAAGTCCATTTCGCTGCCGCCTGATATTGCCGACACCGTTGCCCGTGCGCTCGCCGAAGACGTCGGCATCGGCGATCTAACCGCCGCGCTCATTCCGAGCGATACGATCAAACATGCCGAGGTCATATCGCGGGAACACGCAATCTTTTGCGGGCGGGCGTGGTTCGATGAAGTCTTTCGTCGACTCGACACGAATGTCCGGATCGAATGGCTCGTCAACGACAGCGACCGCATTTCGCCCAATCAAACGCTCTGCAAATTAGATGGCCGCGCGCGCGCATTGCTCACGGGCGAACGCACTGCGCTCAACTTCGTGCAAACATTTTCCGGTACGGCGACTATCACGCGACAATACGTCGATGCTCTTGACGGCACCGGTTGCCGCATTCTCGATACGCGCAAAACCCTTCCCGGTTTACGTTTGGCGCAAAAATATGCGGTGTTGTGCGGTGGCGGGACCAATCATCGCATTGGATTGTTCGATGCGATCTTGGTGAAAGAGAACCACATCATCGCCGCAGGATCGATTGCGGCTGCTGTTTTGCAGGCACGAAAACTCGCCGGCAAGCGCATGGTGGAAGTCGAAGTGGAGAATCTAGATGAGTTACAACAAGCGCTCGCCACCGACACCGATCGCATCTTGCTCGACAACTTCACTCGGGCAGAAATGATTGAAGCCGTTAAAATCAATAAATCACGCGGCGAAAAGAAAATAGAATTAGAAGCCTCCGGCGACATGACGTTACAAACAATTCGTTCTGTTGCCGACACCGGCGTGGACTTCATCAGCGTCGGCGGACTCACTAAGCACGTGCGCGCGGTGGATTTGTCGATGCGGTTGAACTGAGTACTATTTGTTTCCTCACCGCCAACCTGCTTACTGGCGACGTAGCAAATACCGCGAGTCGAGCGGCGCGTCTACTAAACTAAACTCTACGGGCTTTACGAGCTTGGCGGTCAAGCGCTCGCCACTTTAAGTACGCGCTGCGGCGTGCCGACGCCGTAGCCTTGGGCGTAGTCAACACCGAGGCCGCGGAGCATCTCGATGATTTCCTGGTTTTCGGCGAACTCGGCAATGGTTTTCTTACCGGTGAGATGACCGATTTCGTTGATGGAGCGGACCATCTCGCGATCGATGGGGTCGTGAAGAATTTCTTTGACGAAGCTGCCGTCGATTTTCAAATAGTCCACGGGAAAATGTTTGAGATAGCCGAACGACGAAAGCCCTGTGCCGAAATCGTCGAGTGCGAATTTGCAGCCGAGTTGTTTGAGTGAATGAATAAAGCGATTAGCTTGCGAAAAACTCGCGATAGCCGCCGTTTCAGTGATCTCGAAACAAATCAACGATCCGTCGATCCCGCTGCGATGAAATTGTTCGATCACGAACGGCAGGAATTTGTCGTCGCCCAAACTCTGCCCGGACAAATTGATCGAACACATACCAAGACGTTCGCGTTCGTCGGCTTCGGATACCAGCCAGCGCAAGGCATTCTCGATGACCCAGCGATCGATTTGCGGCGTAATACCGAACCGTTCGGCCGCCGTGATGAATTGATCCGGCGCGACTAACTTCCCTTGCTCGTCGCGCATACGTAGTAGCAGTTCGTAATGCAGCCCGACTTCGACACGTTGCAACGGCTGAATCAGTTGCCGATGTATTTCAAAGCGTGCGTCTTCGAGGGCGCTGTTGATGCGCGCGGCCCATTGCATTTCGCGACGTCGCCGCATGAGATCGATGTCATTTTCCTGAAAGCTATACACGCGATTGCGTCCGGCTTCTTTTGCCGCCGCGCAGGCGCTATCCGCCGCTGACATCAACGCGGCCGCATCTTCGCTATCGGCTGCGACCGGAACGACGCCGATACTCGCACCCAAGCGAAACGTGCGCTCTTCCCAAACGAATTTGTAATTGCGAATCGCTTCACGCAAGGTCTCCGCAGTGCGCATCGCCTCATCGCGCGAGCAGCTTTCGAGCAAAATGCCGAAATCGTCGCCCCCCAATCGGGCGACCGTATCGCGCCAGCGAATTTTGGATTTCAGCAATCCCGCCACTTGCCCGAGCAAGGCATCGCCCGCGTTGTGGCCGCAGTTATCGTTGATGATCTTGAATTGATCGAGATCGAAGTGCAGCAACGCATACGACGCTTCGCGTGCTTTCGCGCTCCGCAGCGCGCGCTCGACTCGTGTTTCGAATTCGCGACGATTGACAAGGCCGGTGAGAATATCGTGACTGGCGTGATACGAAAGCTTGCGATTGAGTTCGCGGCTCTCGCTCACGTCATGGAAAACTAAAACGCCGCCGGCGATTCCGCCGCTTTCATTGCGAATCGGTGAACCGCTGGTTTCGATATAGAGCTCATTGCCGTCGCGACGAATCAGTAAGGTGGGTCGCACGGACTTGATGGTATGCGCGCGGCGAATAGCGACCGATAATGGATTTTCGAGCGGTTCGCAGGTTTCTTCGTGGAAGCTGCGAAAAATTTCGTCGATGGTTCGGCCGTAGGCGTCATCGATGGCCCAACCGGTGAGTTGTTCGGCAACGGGATTCAAATAATCGACGCGACCGCGCGCGTCGGTAGTAATCACGCCGTCGCCAATCGATTGCAAGGTGATTTGCGCGCTTTCCTTCTCGCGAAACAGCGCATCTTCGTAGCGCTTGCGCTCGGTGATGTCGAGTTCCACGCCGACGAGCCGTCGCACTCGCCCGTTATCGTCGCGTCGCGCCGTCGCGCGGCTGACGACCCAACGCCAAGCACCATTACGATGACGCATGCGATGCGTGCTTTCGAAATAAGCCGCTTCGCCGGCAATATAGCTGCGCAGTTCTCCGTGTACACGCTCCAAATCGTCGGGGTGAATCAATTGTCGCCAATCTTGCGGCGGCTTGTGATCCTCGTCGTCGAATCCGAACATCACTTGCCAGCGCGGCGAAAAATACGTGGTGTTGGTTTCTGCATCGAAATCCCAAAGTCCATCGTTAGCGCTGTACAACGCCAAGTCGTTGCGATCTTCGAGGTTCGATAGATGCCGCTCGAAACTCTGACGCTCCAAACCCGACGCATAACTTGCACCGAGAAGTTTCAACGCCAAGTGCAAATTCGCGTCCCAGGTTTCGCGCGGATGCGTGGCGCACATCGCCATGAACCCGCAAACGCGACCTTTCACAGCTAATCCGATCAGTAATACCGCGCCGATGCCGAGTTGAGCGAAGCGCGCTGCTTCGTGAGCGAGCTCCGCGCGCGGCGTTTGCGTATCGCGCAACTCGATAATCCGCATCGGTTCGAGTTGGCCCCAAAGATAGGGAAACGCATTGAGCGGTTCGCCGCGTAACACTTCGGGATTGAAGGCGGCATACATCCCCGCTGCACCGACGACGCGTTCGATGCGCTCATGATCGGCGTCGAACTGCGCAATAAAAAATGCGTCGATCGCCAGTGCTTCGCGCAGCGCTTCGCAATCGGCTTTGAGTTCGACGTCGTTGTCGACTATCAGGTGCTGAAATTCGACGGCGGCTTTGGTGAGCAGCACATCCAACCCGGCGGTTCGACGCTGCTTCAATCCGGTTGTGCGGGTAATCGACCAGATAGAATTTTCCGTCACCACGGGCGGGGGTTCGCTCGCGACGTCAGATGGGAAGCTCGACACGGCGCTCACGACTGCGGGTTCCATGAGCGATTGGTCGTTGGTAGGCGCAGAGATCGGTGCGCGACACTTTGCGTCATTATTGACTGCGTCATTGGTAACCGCATTGGACGCACTCTCGATTCCGAGATTTGAACCCATGCCTGGCCCCTGTGCCTGCTCGGCCATACGGAATCTATTAGCCCCTGTAATCTAGCGCTGTAATCTAGCTCTGTAATCGCTAGACTTTATCGTTAACGGTTGTCGAAAGCTTCGCTTCTCCCTACGGCTTTCAGCTCTTTATAGTTCACAACGGATCAGAATAGTTCGTCTGCAATCGAACCTTACGGGGCATTCTGGCACAGCCCGTAACGAATGCAAGCTAAGCGACTGGCCAGTATGGAAATCGCCGGGGATAACCGTTGAGAAATAGCGGCTGGACTCGGTGCAATGAGGGATTCAGCTTCGTTGAGACGAAGGGCGAAACACCGAAAAAATCGGTGTGCCTATTGCAGCTCGCGGTGCGCTTCGTCAAACAAGCCGTGCAACGTTAGCCCAAGTTTATGCTGTTGAGATTCAAGTTCCGCCGCGCTCATCACCTTGGGCACGGTTATCGGCTCGCCCACCGCGAGCACGATGCGCGCAAACGGTAGCGGCAAAATAAATCGATCCCAGGCGCGAAACTTGAACACGCGGCTTGCTGCGAATGAAATCGGCACGATCGGCTTTCCGGCAAGTTGGGCAATCAGCAGCGCCCCGCTCTTCGCCTCATAACGCGGACCATGTGGACCGTCCGGCGTGATCAGCAACGACACGTTGTCTTTAGTCACTGCAAAATAGAAATCGCGCAATGCGCGCGCGCCCGTGTGGCTGCTTGAGCCGCGCACGATGTGTCCACCGAGTCGCTGCGCCGCCAATGCGCCAGCCTCGCCGTCCACCGACGGACTAATCATGAATCCGAGTTTCAATCCGAGCGCGCGCTTTTTCAACAGATACGGCACCGCCATCATTAGATGCTGATGCCACAAACAGGGGATGATGGCGCCGTGTCGTTTGAGCGCGAAGTCGAGTCGCTCATCGCCGATCACACGCTGTAGACGATAGCTCGCCCAGAGCGCGCGTACCAATCCGAGCGCAAGCGGCATTGTCACTCGATAAAGCCACTGTCGCGTCAGCGTGAGTCGCCGTCCCGATCCTGTCGAGCGTTGGTGGGCACGGGTGGGTCGATCGTTGGGCGGCGGCGTGGAATTCAATTCGTGGGCTCTGGGAAAATGTGCGTGACATTGTCCTTGAACACTACAGCCGGGACAAGGCGCTAAAGCTCGACGATTTGCTCGGCGGTTATGGTCGCCGCGATATCGTTGACGGCGACATGTGCGACGTGGTCGGGACCGACCGCGATGTCATGTAGTCGCCAAGTTTGACCTCGCAAACGGGCTGTCGTTAGGTTGGCCGTAGCGTCCACCCATTCGATTTCACGACCATGCATGATTCCGATTCCCGCGCCTTTCAGCACTGCTTCGATTTGCGTCCAACGTAGAGCCGTTTTCTCTTCAGTCAGCGGTTCGGACTCGTCACGCAACAAACGCCGCACGACTCCAGGGTCGATGGAGCGACGTCGTTCCGCATCGACGCCCACGCGACACTGCGATGCGATTGCGCAAACAACGATGCCGCGAGAATGAGAAATACTGAAATCCGCGATGCCGGCGGTCCACACCGGCTTTTCGGACAGGCCATCGACAGACGGATACGCGATGTCCGCGAGCGCGAAGGAATCATGTCCACTCGCGCGCATTCCGATTTCCAGCAAACGCACCGCCGCGAGATCCAGCGCACGAGGCGCGCCGTCGATGCGTCGCTCAAGTCGCTTGCGTCGTTCGGCATTCAGCCGCGCGATGAGCGCGTCCGAATCCGGCAAGAGCGTGCTCGTGTACGGCCCGGTGTAATAGAATGTGCGGATATTGTCGGTCACAGTAGTCGCATAATGCTTGAAGCTCAATCTGTCGTCGATCTCTTGCGGGCCAATGCCGAACGCAATCGGGTCATCACGTATCTTGAAGGCGAACACGATGTCCGCGAGGTCGGTTGCGCCGACCTGTGGAAACACTCGCTCGCAATTTTGCACGAGCTGCAAAGGAAAGGTGCGCGGCGCGGCGACAAGGTGATCATATTCACCGCCAACAATGAGCACTTCATTCGAGCATTCTGGGCCGGCGCCCTCGGCGCCATCATGCCCATTCCCGTCGCCATCGGGATTAGCGACGCGCATCGTCACAAGCTTCTACGCATCGCCCGCAAGCTCGGCAACCCGTTTCTGTTTACCGACGCGAAAACGCTTGAGCGCCTGCGGACTTTCGCCGACGAGACTGGCGAATCAACGCTATTTGCACAATTAGCCGCTCGCACGTTGCTCGCCGAACAGGTGCGCGATAGCGCGAATCAAGGTCGGATCGAAAATTCCAGATCGAACGATCCGCTGTTCATTCAATTTTCCAGCGGGTCAACCAGCGAACCCAAGGGCGTGGTGTTAACGCACGCCAACATCATGGCGAACGCACGCGGCGCGACACAAGCGTCGGGATTTAATGAAAACGACATTAGTCTTTCGTGGATGCCGCTGACGCACGATATGGGACTAATCGGCATGCATCTTTTCATGCTAGCCAACACGATTCGGCAACACTTCATGCCCACGGAATTATTCATTCGGCGTCCGCTTCTGTGGATGGAATTCGCCTCGCGCTATCGCGTCAACATCACGACTTCGCCCAATTTCGGCTATCGACATTTTCTGAAAGTGTTAGGCGATCGTGCTGTCGATCAGTGGGACTTATCGTCGTTGCGTTTGCTGTTCAACGGCGCCGAACCGATCTCGCGCGAACTAGCAGATCAGTTCACGGCGCGACTCGCGCCTGCAAAACTAAAACGCGCATCGATGTTCCCCGTGTACGGACTGGCCGAAGCGTCAGTTGCGGTGGCTTTTCCAAAACCTGGTTGCGATTATCACTCCATCGTCGTCGATAGGCATCATCTCAACGTCGGCGAAAACGTCATCTTTAGCGACGCGAGCAAACGCAACGCGACCGAATTGGTTGCCGTCGGCAAGTCCATTCCCGAATGCGAAGTGCGACTGTGTGACCACAACGATCGCCCCGTAGCGGACGCTCAAGTCGGGCACTTGCAGATTCGCGGCGGCAATGTCACTCACGGTTATTACGAAGAACCCGAAGTCAATGCGCGCACCTTCACCGCCGACGGCTGGTTGCGTACCGGCGATCTCGGTTTATTCAAAGACGGCGAGCTGTACATCACCGGACGGTCGAAAGACATCATCTTCGTCAATGGACAGAACTACTATCCACACGACTTGGAAGCCATTGCCCAAGAAACACCGGGGCTGGAACTCAACAAGGTCGTGATCGCCGGCGTGCGCACCGAACACTCGGCGACCGATGAACTCACCGCTTTCATCTTGCATCGCGGCTCGATGAGCGATTTCCTCCCCACTGCCCGGGCCGTCAAACATCTGATCAATGAGCGGACGGGGCTCGAAGTCGATCATATTGTGCCGGTGAAACGCATTCCGAAAACCACCAGCGGGAAGTTGCAACGGCATGTGCTGGTGCAGAGTTTTCTCGACGGCGAATTCGACGCGGAGCTGCGCGAGATTTCAATCTTGCTGCAACCGAAATCGCCTGCAATTCAGCTAAGCGGCGATTCGATTGCAGATCGCATCAAAGCCATTTGCGATACCGTGCTGACCGACCGCACGATCGACTTCGATGACAACCTTTTCGACATCGGCGTCAGTTCGCTCAAACTCGTTGAGATTCACGAGAAGATCGATCGGGAATTTCCCGGAGTGGTCGAACTCACGGATGTATTCGATCATCCGACGATTGGGGAGTTGGCTCGCAGTTTGGAAGCGAAGCTTCGGAAATAAAGACGCTGACGCTACGGTAGGTTGCTAACGCATGTCGGAGTTGCGCAAAATCTCGACGATCACTCCGATTACGTAATCGCATGATGCCGAAGCAGGTCGCTGGCGAACGTAACTCAGCGAGTTCCCTTCGCTCGATTGAATTAGACGACTTGCGCGAAACAATCGAGGAATTTGTTGAGGAGACGCTAATCCATTGCGGGCCGAATTCGCCTTATTAATCGGGAAGCGATCATATCCATTGCATCTGAAATCTTTCGGCAACTTCGCTTTGAGATTGCCGAGGTCGTAGGCATTTTGCGC
>JAYTQU010000299.1:0-4095 GCA_043746555.1 Pseudomonadota bacterium | reverse complement strand
TCGGGACTCATCAAGAATGCCATCGATCTACTCGAAGACTTACGCGACGATCGTCGTCCGTATCTCGATCGACGCGCCGTCGGTGTCATCGTTACCGCGTTCGGCTGGCAAGGCGGCGGCGCGACACTTGGTTCCGTGCGAACCATCGTCCACGCCTTGCGCGGTTGGCCGACACCATTAGCCGTGACGTTGAACACGGCCGAGCCGTTGTTCGACGACAAGGGCAACTGCATCGATAAAAAAGCGGCGAGTCAACTTGCGGTGTTAACCGGTCAAGTAGTGGAGTTTGCGCAACGCTTTGCCGAGTAGGCGTTATTACATTCGCCACAGTACTCGAAAGGTTTGGCAAATTACCGGCGTGGCCCCGGTGAACGTACAGCCCAGTCGTCTGCACACCGATGCGAAGTATTCAGTGTGTGCCGCGCGCCAGTAAGCAAGCGATCCATCTCCTTCGATCGCGGCAAAATTCTCATCGACCAGTTCAAACGGCACGTGCTTCACGTCCGTACGCTCAATGATGGCAACGGGCGTACCATCCCCGCGAAGAATGATGCTGACGTCTCCCGGTTGCGGTAGCGACTCGTGTAACGATGTGAATTCTATGCCCAGACTTGCAGTCGCACGCTTTTTCCCCGCAACAACCAGATCGGCAAGCTCGTTGGCGAGCGATTCGGAATCGCCAAAAGCGAATTCGTCGAGTTTGATGCGACGATGTGCATGCATCGGCGGCAAGGTGCGCAGATAGTCGTTCCAGACTGACTCACAGGTGTCTAGGGTGATTGGCACTGTCGAAGCGACCCTCAATCTGTATGCGTTTAGTTGTATTGTTCGTCATTATTAGATGCTTCGCAAATCGCCGGACCGGACTTTTTTCGGCAATTGCGGCATGATTGAATTGAAACATGTTAATGACTGGATCGTATTGTGACGCAAGCAAAAGTTGTCCTGACTGATCATCCCTGGCCGGATCTTAGTGTCGAGCGAGCCATCTTCGCGGCGGCGAATGTCGAGTTGATTTCCGGTCCGATCGAAGCGCAAAGCGTAGAAGTTATCGACGCGCTGATTGCACAGCATAAGGCGCAAGCCATCATGTGTTGTTGGGCGAGCGTATCGGAACGTGCGATTCGATCGTGTCCGGAATTGCGAATTGTCGCGCGGCTCGGTGTTGGGCTCGACAATATCGATGTTGCTACCGCGACTGCATGCGGCGCGTGGGTAACGAATGTTCCGGACTACTGCGTCGAAGAAGTGTCCGACCACGCTATTGCGATGTGCCTGAGCCATTGGCGCGGCATCAATGCGTTCGATCGCGAAGCAAAACTTGGGCGCTGGAATCCGGCGTCGGCGAATCTCAAACGCGCACGAAATATGACGGTGGGTGTGATCGGGTACGGCCGCATCGGTCAGGCAACTGCGCGCAAACTGACGCAAGGATTTGGTGCGACCGTGCTGGCGTATTCGCCATCGCTGCTCAAATTGCACCGGGAGGGCGACGAGTTGTTGCCGAAAGTTTGTGCTGCATCGCTCGCAAACATTCAACTGCGCGCCGATGCGATCGTTCTGCATTTGCCGCTGACACCGATGTCTCGATACTTAATCAACGATGTATTTCTCGGCGCGCTAAGGCGTAAACCGATTCTGATCAACGTGAGCCGCGGTGGCTTGATCGACAACGAAGCTTTAATGCGCGCGCTCGATGCCGGCGCCATCAGCGGTGCAGCGCTCGATGTAATTGAAGGAGAACCGGTGCCGCTGATGGCATTAATGAGTCGCCGCGACGTGATCGTGACCCCGCACATCGCGTTTTCATCCGATGCGTCGCTCGCCGAGCTGCGCCGCCGTTGCAGCGAAGAGGTGGTGCGTGTACTGCGCGGCGAAGCGCCGCTGTATCCCTGCAATTCACCACGCGTATGAATTCGCCGAAGGATTTAGTTCGACGGGATTCAATTGCCCGGGATTCAATTAAAATGAGCGGCGGCGTCTCCTGCGAAGTCTGGATCGAACGCGATCTCAACGGTTGCGAAATTGTCGTCAAGCAAGCGCTGCCGAAACTCAAAGTGACGGCAGACTGGCGGGCGAGTCCAGATCGTTACGAAGTGGAGGTGCGTGCGCTGGAAGCGGCGCGAAAATTGTTGGGCGATCACGTTGCGCCGCGAGTGTTGTGGGTGGATGCAATCCATCATCGCTTTGCGATGGAGCGAATCGATTCGCGTCTGCGCAATTGGAAAGATGATTTATTGAAGGGACAAGTGAACATGACGACCGCCGCGCGAGTCGGCGAATTGCTGGGCCTCTTGCACACACGCTCGGCAAATCATCCCGACTACGCAATTGAGTTTGGCAACCGCCAGTATTTCGAAGAGCTGCGTATCGAGCCATTCTTTAAGCGGATCGCCGAACGAAATCCCGACTTGGCAGACGCGGTGTCAATGGCGATTGCGGCACTGCGCCGACCCGGTACAGCGCTTGTCCATGGTGACTTCAGTCCAAAAAATTTATTAGTGGCTGGCCAGGACGTGGTGATACTCGATTGGGAGGTGGCGCACTGGGGCAACCCGCGTTTCGACGTGGCGTTTTGTTTGACGCATCTGTTGCTCAAGGCATTTCGCCGCGGAGTGGATTCGCTGCTCTATATCTCAATGGCGCACGCTTTTATTTTCGCATATCGCCCGAGCGGAGTAGGAGCGGTGCTCGATGCGGAGTTGGTGCGGATTCTGGGCTGCTTGGGTTTGGCACGCTTCGAAGGCGATTCGCCCATCGACTATCTCGCTGAGATCGACACTTCGCGGATCAAGCCACTGTTTTGCGAATGGATACGCCATCCGCAATCAGATGTTGAACGCGCGCTAGATGTTGCGCAGCGATGGGAGTCGTGACGAGGGTTGTGAATTAGACCAGGAAAATTGTCTACGACGACAGTTGGCAAAAAGTTTGTCTCGCTCACAGAGCGAACCGCTGCCGACATAGCTATTCAAGACAAGCCGGCAATTGGCCTTGCAAGAGAGGGGCGATTGGTCGCAAAGTGTCGACTCTTCAATTGCATGATCGCATCGAGGGTTGAGTCATGAAACATGTTTCGTTTTTTTCGTTGGGCACTGCGGCGGCGACCGTAACGCTGATTGGCGTGGTTGCCGGTTCAGCTTTTGCCGCTGACACGCAAACCGCCGGCAAGTCTTGGACGCCGCCACGCACTGCTGCCGGTCATCCCGATTTGCAGGGCAATTGGACCAACGCGACCATCACGCCGATCGAACGCTCCGCAAAATACGGCAATCGCTTGGTGCTGTCCGCCGCCGAAGCAAGCGCACTGGAAGGTGCGGAAGCATCGTTTAATGCTAAAGCCGACGAGCCGATCGATCCTAAAATCAAGGCTCAGGATTTGCCCGCAAATTGCGGACGAGGATTTACCGGTGCGAACTGCGGGTACGACAATTTCTGGGTCGATCCCGGCACAAAGATCGTGTCGATCGGCGATGAGAAACGCAGCTCGATCATCACTAGTCCGGAAAACGGCCACTTTCCGCCGATGAAACCCGAAGCGCAGAAAGCATTGGCTGCGCGCTTTGCCGCATTCCGCACTGGAGGAACCGGCCCTGCCGATGGACCCGAAGAGCGCTCGTTAGGCGAACGTTGCATTTTATCGTTCGGCTCGAGCGCCGGTCCGCCGATGCTGCCGCTGCTGTACAACAATAACTATCAAATCGTACAGACGCCCAACAAGATCGTCATTCTCGTCGAGATGGTTCACGACGCGCGCGAGATTCGCATCGGCGGTGAACATGTCCCGTCAAACATGCGTTTTTGGCTCGGCGATTCGATTGGCCACTGGGAGAGCGATACGTTGGTCGTTGAGACCACAAATTTCCGCAAGGAAGTCGACTTTCGCGGCGACGCCACCGACATGAAAGTGATCGAGCGTTTCAAGCGCATTGGCCCAAACCAAATCGACTATCAATTTACCGTGACGAATCCGAGGATCTATAATTCTCCGTGGGGCGGTGAATTGGCGTTCAACAAAACCAAAGACAACATTTATGAGTATGCCTGCCACGAAGGCAACTACGCGCTGCCAGGAATTCTCGGTGGCGCTCGCGC
>JAYTQU010000298.1:0-2859 GCA_043746555.1 Pseudomonadota bacterium | reverse complement strand
GAAGTTGCCCGACTGCAAAAGTCGCAACAAAATTCCCGGATCGAGATCGCCGCTGCGAGAGCCCATCAGCAGTCCTTCAAGCGGCGTCATCCCCATGCTGGTGTCGACACTGCGACCGTACTCGATGGCGGCCACACTGGCGCCATTGCCCAAGTGACAGGAAATCACGCACAGTTGTTGTGGCGGTGTCTTGAGATGCTCTGCAACGGCGCGCGCCACATAGGCGTGATTGATGCCGTGAAATCCGTAACGACGAATTCCATAGCGTTCAGTCACCTCGCGCGGCAAACCGTACTCTCGCGATCGAGTGGGTAGCGTTGCATGGAATGCCGTGTCGAACACCGCAACATGCGGCACGTCAGAAAATATCTCGCGCGCCGCGTGCAACACGGCGAGCGCCGGCGGATTGTGCAACGGCGCGAGTGGGCTAAGCTTTGCAATTGCGTTCAGCACTGCATCGTTCACAATCGTCGGCTGCGTAAAACCGGCCCCGCCATGCACAATACGGTGCGCTACCGCGTCAATGGAACCATTCGTTGTCAAGCGCTGCTGGATTTCCTTCAGCAGTAGTTCGATCGCTGCTTGGTAATTCAGCGTACCCAACGTCTGCTCCGCCGACTTATCGGAATCGGCGCCGGTCAAACGACTCCTGTCCGATCCGATGTTTTCGACGTTCAGTTCGAGAACTCGGTCGCCCGTTACGACATCCAGCAACGCGGATTTGATCGACGAGCTCCCGCTATTCAGAGTGAGAATCCGCATGCGCAATGACTCCAGAAAAACAATATTCAGACCGGCGCCGAAAAGTTCATTCGGCGCGACGGCTCAGCATTGTTCCAGCATAGACGAAAACTCATTCGCAAAATGGTGAGCATCGCCCACGCAATTTGTTCTTTCGATTGAGTGAGTGCGGTAGTTTGTTTTCCGTAGAGAACCGATTTTCCATCCTCGCCTCGCGCGCGAGAGCCAAGTTCACGCCACGGCACGCCGCTTTCCGTGGGATCGAAGTCGCAATGTGCAAACGGCATTAATACGCGGGACATGTTCTGTAGATACCGTGCAATTAAATCGTTACGGATGAGACACAGAGGCAGCAAAGTAGATCAGTCCCTTTTTCTGCCGGGTATCGCACAGGCCCGCTTAACCATAGAATACCGCACCGGGCGTTAGCTAGTGTGAATGCCCCGGCTGGCAGAGCATTTTCCTTGTCACGATCTACACTCGATGCGAATGACGCCCGCGCGAATCACAAATGGGGTTCAAGAAACAACATGAAAGACCAAACAATCGCTATTCACGGCGGCTATGAAACCGACCCGACCACGCATGCGGTCACCACGCCCATCTATCAAACGGTGGCGTACGAGTTCGACAGTGCGCAACACGGAGCGGACCTATTTAATCTAGTGGTGCCGGGCAATATCTATTCCCGCATCATGAATCCCACCAATGATGTGCTGGAAAAGCGCGTCACGATGCTCGAAGGCGGCGTCGGTGCATTGGCGCTTTCTGCGGGCAGTGCGGCGGTTCACTACGCCATCATCAATCTCGCGGAAATGGGCGACAACATTGTCGCCGTGCCACAGCTCTATGGCGGCACGTACACCTTGTTTGCGCATATGTTGCCGAAGATGGGCATTCAAGTTCGGTTTGCAGAAAGCGATTCGGCGGCGGACTTGAGCAAGCTCATCGATAAAAAGACCAAAGCCGTCTTCTTCGAAACCATCGGCAATCCGGCGGGCAACATTATCGATGTCGCTGCCGTTGCACAGATGGCGCGCAGTCATGGAGTTGCGACCATAGCCGACAACACCGTCGCTACACCAGTACTGCTCAAACCCATCGAACACGGCGTCGACATCGTTGTGCACTCTTTGACCAAGTACATGGGCGGTCATGGCACCACGCTTGGCGGTCTAATTGTCGATGGCGGCAAATTTCCCTGGGCCACACATAAGGAACGCTATCCCATGTTCAACGAGCCGGAAGCGTCGTATCACGGCGTGGTGTATGTCGACGCATTGGGACCGGCAGCGTATATCGGTCGCGCGCGCACCGTGCCGCTGCGCAATACCGGCGCCGCGCTGTCGCCGTTCAATGCGTTTCAATTGATGCAAGGCATCGAGACGTTACCGTTGCGCATGGAACGTCACTGTCAGAACACGCAGCGAGTCGCCGAATACTTAAAGACACACAAACATGTGCAATGGGTTAGTTACGCCGGCCTTAAGGATCATCCGCATCACGCGTTGGCGCAAAAATATATGCAAGGTCGCGCCTCCGGAATTCTCACCTTTGGCGTCAAAGGCGGCTTTGATGCCGGCGTGAAATTCTACGATGCACTCAAGCTCTTCAAACGCTTGGTCAACATCGGCGATGCGAAGTCGCTTGCCTGCCATCCCGCATCGACCACGCATCGGCAATTGACCGAAGCCGAGCAACGCAAAGTCGGCGTCGCTCCAGAAGGCATTCGCTTATCGGTGGGCATCGAAGACATCGACGATATTTTGGCGGACTTGGATCAGGCGCTCAGCGCACGTTAGGCGTTCGCCCACGCGCTTGATAGGACGACGAATGGCGCTCAATTACGAGCAAAGCGTGTGAGCAACGATGGAATGTCGGCGTCTAGCTCCCTCCCCCGTGGCGGAGGGAACTGGACGCCCAAACCAAAAGCCTTCACGCCCAATTCAGTGCCATTCGACAAGACACTACAGCAAGTCTAGCAACGTGCCTTCATTTTCTAGTCACAGCTTGCATTCTTGTGTAAGTAGCAGCGCACACAGTCACCCATGTGCGCTGCCCTCGCAGAACCGGACTTGGAGTGTTACCCCATCCGGCTCCCAGTGAGAGTCATTCGCA
>JAYTQU010000297.1:0-3825 GCA_043746555.1 Pseudomonadota bacterium | reverse complement strand
GTACTTCAGTGCAATAACTTCGAAGTCGTCGATCTTGGCGTGATGGTTTCTTGCGAGCGCATTTTAGAGACGGCGCAACGCGAAGGGGCCGATATGATCGGTTTGTCGGGACTCATCACGCCATCGCTCGACGAGATGGTTCACGTTGCACGCGAAATGCAGCGCCTGGGATTCACGCAGCCTTTATTGATTGGCGGTGCGACAACCTCACCCGCACATACTTCCGTAAAAATCGATCCGCAATATCTGGGTCCGGTCGTGTATGTGAAGGATGCGTCGCGTTCCGTCAATGTCTGCCAGCAACTCATCACGACCGAAACGCGGGCCGCGTATCAAGCCAAGATCAAAGCCGAGCATGCGGAGCGTCGCGAGCAGCATCGGGGCCGAAGCATTAAGGCGCCGCAGTTTACGATTGCGCAGGCGCGCGCGAATCGCTTCGACGGACAGTGGGATCAATATCAGCCGTCGACGCCGCACAAGCTGGGCGTGACAACCTTCGACGATTACCCCTTGCAGGATTTGATTCGCTACATCGATTGGATGCCGTTTTTTAACGCGTGGGAATTCGCCGGCAAGTATCCGGACATCCTCACCGACCCGATTGTCGGCGAGCAAACGAGTGAGTTATATGCCGACGCGCGCGCGATGTTGCGCACCATTCAACGCGAGCATTGGTTGCAAGCCAAAGCGGTTGTCGGTTTATTTCCGGCCAACGCTGTCGACGACGATGTGGAAATCTATGCCGACGACTCGCGTCGCGAGGCGATTGCACGGCTGCATTTCTTGCGTCAGCAAAAGGGCAAACCCGACGGCCAAAAACATTTGTGTTTGGCTGACTACATTGCACCCAAGTCATCCGGCAAGCGCGACTACATTGGCGCGTTCGCAGTGACCGCGGGGCTCGGCATAGAGCCGCACGTCGCAAAATTCGAACAGGCGCACGACGATTACTCGGCGATTATTTTGAAAGCGCTGGCCGATCGCTTGGCCGAGGCGTTTGCCGAGCGATTGCATGAGCGTGTACGTCGCGAATTGTGGGGCTATGCGACGCACGAGCATTACAGCAATCAACAGTTGATACGCGAAGAGTATCAAGGCATTCGTCCCGCGCCGGGATATCCCGCATGCCCGGATCACACGGAGAAAGCGACACTCTGGAAATTGTTAAAGCCGGAGCAAAACGCGGGGATCACGATTACCGAATCGTTTGCCATGTTGCCGACCGCAGCCGTGAGTGGTTGGTACATATCCAACTCTAGCGCACGCTACTTTCCGCTTGGCAAGATCGATCTCGATCAAGTGCAAAACTACGCCGCACGCAAACAAATCTCCTTGCAAGCAGCCGAACGATGGTTGGCGCCCAGCTTGGGCTACGAACCGGCTGCAGCGACGGCGGCGAGCGCGGCGTAGAGTAACGGGATGGATTAATACAAGGCGCGCGAATTTGCGGCGACTCGCATCGTTCACGACTTTCCACTGTCGTTTGACGCTTCTTTGCACAGCGACGTGTAAACCACTTCATACTAGCGCCGCTTTTTACTCACCGTTATCGTTCCCTCGGTCATTCGAACTTAATCGTATCAAGTTTGTCTGCCTTTGCAGGCGAACTCCGTAGGCTAGTGCATGAGCGATCGAAAAAAATCTAATCGAAAAATTCTGTGGATTAGCATTGTTGTGGTCGTGCTGGCCGGCGCGTGGTGGTACTGGCGCGATTCCGGCAAACCTGCCGACGCGGCCATTGAAACCGACGAAGTAACGCGCGGTGCACTGCGCGAAACCGTGTCGGCCACCGGTTCGTTGCAAGCCGTGCAAACTGTTTCCGTCGGCACGCAGGTCTCCGGCACCATCGACAAGATTTATGTGGATTTCAATTCCAAAGTAAAACGCAACGAATTGCTTGCGCTCATCGAACCCAGCGTGCTCGATGCGCAATTGGAAAGCGCCCAAGCGGCCTATGCACAAGCGGATGCACGCAACGTCGACGCGATTGCGGCACTGAAAGAAGGCGAGGGATTGCTGGCGAAGGCGTACATTTCGGATAAGGATATGCGAGTGCTAAAGACGACGGTAAAAACCGCCGCCGCACAATTGGATGCGGCCAAGGCCGATCTGGATCGTGCGAAGCGCAATCGTCAGTATGCGGAGATTCGTTCGCCGATCGACGGTGTGGTGATCGAACGTGCTGTAGATCGCGGACAGACGGTTGCGGCCAGCTTTCAGACGCCGACGCTATTCACCATCGCCGAAGATCTCAGTCGCATGCAGATTCTCGCCAGCGTCGACGAAAGTCAGATTGGCTCCGTCAAAGTGGGTCAGGCCGCGAGCTTCGGCGTCAGCGCATTTCCGAACAAGAAATTTTCCGCGACGGTCAGTCAGATTCGATTGAAGCCGACGGTGACGCAGAACGTTGTCACTTATGCGGTGGTGTTGGATGTGCAAAACGCGACCGGAGAATTGTTTCCCGGCATGACTGCGACCGTCGACTTCGTGCTCAAAGATATTACCGATGCGTTGCGCGTGCCGAGCGCGGCGCTACGTGTCGCGCGCATTCCGGAATCGATGATGGATGCGGAATCGCTTAAGCGTATGAAAGAGATAGCTGCCCGCCAGGCCGGAGGTTCGCCGGGCGCCAATGGGGAAGGCGCGCGCCCGTCTCCAGAACAGATTCAAGCGATGCGTCAACGTGCGGCGTCGGATCAAGGCGGCTCGTCCGGGCAGAGCGGCGCTCGTATGAGTGGCAATGGTCGCGCCGGATTCGCCGCCGTTTGGGCATTGAATCCAGACGGCAAATACCGCCGCGTCGGCGTGAGAATTTTGGCTAGCGACATGTCGAACTCGGCAATTGAACCCCTGCGCGGCGATTTGAAAGTCGGCGATAAAGTGGTGATCAAGTTACCGCCGGCGGTCGCGCAACAAGTGGCAGCACGGTCGGTATTTTCTGGCGGTCCGGGCCGCGGTCCACGTCGTTGATAGGTTAAGCGGCACTGTCGTTACGACGATACTGACATGACTACTGCAGCGGCTCACGCCGAGATCTCATTGCCGAACGATGCACCAAGCGCCGCGAATAAGAGCGCCGATCTGATTCGTATTCGCGGCCTGACGAAGATCTATCGGACCGGTGCGGAGGTTGCCGCATTACGTGGTATCGATTTGGATATTCGAGAAGGAGAGTTTGTCGCGATCATGGGTGCCTCGGGCTCCGGTAAATCGACGTTGCTCAATATGCTCGGTTGCTTGGATCGTCCGACGGCGGGCGACTATTGGTTGGCGGGTCGACACGTTAACGAACTCGATCCCAATCAGTTGGCCGATCTGCGCAACGAAGTGCTGGGGTTCGTATTCCAAAGCTTTCATTTGTTACCGCGATTGACAGCATTGGAAAATGTCATGTTGCCGCTCGCTTACGACCGCGCGCATCGCTGCGAAGACCCCGTGCAAGCCGCCGAGAAAGCATTGACGCGCATTGGCTTGGCGGATCGCATGGATCATCGCCCGGCGCAATTATCCGGCGGACAACAACAACGAGTCGCGATTGCGCGCGCGCTCGTTAATTCGCCGCAAGTGCTGCTGGCCGACGAACCCACCGGCAATTTGGATAGCAAAACGGCCCATGAAATTCTCGGCGTGTTTCGCGATCTCAATCAAGAAGGCGCGACGGTGCTCATCATTACTCACGATCCAAGCGTTGCAAACCGCGCTGCACGCACCGTGGAAATTCGCGACGGGTTAATCGTCGAGGATTCGAAACATTTGTCGTCGGAGGCCGAGTCGTGAGTCCGCTGCAACTGCTGTTGACGGCGCTGCAAAGCATTCGACTTAACT
>JAYTQU010000296.1:0-3498 GCA_043746555.1 Pseudomonadota bacterium | reverse complement strand
GATCAGTTCTTCTTTACTAGCAGCCATGTTCATTCACTCCAAAAAACTAAAACTATTTGTACCCAATTCGCGCCAACAGCCCAGTCGTTACAACTAAGCAGTGGCTTCGCGTTTGTCTTTCACCGCGGCAATCGCACGCACCAACTTGGCGTGCGGCTCTGCGACCGTACGCACAAGCTTGCTCACCGGCGCCTGCAAGGCTCCGAGCAATATCGCGCGCGCGCCCAAGAGCGTCGGTAAACCGGCCACCTTGTCGATATCTTTCGCCGACAACACCGAATCGCCGAGCGACACAAGCGTCGCAACGAGCTTATCGTTTGCTTTGGCAAAATCTTTGACGAGGCGCGCCGCTGCACCCGGATCTTCCTTCGAGAACGCGAGCACCAGCGGCCCCTTGAGACTCTTGCCGATGCACTCGAATTGAGTGCCGGCAATCGCTCGACGGGCCAGCGTGTTTTTCACGACGCGAAGATAGACGCCGGACTTGCGTGCTTTGGAACGCAGGTCTGTCATTTGCGAGACCGTGATGCCGCGATATTCCGCCGCGACCACGGACTGCGCACTAGCAGCCACTGCGTTGACCTCGGCGACTAACGCTTTCTTGTCTTCGAGTTTTAACGCCATACTTTTAAACTCCCAAGCCTCCTGGCTATCGGATCACCACCCACATCGTCCGCGACGCGGGACCTTTTCTAGCGGCCTGTACTTACAGGACCACCGACGGCGACCTTCACCAGTTGTGCACTGAATCGGGTACTACCATCTGCGCAGGACATTAAGGACTGGGGACTTTAAGTCTTGTCGTCCACCTGCGGTCTTCGATGATGACGCGCTTCACTCGCCGATCTTTCAAGCGTCGAGTGCCGCCCGCCCTACATCAACTTTTCACAACCTCTACTGCGACGGGCTACAACGCCAGCGTCGACGAATCTACCGGCACGCCCGGACCCATCGTCGAAGACAATGAAATCTTCTTGAGATAGATACCCTTGGCGGACGCCGGCTTCGCTTTCTGCAAATCGGCGAGCAATGTCGTGAGATTTTCTTTCAGCTTATCCGCATCGAATGTTGCCTTGCCGATCGTGCAATGCACGACGCCCGCTTTGTCGGCGCGATAACGCACTTGACCGGACTTCGCGTTCTTGACCGCTGTGGCGACATCGGGCGTCACGGTGCCGACCTTCGGATTCGGCATCAATCCGCGCGGACCCAATATCTGACCGAGTTGACCGACTACACGCATTGCGTCGGGACTCGCGATCACCACATCGAAATTAATTTCACCGGCCTTCACTTTTTCGGCGAGATCTTCCATACCAACGATGTCGGCACCCGCAGCGCGCGCAACGTCTTGGTTCTTGCCGCTGGTAAACACGGCGACACGTACGGTCTTACCGATGCCATGTGGCATCACGGTCGAACCTCGAACTTGCTGATCGGACTTGGACGCGTCAATACCGAGATTGACGGCAACGTCCACCGACTCGGAAAACTTCGCACTGGCGAATTCTTTGACCAAGCCTAACGCCTCATCGACAGCATATTGCTTGCCGATCTGCAATTTGGCGGCCCAGGGCTTCATGCGCTTCGACAGATTGTTTGCGCCTGATTTCGTTGCTGCTGTTGCCATGTTAGAGGCCCTCCACGTCGACGCCCATGCTGCGAGCACTGCCCGCAATGGTACGCACAGCCGCTTCGAGATCCGCAGCGGTCAAATCGGGTTGCTTAATTTTCGCAACGTCTTCCAATTGCTTGCGCGAAATTTTGCCGACCTTATTGGTATTCGGCGTGCCACTGCCTTTGGGAATGCCAATCGCCTTGCAGATCAACACCGATGCCGGTGGCGTCTTAAGGATGAACGTAAAGCTGCGATCGCTGTACACAGTGATGATCACGGGCGTCGGCAAGCCTTTTTCCAGACTGTTGGTCTGGGCATTGAAGGCTTTGCAAAATTCCATGATGTTGACGCCTTGCTGACCGAGCGCCGGACCGACCGGCGGACTCGGGTTCGCTTGGCCTGCAGGGATCTGCAGCTTGATATAGCCAGTAACTTTTTTGGCCATGTATTTACTCCGCGGGTGCTAACGCTGCTTTCGCAGCTCCCCAAAGCGCTTCCTGCTCGTAAAAGATTGCGCTCCGCGCAATCCAAATAAGTCGTTAGGAGTTAGTTGTTAGCCAGAAAGTGAAATCACCTTCTTGTCCGGCTAACCCCTGGTCACTAACAACTAACCACTTCCGATCAGGCTTTCTCGACCTGACTAAACTCCAACTCGACCGGCGTTGAGCGCCCGAGAATTTGCACCGCCACTTGCAGGCGGTTCTTCTCATAGTTGACGCTTTCGACAACGCCATTGAAATCGTTAAACGGCCCGTAGGTGACGCGCACCACTTCGCCTGGCTCGAACAGCACCTTCGGCTTCGGTTTGTCGACGCCTTCTTCGACGCGACGCAAGATCGCCATCGCTTCTTTGTCCGTAATCGACGCGGGTTTTTCCGGCGTGCCACCGATGAAACCCAGCACCTTGGGAACTTCTTTCACCAAGTGCCAAGTGTCTTCGTCCATCTCCATCTGCACGAGCACATAGCCGGGAAAGAATTTGCGATCGCTCTTGCGCTTTTGACCGTCGCGCATCTCGACCACTTCTTCCGTCGGCACCAATACCTCGCCGAACTTCGCGTCTAAGCCATGACGCTTAACCCGCTCCTTTAGCACTTCAGCAACTCGATGTTCGAAGTTCGAGTAAGCGTGAACCACATACCAGCGCAACGCCATCTCTAAGCTCCCTGTCCGGTTAGCCACTTTGTGAGTGAGCCGAGCGCCAAATCCAAACCGTAGAAAAACACGCTCAAAATGAGTACCACGACAAACACTACGCCGGTGACGGCGATGGTCGATGGCGCATCGCGATCGCGCCACACGACCTTACGCAATTCAATGCGCGAGCTAAGAACAAACTGGCGAAACGTTTCGCCGGGTTGCGATTGCAGCGCGACAAAGCCGCCCAACGCCATAGTCGCCAACACGAGCATCCAGCGTCCCCAAATAGGCCAAGTGGACAAGTAATAGAAGCCGACCAGCCCAGCGATCAAGATCGCGACGGCTGCAATCAGCTTTGCGTAGTCCAGCGGACTCGCACTTTGTTCTACTTGTTCGGTCATGACCGCTTCTTTAAATGTCTTCAGCTTCGCATCGTGGCAGGCCAGGAGGGAATCGAACCCCCAACCTGCGGTTTTGGAGACCGCCGCTCTGCCAATTGAGCTACTGGCCTACGATCTGTCAGGTTGCGTTGTCGGTTATCGCATCGCCTTCGCTCAACGAAGCTACCGGCGACACTCGACAAAACAGCGGAAAGTGTCCCCACTTTCCGCACCTACCCTTCAACTCATTACTTCAAATGTTACTTCAAAATCTTTGCAACGACGCCCGAACCGACGGTCTTGCCGCCTTCGCGGATGGCGAAGCGCAGTCCGTCTTCCATCGCGATCGGCGCGATCAGC
>JAYTQU010000295.1:0-30779 GCA_043746555.1 Pseudomonadota bacterium | reverse complement strand
GAGCGAACGCAGCGGCCTGATCGCCATGTTGGTGTTGACCGCGCAGACCGTGCTGTTTTTTATCTTCTATCAGCAAATGTCGACGTCGCTAACGCTGTTCGCTTTGCACAACGTGAAGCTCGACTTTCTCGGCTATCAAGTGCCGCCGGAACAGTTCCAAGTGCTGAATCCGTTTTGGATCGCGTTGCTGTCACCCGTGCTTGCGTTGCTTTACGGTTGGCTGGGCAAGCGCAACCGCGATCCATCGGTCGCCGGCAAATACGCCTGGGGTTTCGCGCTACTCGCACTGGGATTTTTCGTTTACGCCGTCAGTGGCGATTACGCGGTCGCCGGAATGGTGTCGGCTTGGTGGATGGTCTGGGGTTATCTGCTTCAGTCGGTTGGTGAGTTACTGATCTCGGGACTCGGGCTTGCCATGGTTGCGCGTTACGTTGGTCCCAGCCTGCGCGGCTTGATGATGGGCGCATGGTTGCTCGCAACCGGAATTTCGCAATATCTCGGCAGCTACGTCGCCAACTATGCAAGCGTGCCTGCGGATGTTTCCGATCCCGTATCGACGCTGCCGCTCTACACGCATCTGTTCTGGGTGCTAGGTTGGGTTGCAGTCGGCGGCACATTAGCTGCTATTGCGTTGCTGCCGTACATGCGTCGCCTCGATGCCAGTCACCGCGCAGGCGAGATGCCGGTCGGCCCAGAGCACGAGATGATAAACGTGGGGGGCGGCTGACCGACGTGAGGGGAAGTCCGACTACGTTCCCGCCGCTTTCAACAGTCAAGACGCGATTATTTCTTCAATTGCAATTGCGTCAGTAACCACGCCTTTGCAAATCGAATTTCTCGACCGACTGTCGAGATCGAGACACCGAGCATTTCTGCCGTTTGTTCTACGGTCATGCCTGCAAAATAGTGAAGTTCCATCGCGTTCGCGGCCTCGGCGTTCTCTTTTGCTAATTTCTCCAAGGCATCGTCGAGTTCGGTCATATCGATACCGCCCATCGTCGCGATGTTCTGTATGTCTTCTTCCACCTGTTCCGCTTCGAGGCCGCCACGCTTCAAGCGCACGCGCGCTCTAGCATGATCGATTAAGATGTGACGCATCAGTTTCGCGGTTATCCCAATAAAATGAGCGCTATCCGAAATAGATACGGCTCTGCCGCCGCCCAATCGCATGAGCGCTTCGTTCACCAGCGCTGTCGCCTGCAGAGTGTGTCCGCGTCTTTCTCCACGCATGTAATGGGCGGCTAGACGATGCAGCTCTTGATAGACAACGGGGGTAAGTTCGGCGAGCGCGTCGCGATCGCCCTCTCGCCATTGGTCTAGCAAACGAACTACGTGTTCGTCGCGAACTGATTCTTGTTCCAAGCGCGCCTCCATCAAGGTATCGGGCAAGGTATCGGGACAGCGTCGGAATATAGTTGTGATTGCTACTACAGTGATTTCCTGCCAACCGTTAGGGAGGTTAGCGAGACTGACGGACTTGTGACGTCAGCCAACCCCTCAATCGCACTGCGGCAATGTAGTAATGCCAGACACGCCATTAGACGCGTCATCATCCTGCGAGACAGTCATTGATTGCGGAAGAGTCGCCGTACACCGTATAGGCAATAGATTTCCCCTTCGACGATGCCCCTGCTGCCGGCGCGAATTTCACTACGATATGCTAAAACGCTTTCATGGAACACATCGACATCAAAACCCAAGCAGGCACTTGCCCCAGCTATGTATATCGCCCTTCCGGCAAAGGCACTTGGCCCGCCGTTCTCATTTATATGGATGGGTTGGGCATTCGTCCGGCGATGCTTGAGATCGGCGAGCGGCTCGCAACTTACGGTTACTTCGTGTTGATACCGGATTTGTTCTACCGTTCCGGGCCGTATGAGCCGATGGATCCGCACGCGGTGTTCGCAGACCCCGCGAAGCGCAAGGTACTGATGGAAAAGTTTTTTAGCTACGGCACACCGGCCAACATCATGTCCGATACGCATGCGTTTCTCGACTTCCTTGCATCGCAGGCCGACTTGCAATCCGGCGGCATCGGCACGACCGGCTATTGCATGGGCGGCATGATGTCGCTCATCGCCGCGGGAACGTATCCGGATCGCATCGTCGCCACCGCTTCTTATCACGGCGGCCGGCTCGCAACCGATTCACCCGAGAGTCCGCATCTGCTCGCGCCGAAAATTAAATCGCGAGTCTATATCGCCGGCGCCATCGATGATCCTTCTTTCACCGACGACATGAAAGCACGACTCGCAACGGCGCTTGTCGACGCCGGCGTCGATCACAAGATCGAAACCTATCAAGCCAAACATGGTTGGGTGCTGCGCGATACGCCGGTCTACGATGCGACCGCCTGTGAACGGCATTGGCAATCGCTGCTTGAGCTATTCAACTCGACATTGAAGACGCATTGATTGTTGAGTTGACAAGTGACAACTGGAATACACGTGACCGCTTCGATTGAACTTCTTGCCACCGGGGACATCGGTCCGTGTCGGCCGGACGCGCTTTCTATTTTTTTATGGCTTGGGGAATTTTGCGATCGACCCTCCCACTGCCTTCGATAACAACCTGGCATCCAGTCGCCGCCACAAAGAAATCGCCGCTCTCAATCCAGACTGGATTGAGGAAGACGGTCACGTTGTATTACGCGACAGCGCCATGGCCATCGTTGCATGCTGCGAGATTGCAGCGGGGCGCAATCAAACGCGTGAGCGCCCTCCCCGTCTCTATCAATCGACAATCACAACCAGAGTTCTTAAAGGCGCGCGATCCAAGGTTTACGCAAATCGGCGAGTACCTCGCCAAGATCACCGCCAGCGAAAATCTGAATGGTGCTTTTGCGGTCGAGGGAAATGAATTTTTGATTGCTGGTTGAAGGAAGCTTAGTTCTCGTTTCGGTTCACACGCAAGTGTCGAAACAGTGCGCGATGGAATTACGTCAGTGCACTTGGAACAGACAGCGTTAACTTCAGAATGCCCAGCGCCACTGGTCGTTTCCGGCGCCAATTTTCGATTCATAAGACGTCACGAAACTCGAACCTAGCACCGATGCCGCTTGCAAATTGAATATTGTATATTCAATTTGCAAGGAGCGTCTTCTGGCGCTACCCTGCGGTCATGTTCAAGCGCACACTGCAAAAATCAATACTTAAGGCCGCCCGTGAGTATCCGGTGGTCACGGTGACCGGACCCCGGCAGTCGGGTAAAACCACTCTATTGAACGAGACGTTTCCTAAGCACGCTTACGTAAGTTTGGAAGATCCCGATCAACGGGCATTCGCGCTCGAAGACCCACGAGCCTTCCTCGGGCAGTTCAAGGGCGCCCTCGTCATCGACGAGGTACAGCATGTACCGCAGTTGCTTTCATATGTGCAAAGCATCGTCGACAAAAGGCGCAAGGCCGGGCAGTTCATCTTGAGCGGATCGCAAAATCTGCTGCTACTGCAGTCTGTCAGTCAGACTCTTGCCGGACGTGCGTCGATTTTGCATTTGTTGCCGTTGTCGTTCAGCGAGATTCGCGCACGCTCTTGCGTACCGTTGGCGGCGCTTGGATCGAAAGCAGTTGCCGCCAATCGAATTATCGAGTCGGATTTACTCGATCTATTATGGCGCGGCCAGTATCCGCGCGTGCATGCGAGCAATGTGCCGCCACACGACTGGTTGCGCAATTACTATCGTACGTACGTCGAGCGTGACGTGCGCAGCATCATCAATGTTGGCGATTGGGAGTCGTTTAATCGATTTGTACGTTTGTGTGCGGGGCGCAATGGTCAGCTCCTCAACGCCGTGTCATTAGGCAACGATTGCGGCGTCACGCATTCGACGGTGAAGCGCTGGCTATCCATCTTGGAAGCCACGTTCATCATTCATCAGTTACGACCCTATCATCAATCATTCAGCAAACGCATGATTAAGGCGCCCAAGTTGTACTTCCTTGATTCCGGATTATTGTGTTATTTGCTTGGTATTCGTAATGCTGCGGATCTTACCTCGCATGCAAGTCGCGGCGCAGTATTTGAATCGTTTGTGCTCGCCGAGTTGTTCAAAATTCATTGGCATCAAGCGATGGAACCGCTACTCTACTTTTGGCGAGATTCCACAGGCCACGAAGTTGATTTCATCATGGAACGAAGCGGTAAGCCCGTTGCGATCGAAGTCAAATCAGCTATCACCGTGGCTTCGGATTTCTACGAGGGCCTAAACTTTTGGCGCGAATTAGCCGGCGCGTCGGCACCGGCTGCCCTAGTGTATACAGGCGATGCGCAGTTTGTTCGACAGGGAATTCATACCTATCCTTGGTCGGTATTTTAGTCGCCGCCTCGCGCCGAGGAATCGGGGGCGCGGGTCATCAAGAAGTAATACAGATTTCTCAATTTCTCGTTCCAACCACAAATTAATGGTTGACGCCGCTGCGTACATCGACGAAATTCGCATGCCAGTTGATAGCAATCCAAAGCGCACTCAATTTGGCTTATCAATTTTCTGATTGTCAGCTTGAACAGTTGGCTTGAGTGATCGTCAAATACGGGAAGTTCGGCATGAAAAAATTTCTTCGCGAAAACCCCACCATTGCCTTTGGTTTGGGTTTGCCGTTGTTACTCGTTGTGGCATTCCTGTTGATTTCGGGAATCCCCGCTCTGCTGGTACCGCCGCCTCAATACGATGTGCTTTACGCAACCGAGTACTACGGCAACCAAATCGGTGTGCAGATTTCCGTCGTCAATAAAAAGGTTCAGGTGATCTACCAAGGCAACATGCCAAGCTATCAACATCCGCGTCTTTGGCGTTACAGCCCAAAGACTGGCGCGGTGAAGGAAGTCGCGATCACTCTGCCGGTTGATCTTGTTCCACGCGGTGTCGTTCAGTCCAGTATTGTTCAACCAGGACCGGGCGCGGCGGCTGCCGAGGCTGCTTCTAAAATCACACCGATCGATGTTCCGGATCTCGCGGATCTGACCGTTGATTCGTCCAGCATTGCGCCGGATGGCTACCAATTTAAGGAAAGAAGCGATGGTAATTCGAACGATATTTTCACCGGCTTGTTCAGTTACTCGCGTTATCGCAATGAAGCGGCGCTGACGAAAAGCGGACGCAGCATTCGTCTGCCGACTGCCGACGGTAGAACTTACTACGGCAACTACACGCGCTTCATCGGCTGGGTCACGCCATGATTTGGCTGGTGGTGTTGATCGTCGTTATCGTGCTGATTGGCGGTGGCATGGGGGGCTGGCCTTTGGTGGCCGGAATTTTGGGCGCGATCAGCGTGAAGGATAAAGCGAGTGCGCTGGAGTATATCGCGCGACTCATGCGCAACTACAACATCGCGCTAGACGAAGTTAAAGGCGCGCTTCAATCGCCGGCCAGTTCTGACGACGCGTCCGCGCCTCGCAGCAGAGGCAATGTGGCGAAGACACTCTTCATTTATCTCGGCGCGATTTTTATATTCGCTGGGATAAGCGCGTACATCGGAAATTTCTGGGAAAGCATGGGCAGTGCAATGCGGGTGTTTGTCACCCTGGGCGTTGGCTACATTCTGCTCATCGTGCTGGTTTCCGCGTTACATGAGAATAAATATCCGCGGCTCATTTTGCCGTTGGCGCTCGCCGCCGTGCTTGTGATGACCGGTGGTTGGTTCGTGTTCATCCACGAAGTGTTCCCGCATGGCGATAACTGGCGTGCCGCCGCAACTGCCGTGTTCGGCGTGATGGCCGTGCAACAAGGTGCGTTGTTCGGCAAGTATCGACTCACGGTGCTCGCGTTCACGGCGCTGTGTTTTGCTTATGCGTTTATGCAAGTCGGTCTCGATCTGCTCGACGTCACGATTGCTTACATCGCCATTGTTCTCGGCGCCTCGCTATTCCTGGTGGCCACCGCACTCGAAAAAACGTCGCACAGCGTTCTTGCGGAACCCGCGTTGTTGATCGGGACATGCTGGCTAAACGCCGGCTTGTTCGATCGCGTCGCGATTACCACATCAGCCAATTGGGCGAGTTTGATTGTTGGCGTCGGTGTGATGTTCACCGCCTACGGTTTGCAGAAAGCGGATCGGTATTCGCGATTGGCGGGTCTCGGCTATTTCATCGGATCGATCATGGCCTATGGCGGCTTGTTCGATCTTCTACATGACAAACCCATCGAGTTACTTTATTTAGCGGTCACCGCCTCCATGCTCTATGCTTGCGTGGCGCTGCAAACCCGCGCGCTGTTATTCACCACTGTCGTCGCCATGCTCGGCTACATCGGTTATTACACCGCAAAGCATTTCGCAAATTCATTGGGCTGGCCCGTCACGCTAGTCCTCATGGGCGTTGCATTCCTCGGCGTCGGCACACTCGCCATTCGGGTAAGACGACGCATATAAGAGAGAGAAATTAGGCGGCGCGTGCGTATAAACGCACGCCTGACGCACGAGCGATCTTCATCACCGAATCGAAACTTGGTTTCGCGCCCGATACAATCGCCTTGTACAAACTCTTGCGGCCGAGGCCCGTTTCTTTTGCTAACTTTGCGATACCGCGAGCATTAGCAACATCAACGAGCGACAACAACAAGAAATCGAGAACATCGACTTCGAACTCTGCCGTCATGTATTCCGCGATAGCCTTATCGCTTGTTTGATAACGCGCCGCCTCGAACGGCGCTTGTTGGCGCAACTTAAGTCGCCGCACCACGGGCCTTCATTGCAATACTCCACGAACCTATAGCAACGTGGCAAGTCATAATTGCTTCGATCTCGATTCGGAGTTAGCTTCGGAGTTTATGACAATGGAGCGCGCGCAATGATTGATGTCGATTTACCAGGCCGATCCGTATGGAAGCATCGGTTTGTACCGATAGGCATTGCGCTCATTGTCGCGTTGGGCGCCGGCTACTGGTGGTATACGCTTGGCGACGGCCAGCTGCATTACGTCACTGCGCCGGCGACGCGCGGCGATGTCGCGCCGTATGTCACTTCGAGTGGCACGGTCAATCCGGTCACTACCATTCAGGTGGGCAGTTATGTTTCCGGCGTCATTAACGAGTTGCATTGCGACTTCAACACCAAAGTTCACAAAGGGCAGTTATGCGCGAAGATCGATCCGCGTCCCTACCTCACCGTGATCGATCAGGCCAAAGCTAATCTTGCACAAGCAGAGGCGCAGTTAGGTAAGGATCGTGCAAACCTAGCGTTTACCAAGGAAGTTTACGATCGCGACCTCAACTTACTGGAGCGCGGCATCATTTCGCAGGAGACCTCCGATACCGCCAAGAATGCGTTTCTACAAGCGCAGGCGCAAATCGCGCTCGATGAGGCGACGATCAAACAACACCAAGCAGTCGTATCGTCGGCGCAAGTGAATCTCGATTATACAAACATCATTTCTCCGGTCGACGGCACGGTCGTGTCGCGCAACATTACGCAGGGTCAAACGGTGGCGGCCAGTTTTCAAACGCCGACGTTATTTCTGATCGCGACCGACCTGACGAAGATGCAAGTCGACACCAATGTGAGCGAGTCGGATATCGGCGGCGTGTCGGAAGGCAACGAAGCGTCGTTTCGCGTTGAGGCGTATCCGGATCATCCCTTCATCGGCAAGGTCGTCCAGGTTCGGCAAGCACCGCAGTCCGTGCAAAATGTCGTGACTTACGATGTGGTGATCGGCGTCGATAACCCTGAGTTGCTGTTAAAACCCGGCATGACCGCGGCAACTCGCATCGTGATCCAGCGCCATAACAATGTCATGCGCGTGCCCAACCAAGCACTGCGATATTTTCCCGGCGGATTGTCGGCGGCCAAAAACCCGAAAGAAGCGCAAGTGTGGGTGCTACGCGATGGCAAACCTGTTCGAGTTCCGGTTGTCACTGGATTGGAGGACGATACCTACACAGAGATCGCCAAGGGCGAACTTGCCGTCGACGATCCCGTCGTCATTACCGAGCGTGTGGATAAAGGTTCGAGTAGTTCGCCCGGTGGCAATCAAACCGGGCCGCGCCTGCCGCGCGTATAGATGAGACAAGCATGCGCGAGCCCACCGCCACAACAGATTCGAATCGCGATGTCGTCATCGAAGTGCGCAACGTGGTGCGCACGTATCACGTCGGCGACATCGATGTCCATGCGTTGCAAGGCGTCAGCTTGACAGTGGAGCGCGGCAAGTTTGTCGCAATCATGGGTTCGTCCGGTTCCGGCAAATCGACCTTGATGGCCATCTTAGGTTGTCTCGATCGTCCAACAGGCGGCCGCTACTTGCTGGAAGGAATGGATGTATCGACATTGAGCGAGCCCAATCTGGCGCGCATTCGCAGTCAGCGATTGGGATTTGTTTTTCAGAGCTTCAATCTCCTGGCGCGCACCAGCGCCGCGGAAAACGTTGCGTTGCCATTGTTCTATTCCGAGTCCGGCTCGAGCCAGAGCGGTGATCGCTTAGATCGGGCGCGCTCAGCGCTGAAGCTATTGGGTTTGAGCGATCGAGAAAACAATGCGCCCGCCCAACTATCTGGTGGCCAGCAGCAACGCGTTGCCATTGCGCGCGCCCTCATCAATTCGCCGAGCATCTTGTTGGCGGACGAACCCACGGGCAATTTAGATTCGCGCACCTCGCACGAGATCATGGCGACGCTCGTCAAACTCAATCGCGAACAGGGTGTCACCATTATCGTTGTCACGCACGAAGCCGATATTGCCGCGTACGCGGATCGCGTCGTGACGATGCGCGACGGTAAGATTGTCTCCGACGAGCGCAAGAACAAATCGGCAGATGAGATCGAAGCGCCGACCAAATCGCCAAACGACGCATCGGCCGAATTCTTTCGTCCGCAGACCGGCGGCAAGCTCGCAGCGTTGGCGAACACGTCGCTGTGGGCATTCACTCGCATGATTGCGGGTGCGGCGATACAAGCCATAGGTCGCAATAAAACGCGTGCGGCGCTCACGGTGCTGGGTGTTTTCATCGGTGTGGCGGCGTTGATCGCAATGGTTGCGGTAGGTCAAGGCGCGAACGATGCGGTGCGCAAGCAAATCGAAAGTCTGGGAACCAATTTATTCGTTGTCCAGCCTGGCGCGTCCAACAGCGGCGGCGCGCGCGGCGGTTCCGGCAGCGCTTCCACATTAACGGTGAGCGATGCGGAAGCGATACGCAAGGAAGACTCCGCTGTAGCGCAAGTGGGTTATATCATTCGCCAAAATGGGCAAGTGCAGTACGCGGGGCAAAATTGGAGTACGAGCATTCAAGGCGCAACCGCGAGTTATCCTTCGATCACCAATTGGCGCATCGCCGCCGGTCGCGGTATTGCCGACGAAGATGTGCAAAACGCGGCGCTCGTCGCCGTCATTGGGCAAACCGTTTACACCCAAGTTTTTGAACTGTCGGAAAATCCGCTCGGCGCGACGATTTTGGTGAAAGGCATTCCGATGCGCGTGATCGGCATCTTCGCCGCCAAAGGTCAAACTACTTGGGGACAAGATCAGGACGACCTCGTGATGATTCCATTCACCACGGCGCAGGGAAAAATTATTGGCGTCGCCGCGCCGAGTCAACCGTCAACGACACCCACGTCACAAACGACGCAGAGCACGATCTATGCGCCGCCGCCGAATCCGTTTGGAATTCAGCCACGGTTGACGGGTTACGTGAATCAAATTTATGTGCAAGCCGTCAGTGCCGTTGACATCGATACCGCCATCGATCAAGTCACTGAAACCCTGCAACGCCGTCATCATATTCGTGACGATGATCCGAACGATTTTCGGGTTCGCAACTTAAGCCAGGTTGCGGAGGCGGCGCAAAGCAGTAGTCACATCATGGCGATGCTATTGGCCACAGTGGCGTCGATTTCTTTGCTGGTCGGCGGCATCGGCATCATGAATATCTTGCTGGTGTCAGTCACCGAGCGCACTCGCGAAATCGGGCTGCGCATGGCCATTGGCGCACAGCGTCTACATGTGTTGCTGCAATTTCTCGCCGAGGCAGTGTTCTTAAGCGCGACCGGCGGAGCAGCGGGAATCATTGTCGGCGTCGCCGTATCGAAAGTGATCTCGCTGATCGCGGATTGGCCGACATCGATCTCGGTAACTGCCATCGTCGGCGGTTTCGTGTTCTCGGCAGCGGTCGGCATCTTCTTCGGCTACTACCCGGCACGCAAAGCGGCGCGACTCGATCCCATTGAAGCACTTCGCTATGAGTAATAATTGCGGTGTACTGACGATAGCGACGCTTGCAATATCAATGACAGGTTGCGCCGTGGGTCCGGCATATCGCGCTCCGGCGTCTCCGACGATAGAAAGATACACACCCGCATCGCCCACAATGCCTGCTGCCGGCGCCGATGAAGTTGCACAGCAATTTTCGATCGGCGCTCGTTTGACCGCCGGTTGGTGGCAATTATTCGATTCGAAGCCGCTCAATGCAGTACTCGCACTGGCGCTGTCCGGAAGTCCGACGCTGGAGAGCGCGCGTTACAACTTGAGTGCTGCGCGCGAATCGTTGACGGGGGCGCGAGGCGTCTACTATCCGCAAGTAGACTTGGGAGCCGGCACCGAACGGGGCGGACAAAACATCGGATCGACTACCACCACCGGTAATCTTTTTTCGATTGGCACCTCGGCAAATTACAGCGTGGATTTATTCGGCGGCGATCGGCGACGTGTCGATCAACAAGCGGCGCTCATGGATTTTCAGCGCAGCCAACTGGGCGCGGCGTATCTTGCACTGACCGGCAATGCGGTGCTTCAAGTCATCGACATCGCATCCGCTACCGAGCAACTCAAGGCGATTGAGGAAATTCTGGCGGTCGATCAGCGCAATCTCGAATTAGTGCGCGTCTCGGCCGCCGCCGGCAAATCCGCGCAACTGGAAGTGCTCACCGCGGAAAGCCAGTTGGCGAGCGATCGCACGTTACTGCCGACATTGCATCAACAATTGGAAGTGGCGCAATACGCATTGGCGGTGTTGACTGGCAATACGCCAGCCGAGTGGACGCCGCCCGCTTTCGATTTCGATTCATTAGCATTGCCGCGCACGTTGCCGATCAGCGTACCGTCCGAGCTCGTCCGAGCTCGTCCGGATATTTCTTCATCAGAGGCGCAGTTGCATGCAACGAACGCCGCAGTCGGTATTGCCACATCGAATCTATATCCCATTCTATCGCTGACCGGATCGTGGAGTTATGCGGCGAGCGATACGAATTCGTTCCTTAATCCCGCCAACGCCATTTGGAAAGCCGCAGCGGGCTTAACCGCGCCGCTGTTTCACGGGCGCGCATTGCAAGCGCAAAAACGCGCGGCGGTCGCGATCTACAATTCGCAATTGGCGATGTATCGACAAACGTTATTGCAGGCATTCGGTCAAGTAGCCATCTTGCTACGCGCACTTGAGCACGACGCGGAATCGATGGCTGCGGAACAGAAGGCGCTGGAGACGGCGCGCGCGTCGTTAGAGTTGACACAACAGAGCTACCAAGCCGGTCAGTCAAGTTTCTTGCAACTGTTGGAAGCCCAACGCCTGTATCAACAAGCGAGACTGGGATATGTGCGCGCTAAAAGCCAACGATACATCGATACCGCACAACTCTTTGTCGCCATGGGCGGGGGATGGATAGAAGGAGTGAAATCGGCGCAGTGATTCGAGGAATGATTACTGTAATGGAAGCAATGCGACGCCTGCGGAATCGCATCTCCATTCTTTACAGCGCATTCAGCAGTGTCTCGGCCTCGACCATTGTCCGTACCGGAGTGGATTGATAGCCGGCCAGCTTTCCGACACGATCGAATTGCATGCTTGACGAACTGTTCTGCCCGACTACGCGGACACCTTGTCGTGCGCCCGTCTTAATAAAGTGTGCTTGGACACGCTCGATGTCCTTGGCGACTTCGGCTGAACCTGGTTTGAATTCCGTAATATCCGTGACGACGTCGTATCCCGCTTTAAGCTTGCGAGTCGCGGCAATGGTTTCATCGCCGCAGCGCAAGATTTCTTCCGGCGTAAAAAATCCGATCAGCGTGAGATAGAGCCGGTTTTTCTGCGCATCGACATTGATCTTGTACATGCTCACTCCAATATTGCAAACAAGGCACGAGAAACAAGACTCCCCGTGAACATTCGCGCCCACAAGAAATCCCCGTTAACTACCACAGTCCTCGTACATCCGTTATCGGCGTCGTTGCGAAAGCTTTAGCTGAACACACCGGTTAGTTCGACGAAATCTTTCGTATCGATACGCCTTTTACAGCGCGGCTTGCATTCAACTTTAATTAGTCTATATTTCTATTCGTCTTACGACTGGTTCGCGGTTCGCCCGAACCAGGAAACGAAATCGCAAACCGGTCGTAAACCGGACATCCAGATCAAACAAATAGATCAATCGACTTTTGGGGGTTGTATGCGTGCGAAGTGGTCGTACCTCGTCTTTTCATCGTTGGCGATTGTTTGCAGCGGCGCCGCATATGCCGCGTCGGTTTCGATGCCGGATATTCGCGGTCCACTTGCGGATACCGACACTAAAGGCGTGCTCGTGTGGAACTTGGAAAAAGCAAATTACCTTGCCGAGGAATATTTGCTTTCCGGTAAGGCCGATGTCTACGAACCCGTCGCCATGGCCGATGCCGCCAATATGCTCACACGCAACAATGTCGCCGACATGGCGCAGCGAGATTTTTCACTCAAGACGCTGAAAACCGCGCAGCCGTATACGACGCGCATTCTTGTCTATAAGCCGGTCGATCCAAGGAAATTTAGCGGCAATGTCATCGTCGAAACGCTGCATCCGTTGGGAGGCGGTAGCAGCATCGTTTGGAACATGCTCAACGCTTACTTCATCGGCCACGGTGACGCTTACATTGGCGTACAACATCCGTCGACCTTCGCGGGATTGAAGGCGGCGGCGCCGGGTCGCCCCGGCCGTTACGACGATTTGTCGATGTCCGATAACACACAACTCTGGAGCAGCATCGCTCAAGCGGGGATGCTTGCCCGAAGCAATGCGAGCAGCAGTCCGTTCAAAGGTTACGCCGTCAAACATCTCTATCTCACCGGCTATTCTTTTACGGGCGCGGCAACGACAACGTTTGCCAATTGGCATCACGAGACTGCCGTCCTAGCCAATGGCCAACACATATTCGACGGCTACGTCAGCAACGCTAATTCAATGTACAACCGACCGATCGGCGCGCCGGTCATGCGCATGAATACGCAGAGCGATTTCGATAGCTTTGGCGGATTGAATAATCGACGCGGCGACAGCGATGCAAAGAATGCGCGATATCGCCTGTACGAAGTGGCCGGCGCGGCACACGTCACTCGACCGGTTGACCCCGCTCCCGGCGCTATACAACCGCGCGCGCCAATCGGCGGCGTTGCGTCCGCCAATCAACCTCGTTTTTCGCCGCACGCTTGTACGAAACAATTTCCCGTTGGATCGCAACCAAACGCTTTTCCGTTGCATTTGGCCATGGCCGCGATGTTCGACAACATGTACCGTTGGGTTCATAAAGGCATCGCCCCGCCGCGCGCGCCACGCATTGAAACGAATTCCGACGGCACAACTAGAAGAGATGCTGACGGCAACGCGATTGGTGGATTGCGAATGCCGCCCATCGATGTTCCGATTGCCGCCTACGATGTCGGACATGGAGACGAGTGTTTTCTGTTCGGCTATCAGCAGTCTTTTTCGCAAGAGAAGAAAAGATCGAAATACGGATCTTCCGCCGCGTACGTCGAGGCCGTAAAGAAGTCCGCCGAAGAAAAAGTCAATGAGCATTGGCTGCTTCCAAATGCCGTCGATGAATTAACCGCCGCAGCGCGTGCGGTCGATAAGTTCTAACACAATTATCAATGGAGCCGGTCATGCACCATCCGACGCGACGTGCATTCATTCAGCGCGCGTCCGCCTCGCTGATCGCGCTACCGACGGCGCTCTCACTCGATCGCGCTTTTGCCGTGGATGCGGAGCCGGTGATTGGAGCGACGCAGCTTTCAAATACGTTCACGACTTGCCTTTTCCACGGACGCTCCTGCGGCACCTAGCCGAGTCGGCCTCATCCTCGGCAAACAACTTGGCATTACCCTCCCACAATTTCTGTTCTACCGGCTCCGCACTATATATATGCGCGACGATGTGTTCGGCTCGGGGACGGTGCCGGCCACGTGCGCGGCCGGCAACATAGTTGACCGCCAAGGTTAAGCGAGGACTGACCCTCGCGACGAACTTTTAGGCGCGGGGAGTTTTGTCGGAGTTGGCCATTGGGAGCCCATCCATCAAACGCTAAATGCTTTGCGTGTCGGAGATCGAATGATCACAATAGCTGTCCAATCGCATCGCGCACGACGTGGCAGAAGTGGGTTTCCATCGCTAACTGTATCGCAATGACTTCAACTCAAAGCAGAAATGCGGGCCAAAATTCATGGCGTCATTTATGGCAATGGAGTCGCGATTTCCGAACTATTGAATTGGAGCTAACCTAGCATGCGCGAACAAGTGCGCGAAATAGCGCGTCTGCCGCTGTCGCTAATCACTCGCTTGAGACTTGTGCTCTTCGGCCACGAAGATCTGGCCGGCGTGTTCTTTTGGGCCGCGCTGGTGGGTTTTTTCGGCGCGATCGCCAGCGTGATCTTTCGCGAAGGAATTCGTCTGCTGGAACTACTGTTTACGGGACAGTCGAGTAGTTTGGTGAACGCAGCAACGGGACTGGTCTGGTGGCATCGAGCCCTGGTGCCGATTGTTGGCGGACTCCTTGCTGGATTGGTGTTGCACCTTGCGGGTCGGGCGCTGAATTCGCCGCGCGCGGTGGATTATATGGAAGCCGTTATCGTCGGCGACGGCAAGATCAGTTTACGATCCACGCTGATTAATAGCGTCTCGTCACTCTTCACGATTGGCTCGGGTGGTTCGATCGGTCGCGAAGGCCCCATGGTGCAGCTCGCAGCTATGTTGGGATCGAAAATCGGGCTCTTGGCGCGCTCGCCGGTTCCACGATTGCGGCTCATGGTGGCATGCGGTGGCGCCGCCGGAATCGCGGCCGCCTATAACGCGCCCATATCCGGCGCGCTGTTCGTTTCTGAAATTGTGCTTGGCTCGACAGCCATGGAAAGTTTTGGACCGTTGGTCGTTGCATCGGTCACGGCTAACGCGACGATTCATCGTTTTCTCGGCTACGGTCCCGTCTTTAATGTGCCGCATGTGCAATTCGCTTCGAATTGGGAACTCATTTTTTATGTGATTCTTGGCGTGGTACTCGGCCATCTCGCGCCGCCTTTTTTGGCGCTGCTCGAATTTTCCAAAACTCGCTTTCAACGCCTCGCGCTTGCGCCTTACTGGCGGTTGGCCATCGGTGGATTTGTGGTTGGCGTGATTTCCATTTTCATGCCGCAAGTTTGGGGCAACGGCTATAGCGTCGTCGGGAATATTCTGCAAGGCGATTTGATTGGCTTAACGCTGGTCGCCGTGCTCGCATCGAAAGTACTTGCCACTTCGGCAACAGTCGGTTCGGGGGCAGTGGGCGGCGTGTTCACGCCAACACTTTTTATCGGCTGCGCCATAGGCTCGCTGTTCGGCGGTTCATTACACGAGCTATTGCCAACCATTACATCGGCGGCACCGGCCTACGCGCTGGTGGGAATGGGAGCGTTTCTCTCGGCGACCACGCATGCGCCGCTGACCGCCATCCTCATGTTGTTCGAGATGACGCTCGACTATCAAATCGTATTGCCATTGATGTTGGCCTGTGTCAGCGCGCACTACAGCGCCAAGGTCTATCGTCGCGGCGAATCCATTTATCACGCCTCGCTCAATCGCGCTCGCGAAGAAAACGCCGGTGACGACTGGCGAATCAAGACCGTCGAGGCGTTGGTCAAGCCCGTCGCTGCAACCGTGTCGCCGAAAATCACCCTGCGAGAAATGTTTGCCCAACTCCCGAAGCGACCGCTCGATCGCGTTTACGTTGTCGAAGACACGGATATCGTATCTTGGTTCGATCCTCGGCGCGTGCTTGCAAGAATTGAACAAGGACAACTGGACGGTAATGCCACTGTCGAGTCCGTGGCGGACCCGGTGACATTTACGCTGGCGCCGGACATCAGCTTGTGCGCCGCTCTGGAGGGCTTTTTGCGCGAACAAGTCACGGTACTGCCCGTTACTCCAGGACAATGGCGCAATACGTTGCTCGGCGAAGTGTCCCGACACGACGTACTGTTAGCGATCCAAGACCGAATCGCGCATCCGACGTAGTCTGTCCGGTGATTCTTACGCCGGTGGCTTCTCTTCTTTTCCGCGACGTCGAGCGAATCTAGAACGCGGCGGCTCGATCAAATGGGATTTCGCTCAACTCGCGGTAACGCTTTGCGGCGCAACGACGTTATTCACTTCGATAGTGATATGCACCAGCTCTTCATGTACCGCCAGCAATGCGCGAATTTCGTCGGGTGACGTCTGAACGGTGGTGGCAACACTCAACAAGCAGGCATATTTGCCTTTACCGACGCGCCAGACATGTAGGTCCTGGATTTGCGCAGGAATGCCGGCAGCTTTCACGGCGTCGCGAATTTCGTTTACCACCGGCGCATCCATTTCCGCATCGAGCAAAATTTTGCCGGTGTCGCGCAACAACGAAACGGCCCAAGCGGCGACGACTATGCTGCCGACCAATCCGATGACCGGATCGAGCCAAGTGGCGCCTAACAACTTGCCGCCTAGCAACGCGGTGATTGCAAGCACGGAAGTTGCCGCATCCGCGGCCACATGCACGAAGGCCGATCGCAAATTAAGATCCTGGTGCTGCGTATGACGATGCGCCGCGTGATTGTCGTGTAAATGGTCATGATGATCGTGTCCATGCTGATGCCCACTCGCACCGGCCAACAGCCACGCCGAAACCAAGTTAACCAGCAAACCGAGGGCCGCAATGACGATGGCTTCGTTGAAATGAATCGCGACCGGCGCAAACAGGCGAGAGATCGATTCGTAGGCCATATATAAGGCCACGCCCACAAGAATAATTGCGCTCGTATAGCCGCCGAGAATTTCGATCTTCCAGGTTCCAAATGCAAAGCGCTCATCGGTCGCCAAGCGCCTCGCCAACGCATAAGCCGCGGCCGAAAGTCCCAGAGCAATGGCATGCGAACTCATGTGCCAGCCGTCCGCCAGCAATGCCATCGAATTAAACGCCCAGCCCGCCAGCAATTCGATTGTCATCATGACAATCGTCAGCAGAACCACCAATCGCGTGCGTTTTTCCGCCAGCGGATTGGATTCGTCGAAGGCATGCGAGTGAGTCCAATCGCGAACTTGTTCCAAGGATGTCATTTCGATACCGCGCACCATAGCGACCGCAATTGGCTATACTATACCCCAGTATTGTAAGTACGATCGATGAAATACGATCGGCTTTCAAATTGCGATCTGGAGAACGCTATGGCCCACACGTTGCGAGACAAACCCCGACTGCTGGCGCGCGTGCGCCGCATGCAAGGACAGGTTGCGGCGCTCGAACGAGCGTTACAAGACGACAAGGAGTGCACGGCAATCCTTCAGCAGATTGCCGCGGTACGCGGCGCGGCCACCGGATTGATGTCGGATGTATTCGGCGAGCATCTTCGCGAGCACCTGGGACCGCGCAGCGGTTCGGTCACACAACGCGAACGGGACCTCAAAGAAGTTGCCCGCATCGTCAAAAGCTATTTGCGCTAATCGCGAGTAACCAAATCTTGCGCAAACGCACCGAACCATTTGCTTTCGTACGCGATACCGCGATGCGTTGGGACATCGTGGCGATCGTCGTCGTGCTCGGCGTTGTGGTTTTTCTCGCCGAAGCTAGCCGCGGACTTTTGGAACCGCTAGCCAAACTAAGCGTCGCGCCTTTGTCGCTGGATCTGGTTCATCTTCCGGAGTATGCGGCGCGCACCACGCTGCGAATGTTCGCTGCGTTGGCGCTATCGCTGCTATTCACCCTCAGCTACGCAACGTGGGCGGCGAAAAGTGAGCGCGCCGGAAAATTATTGGTGCCGATACTCGATGTCTTGCAATCGGTGCCGATTCTGGGATTCATTTCCATCACCATTGTGTTCTTCATGTCGTTGGCGCCCGGGCGAGTACTCGGTGCGGAGTTCGTCACCATATTCGCAATCTTCACCAGTCAGGCTTGGAACATGGCGTTTAGTTTTTATCAGTCGTTGCGCACGGTGCCCACCGAACTCATCGAGGCCGCGGAATCGTTTCAGCTCTCGCCGTGGATGCGGTTTTGGAAATTGGAGGTGCCTTTCGGTCTGCCGTCGCTAGTCTGGAACATGATGATGTCGATGTCGGGCGGTTGGTTTTTCGTGGTCGCTTCCGAATCCTTTAGTATTGGCCATACCACCGTATCGCTGCCCGGTGTAGGCTCGTATATCGCGCTCGCTATTCAACAACGCAATCTGACTGCGATTGCCTGGGCCATCGTTACGATGTTCGTGGTTATTTTGGCCTACGATCAACTCTTGTTCCGGCCGCTGATCGCGTGGGTGGACCGTTTTCGTGTCGAGCAAGATCCCGCGGTGCGCACGCCGCAGTCGTGGGCGCTCACGATGCTGCATCGTTCGCGACTTATCGGCGCGTTAACCAATGCATTTTATGCGTTGGTACGGTGGACCAGTCGCCGCACAACTGCTTCAGTCTCTAAAGTTCAACGAGCAACGCAAACACTCGGCGTTCGTCGCGACTGGCCGTGGATTGCTTTAGTCGTCATCGCGCTTATTTTGGGATTGTGGCACGTCGTCTATGTACTCATCGCAAGTACCACTCTTAACGAAGCCATGCAAGTGAGCGGTCTTGCACTGCTCACGATGTTGCGAGTATTCGTGCTCATCGCATTGGCGAGCATTTTTTGGGTTCCGATAGGAGTGTGGGTTGGCATGCGGCCGAATGTGGCGCAAGTGGTGCAACCGATCGCGCAGTTTCTTGCGGCGTTTCCAGCCAACCTACTTTTCCCAATTGCGGTATACGGTATTGTGACGTGGCGGCTGCACGCCGACATCTGGTTAAGTCCGCTGATGATTTTGGGAACGCAGTGGTACATCTTGTTCAACGTGATTGCGGGCGCGTCGGCAATTCCGAGCGAATTGCGTTACGCCGCCGATAACTTCGGCGTCAGAGGTTGGCTCTGGTGGCGCAGAGTTGCATTACCCGGCGTCTTCCCATTTTTCGTAACCGGCGCGATCACCGCATCCGGAGGTGCGTGGAATGCAGCCATTGTTGCGGAACTTGCCAACTGGGGCGACACGAAAGTGAAAGCACACGGTCTTGGTGCGTATATCGCAGAGGCGACCGCGGCAGGCGATTTTCATCGCATCGCACTCGGTATCGCGACCATGAGTTTATTTGTCGTTACGATCAATCGCTATTTTTGGCGACCCATGTATTACTTCGCCGAACGAAAATATCGCCTCACGTAACGGAATTATTTGAGAACTATCCGATGACCGACGCACCGCTACTCGATGTAACCGCCGTCCGCAAATCGTTTCCGAAGCCCGACGGCGCGGAGCTGCTGGTGCTCGATGGCGTAAATCTACGCTTGGCGGAAGGGCAAATCGTCGGACTCTTGGGACGCTCGGGTTCAGGTAAATCAACGTTGCTCAGATTGATCGCCGGACTTGCGCAACCGAGCGCCGGTACGTTGAGTTATCTCGGTCAATCGATAGATGGCCCTGCAGCCGGTATCGCAATGGTGTTTCAAAGCTTTGCGTTGTTCCCTTGGCTCACTGTATTCGAAAACGTCGCGCTCGGTCTTGAAGCTCAGCGCATGAAGAAAGAAGAAATACGCCGCCGCTCGCTTGCAGCAATCGACTTGATCGGCCTCGACGGATTCGAATCGGCCTACCCGCGCGAGTTGTCCGGCGGCATGCGTCAGCGCGTTGGCTTTGCACGAGCGCTGGTCGTGCATCCGAATATTCTGCTGATGGACGAACCGTTTTCGGCGCTCGACGTGCTCACTGCCGAAACACTCCGCACCGATTTCTTGGATTTGTGGTCGGAGGGGCAAATGCCCATTAAAGGAGTGATGCTGGTCACGCATAACATCGAAGAAGCCGTTTTGATGTGCGATCGTATCTTGGTGTTCGGCAGCAATCCCGGCCGCATTCTTTCCGAGGTGAGCGTTACCCTGCCGCAGCCGCGCAGTCGTCTCGATCCGAACTTTCGCGAAATGGTGGAACGCATCTACGTGGAAATGACGGCGCGACCTGTCGGCGGCACCGTGAGCGCACGCCACGAAAACTTTCCGGGTCTGGGAATCGGCAGTGTGTTGCCGCGAGTCTCGTCGAATATCCTGTCAGGGTTGATGGAAGCCGTCATCGCGCCGCCGTTTCACGGCAATGCCGACTTGCCCAAGATCGCTCACGATTTGCAAATGGAGATCGACGAGCTGTTCCCCGCGGCCGAAACTCTGCAAATGATGCGGTTCGCCGAACTGGAAGGCGGCGATTTGAAATTGACCGACGTGGGTCTTGCGTTTGCCAAGGCGGGGCTCGATGAGCGCAAGAAGATATTTTCGCGCCAGCTACTCAACTACGTGCCACTTGCGGCGCACATTCGCCGAGTGCTCGACGAACGCGCAACGCACATCGCTCGAAAGAGCCGCTTTATCGACGAACTCGAAGACCACATGGGCGAAGCAGATGCAGAGCAAACCTTGCGCGCCATCGTGAGCCTCGCCCGCTACGCCGAAGCGTTCGCATATGACGACGAGAGCGCCACATTCAGTTTGGAAAATCCGACTTAGACACGATCCGCGAAGGAATTTGAATTTTAGGAAGGTTTTTCCCAGCAGGCATCCAAACCTGTTGCCAAAACAACAATTCAAATCCTAATTTCCATCCTAATTTCCATCCTAATATCCATCCTAATATCCATTGAGCGCGGCCGTCCCGCGAAGCGGTGACTCGTCGGGCTCCATCCCGCAACTTGCCGCCGGCTCTTCGACTCGTGCTTCGCACTTCCTTGTCTCATCGAAAGTTAAAGGAAAAGCACTACCGCACGCGAAAGATCCGCATCCCGATCAGGGCCACGATCGCGGCGCGTGGCTCGAAGATCAAGCGACCGGCGGAACCAAAAAGCAATATCTTGCGAGCGACATTCCGGCGTACTAAGCGTTGACACGGCAATACACCTTGTGCGACAACTATTTTTCCGACGTGGCGAATGGATCGCTGCCGGATGTTGCATGGTTATACACGACGTTTGGCGACAGCGAACATCCTGGACAGCAGACCGTGAAGCAAGGGGCCGCGTGGACTGCACAAAAACTCCTCGGCTGCCGCGGTGAGCGCTGAGTTCGCGACTCTTGCCCCGACCAGTTGACCGCAGCCGCTAAGTTCGTTACGGTTTCTTCTTGACGCGCCGCAAATCCTGCGAGCGAAAATAATTTTGCGGAGAGACGATGAAATCGGTATTCGATACGCTTGACCGATTGCTTTACGGAAATAGCTTGGGAAATTGGGCCATCGCGCTGGGCGCCGCGCTGTTGGTTATCCTTGCGTTGCTGCTGGCGCGACGTGTAGCGCGCACACACTACCACCAAATGGCGAAAACCGAGGCGCCGGAAATCATGGAGGTGCCGCTGCAAGTTATTTCGCGCACCGCTTCGCTTTTCTTGATCGTCTTCGGTTTGTACGTTGCGCTCACCATTCTCGATACCACGCCGAAAGTGGATCGCATCGCGCGAACCGTGTTGGTGATCGCGTGCTTCTGGCAAGTGGGTATTTGGGCCTCCACCGCGGCGCTCGCGTGGATCGATTTGAAACGCAAACGCAGCACCGCCTCGGATCGTGCGGCAGCGGGAACGCTAAGCATCATCGCTGTCGTGGTCCGAGCCTTGATCTGGTCGGTTGTCTTACTGCTCACGCTCGACAATTTAGGCATTAACGTTACCACCTTGGTGGCAGGACTCGGCATCGGCGGCATCGCCGTTGCATTGGCGGTACAAAACGTACTCGGCGATCTACTCGCGTCGCTGTCGATCGCGCTCGACAAACCCTTCGTTGTGGGCGATTTTTTGAGCATCGGCGACTATCTCGGCAGTGTCGAATACATCGGCATCAAAAGCACGCGGTTGCGCAGTTTAAGCGGCGAGCAAATCGTGATCTCGAACGCCGACTTGCTATCGAGCCGCGTACGCAACTACGGACGCATGCAAGAGCGGCGCGTTTTATTCGGCATCGGCGTCACCTACGAAACGCCGCGTGCGCTGGTTGAAGCCATTCCTACAATGATCCGCGAAATCGTCGTCGCGCAGGACAATGTGCGTTTCGATCGCTGTCACTTTGCCAAGTTCGGACCCGCCTCGCTGGATTACGAAACGGTCTATTACGTGAAGTCCGCCGATTACAATCGGTTTATGGACATTCAACAGAACATTAATTTTCGTATTCTCGAAGCCTTCGAACGACGCAAAATCGAGTTTGCTTATCCGACACAAAAGATTTGGTTGGCGACGCCGGCAGCATCTCTCGCATCGCTATAGTTCTTCGGATTCTTGGTTCCCGTGCTCGCCCATAACAAGCGCTTTGGTAGCGCCTGATCGGCGATCCGCTAATATCAGCCCGCATTTCTCACAGGGCGGTTTGGCGCGAGTACCTTGTTGGAGTGTTTCATGAAGTTACAAGATCATGTCAATAACACACGGTGTAAGCGCGCCAAACCTAACACGGGTCTAACGAAGTTATGAGCATGTCTCGCTTGCTCTTCCTTCAATCCATAGCTATGACCCACCTGGATGTGGGAAATGCCGGTGTCGCCGGGAACGATCACCGGCCAGCTATGAATTTCACCAGAAACCGCTCCTGCGTTTCCGGTATTTCCGCCATCCATGGCGGTCACAGTCCAGAGCGGCGCGTCCACCAGCCTTTAAGGCGACACATGAAACTCCTGGGAATACAGCGTCCACTCCGGAGATCACCCCGCCGGAAGCAAAGCCTATCGAAGCAGCACCCCACGGAACAAAACTCCCAGAAGCCAAACCGACCAGCCCCGCTCCCACCGGATCGTAACCGCTCGCGAACGGTTGCGTGCGACCCGCAAATCGTCATGCGGCGCCGTTAAACTTCGGCTTGGTAAACATCGATCCGGAACATCTATACTTCATCGCGGCGCGCCGGTTCAGTACCAACAATCAAGATCTCGCTCTTCATGAACACATCGCAAACGTCGTTGGAATTCGCGCCGCCGCCAACAGTGTCGGAAGTTCGCTTGAGCCGCGAAATGCGGCTCTTCGATACGATCATGATTGGCGTAGGTGCGATGATCGGCGCCGGGATTTTTGTGTTGACCGTCATTGCCGCGGACATCGCAGGTCCAGGATTGTTGCTCGCATTTTTATTGAACGCGGTCGTGACGTTGTTCGCTGCCGCTGCGTATGCCGAACTCGGTTCATCTTTTCACGCTGCGGGCGGCAGTTATCTTTGTTAGTGAAACCTCAAGGTCAACCGCATGCGACTTTTATTGGTGGAAGACGATGCGATGATCGGCACCGCAGCCCGCGACGGGCTGCAACGCGCCGGACATGCCATCGACTGGGTGCGCGACGGCGCAGCCGCGTCCGCTGCACTCATCACCGATAAGTTCGATTTAGTGGTGTTGGATTTGGGACTGCCGCGCAAGGACGGATTGCAGGTGCTGACGGATTTACGCGCCGCGGGCGATGCGACCCCCGTGCTGATACTCACAGCGCGCGACGCCATCGCCGATAAGATCGCGGGACTGGATGCCGGTGCCGACGACTATCTCGTCAAACCCTTCGATCTCGCGGAACTTGCGGCGCGCATTCGCGCTGTCGTACGCCGCCGTGCCGGGCGCGCCGACTCGTCGATTAAGCATGGCGATCTCGTCGTTAATCTCACTACGCACCAAGTTAGTTGCGAGGGCGTGGATGTTCCGCTATCCCCGCGCGAATTCGCCATTCTCGCCGCGCTACTCGAACGACCCGGCGCCGTGCTATCGCGCCGACAATTGGAAGATCGTCTTTATGGCTGGAGCGGAGAAGTGGAAAGCAACGCGTTGGAAGTACACATCCACGCGTTGCGTAAAAAATTGGGGCACGAACTCATTCGTACTGTGCGCGGCGTCGGCTATGCCATGACAACTGCACAGTGATGAGTACCCAGTGATGAGTGCCCAGTGATGAGTGCTTAATGACGACTACAGAGTGATGAATTCATAGTGACGATTACACAGCAACGCCCGCAAAATAGCGTCTCATGAAATCAATTCGCCGCACGTTATCCGTTTGGCTCTTGTCGGCGATCCTAACCGCAGGCGTTATCGGCGCGGTCGTCATCTATCGCAACGCACTGGCGGAAGCCGATGGGTTTTTCGACTATCACCTGCGACAAACGGCGTTGGTGCTGCGCGATCAGGCGTTCGAGGCCGCATCGAATCAAGTCGAAGCCGAAGCGAACGCGTACGATTTCGTCGTCCAAGTGTGGAGCGCGAACGGCGTGCTTGCCTATCAATCTCAGCCGCACGCAAGCTTGCCGGATTTAACCGCGTTGGAATTTTCGACGGTGAAAACCGGTGCCGGAGAATGGCGCGCCTATGGCGTCGAAACGCGCGGTTACGTGATTCAAGTGGCGCAACCGATGCAGGTGCGACGTGATCAAGCGGCGCGACTTGCGACGCGAACGCTATTGCCGTTTTTGATCGTCGTGCCGGTGTTGGCGTTGATCGTGTTGGTGGTGGTACCGCACACCCTGCGTCCGGTGCATCGCTTGGCCGACGAATTAGCGGCGCGATCGGCCACGTCTTTGCAAGCAATTTCTGTGGACAATTTATCGGAAGAATTGCGACCGTTGGTAACTTCCTTTAACGACTTGTTGAGTCGCTTGGCCGCCACGCTGGATCGCGAACAAGCATTTATTGCCGACGCTGCGCACGAATTGCGAACGCCGTTGACGGCGTTGCGCTTGCAATTGTCGGCGCTTTTGGCGACGCAAAACCGCGCCGAGCGAACCGCGGCGGAACAGCAATTGAGCGCGGGCGTTGCGCGCGCGGGGCGGTTGGTCGAACAACTCTTATCGTTGGCGAGGATCAGTCCGCGTCGGCAAGCAACGGCAATTCAAGTGCAATTGGACGACTTGCTGCGCGAGGTTGTTGCGGAAAAAATCGTGTTGGCCGATGCGCGTCGCATCGATCTCGGCGTTACGTCCGCAACGCCTTACTGCTTGCAAGGCGATGCGTCGGCGTTGCGCGCGTTGGTCGGTAATTTGATCGACAACGCCATTCACTATGCGCCGGATGGCGGTCGAGTCGACGTGTCGCTGGCAGTGGAACAACGCGCCGGAGTATTGCGCGTGATCGATAATGGCCCTGGAATTCCCGAGTCGGAACGTGCGCGCGTGTTCGAACGATTTTATCGCGCCGCCGATAATCGACTAAGCGGCAGCGATATCGGCGGCGGCGAAGTGGGCGGCAGCGGCTTGGGACTCGCGATCGTTAAATCGGTGGCCGAGCAACACGGCGCAAAGGTTCGACTGGACGACGCACCGAACACGCACGGATTGACCGTCACTGTTTCGTTCAACGCCGAATCGACGCACGTGGGAAGGGCGACTTTCTCATAGACCGCCGTCTTAAGGTTGACTTAAGGAACGGTCGATAATGTTCATCGCATCCAATCCGAATTCATGGCGAGGTGTGAGGTGCAATCATGAACATTACCAAGAAATCCGTGTTATCCCTGTCGGCTGCCGCGTTAATCGGCGCGGCGGTATTCGGCGTGCCGAGCGGATGGTTTATGGATCGCTACGCGCACGCAGCAACGATTGCCGCACCCGCTACGTCGGTTCAGTCGGCCGGTTCCGCGGCCACTCAACCCGCACCGGCTCAACCATCGATGGCGTTGCCGGACTTTACCGCACTGGTCGATCGATACGGCCCCGCAGTCGTGAACATCGCTGTCACGGGTCACACCAAGACGGCATTTAATCCGCGCAATTTTGGCTTCGCGCCCAACGATCCGTTTAGCCAATTCTTCCGTGGCTTCCCCAACGTTAGTCCGCGCAACATGCCAACTCACGGCGAGGGCTCCGGATTTATCGTGAGCTCCGACGGCGTCATCTTAACCAACGCGCATGTCGTCGACGACGCGCAACAAGTCACGGTGAAGCTCACCGACAAACGCGAGTTCACGGCAAAAGTGCTCGGCAGCGACAAGCAAAGCGATGTAGCGGTGATCAAGATCGACGCAAAGAATTTACCAATCGTGCGTCTCGGTCGCGACACCGATCTCAAAGTCGGTCAGTGGGTTGTGGCGATAGGCGCTCCGTTTGGGTTCGATAACTCCGTGACGGCCGGCATCGTCAGCGCGAAACAACGGGCGTTGCCCAACAGCGGCTACGTGCCCTTCATTCAAACCGATGTGCCGATCAACCCCGGTAATTCCGGTGGACCGCTATTTAATTTGAGCGGCGAAGTCGTCGGCATCAATTCGCAAATCTATTCCCAGACCGGCGGTTATCAAGGCCTGGCGTTCGCCATACCGATCGATGTCGCCATGGATGTAAGTCATCAGATACAAGCGCATGGTCATGTTGAACATGGCAAGCTAGGCGTGACGATTCAAGAGGTAAATCAAGCGCTCGCCGACACCTTCGGTCTCGATAAACCGAAAGGAGCGCTCGTTGCGTCGGTGGATGCCGAAGGCCCAGCCGGTCACGCGGGAATGAAATCCGGCGATGTGATTTTAGCGGTGAACGGCAAAGCGATTGCGCAATCGTTGGAGTTGCCGATGATGATTGCACAGAGCAAGCCCGGCACAACGGTCAAAGTGAAAGTGTGGCGCGATCGCAGCGAACAAACGATCGACGTCAAACTCGGCAACATGAACGCCGAAAATGTGGCGTCCAACGACGCGAACGGCGGCAGACATGGCAAGCTCGGCATCGCCGTGCGTCCGCTCTCGCCCGAGGAACGCGAACAGGCCAACGCCCAATCCAATGACCCGGGCGGCTTGTTGGTCGAAGATTCCAGCGGCGCGGCGGCCGACGCCGGCATTCAATCCGGCGACATCGTACTCTCCGCCAACGGCACACCGGTGAAAAGCGCTGCGGAACTGAACCGCATCGTCGACAAAGCGAATCATCACATCGCTTTGCTCGTGCAACGCGGCAATACGCGCATATTCGTTCCGGTCACGGTCGGCTAGCTGCCGAGGCGTGTTGCTTCAAAGCGTTAACCTCAATCACGAATTCTCTTTTACGATCCCCCCACTCGGCCGGTTCCGACTCGGAACCGGCCATTTTTTTCGGTAATTTAAATCGTTCTCTCACTACTTCTACAATCGCTCAATGCTTACTTAAGTATTCGACGTTACAGTTATATCGCTCTGACACTTCCCGCGAACAAATGCTTTTCTCGGAAGTCTCATAGCCGATAACTCCGATTCGATCGAATGCCTGTTACGCCAAAAGGCAATTTGATACGTGAGGTAAGCGTGCTGACCAATACGAAGCGCCCTACAGCAATATTCCGGTTGACGATCGGAATCTTGGCGGGGTCGCTAATGGCGGTGCCAATTACCGTCGCGGCTACGGAGCATTCCGCAGTTTCGATCGTCAATCCCGCAGTGGCAAAACCCCTGCAAGCGGCGCAGCAAGCGGTTCGCAAAGCCCACTGGACCATCGCGCTCGAAAAGCTCAAACAAGCGCAAGCCGTGGCGAATAAAACCCCGCAAGAGCAATACGGAATCGACGAACTCCTTGCGTACGTGTTGTATCGCCAGAACAAACTCAACGAGGCCGTGGTGATTTATGAGCGTTTGCTCAACTCGCCAATATCGAACTCGCTGTCGGAGCGTGACATCAGTGTTCGAATTAAAGCGCTTGCTGAAATGTATTTCCGGCTGAATAAGTACGAGAAGGCCGCCGCGTGGTCCGAGCGGTATCTCGACAATCATCCCGATCGACAAGACATGTTGGGAATGTTGGGCGAGTCGTATTTCAGGTTGAAGGATTATCGGAAAGCGGTCGTGATCATGAATAGAGCGGTGGCCGTAGTCGAACACGAAGGGAAAACTCCAAAGGAAAGCTGGTTGCGAATAATCGATAGCTCCTATTTTCAATTAGGCGACAGTCGTAACACCGCAAGCACACTCGAACAACTCGTTCGCTACTATGGGAAGAAGGACGATTGGAAAGCGTTGCTCGATCGACGCTTGCGCGAAGCCTCCGACGAGCGAGTATTATTTGGCTATCACCGATTGATGCTGGATCTAGGCATTCTAAACGGAGCCGATCGCTATGAGGAATTGGCGCTTGAAGCACTGGACGCCGGTTTGCCCGCCGAAGCGCGACGCGTGATCGAACTCGGTATGAAACAAGGTGTTTTTGAAAACGGAGAATCGTTGCCGGGTCGGTACAAACGTCTACTCGAAGATGCGAAACAACGAGCGACTGTTAGCCACGCCGAGGTCACGAGATTCGCCAAGGAGGGGAGCAGCGACGTTAACAGCGGAGACGACCTGAAGTTCGGTCGGCTGTTCCTGAGCGAAGGCCGATACGCTGAAGCAATTGCCGCGCTTAAACGTGCATTGCGCGCGGCCAACGCACAAAATAAAGACGATGCAAGGATCAGTCTCGGCATCGCTTATCTAAAAACCGGGCGCAAAGCGCTCGCGCGACAAACCTTCAACGCCGTCGGTCAAGATTCGAAATGGCGCGACCTTGCAACGCTGTGGACGTTCCGCTAGGTTTACCAATGAACGCTAGTTCTCAAATCGAGGAACAGATTGACTACGCCAAGCATCGTTTCTTGATCATTACCACCTCGACCATCGGGCTGATCGGCGTTGTTGCTACCGCGATACCGTTTTTGAAATCGTGGGAGCCAAGTGCCCAAGCGCGTGCATTGGGTGGACCGGTCGAGGTCGATATCGGAAAGCTGGAAGCCGGTGCGATGATGAGAGTCGAATGGCGCGGTCAACCCATCTACATAGTGAATCGAACCGCTCAAATGTTGGCCACTCTGGATCGGGACGCCGCCATGTTGCGCGACCCCAATTCGAACAACACCGATCAGCAGCCCGAGTACGCAAAAAACGAAGTTCGTTCCATCAAGCCGGAATATCTCGTCGTGATCGGCGTGTGCACGCATTTGGGGTGCGCGCCAATGGCGCGTTTTCAACCCGGCGATCGGGATTTGGGGGCGAGTTGGCCCGGCGGGTTCTATTGTCCTTGCCACGGCTCGAAATTCGATTTAGCGGGCCGCGTCTGCAAAGACGTGCCGGCACCGAGCAATCTTAAAATACCGCCGTATCGATATCGCGACGCAATAACATTGATTGTCGGCGTCGATTCGACGACTCCATCATGAACGCAGCAGCGCGCTGTTCGCCAATCAAACATCCCTATTTTTTTCCGGTACCCAATCGTCGAGTTCAACAATGTACGCATAGCCAATCCCGTCACCGGTCATTGCAAAAACCACCGACCAGCTTTGTCGTACATTCACCGTGATCTGCAACTGCAGCAACCGCGATTGGCGGAATGTTGACGAATCGAGAATTTGCTAAAAAAGGCCCGTGCGGTCATTGAGGCTCCCCGTTACCTAACGTTAAAAAATGGAAAAGCGGACAGTCGCAGAATTCGAGCGGTGACAATGACGGTCAAGGAATATCGAATTTGGCCGCGTTGACCCGGCTGCGCTATTGAGTTTTGACCATCGCCCCCCTCCTTTCTTCCACCTATCACAACTCTGGCCGCAATTAAGCGTTTGCAGATAAGTTGCGCTCCATAAGGATATCTACATTTTAGCCCGTAAATTGGAGATCGAAAACGACGACCAGTATCTTCGTTGCGTCGATTTCCATTTGAAGCGCAGCATTGCTGGTATCTCCGTGAAGTAACCGAACGTTAAGGCACGCTTCGTGCTTCACGCAACCTTTGAGCAATCACAATGGCCATTGCATACTGACTCCTGTTGATTCGTATGCGGCTGCTGCTCTGAAAGTAGCTGAGAAAATGCCCTCGAAACCACGCTGATCCGCAGCGCCATAATTCGCCACAATCCTAAAATATACTCATCGTCAAAGCTGGCTTCGTGGAGTGTCTAATGAATCGCCAATCGTGGTTGTCACTTGTTTATGTCTTCGGATTGTCGATCATGGCGCATCTTGAGGCCCAGTCTGCCGACGCGAAAACGGCCCTTTCAAAATCAGATCAAGCATCGGATCAGCAACAAGCAGGTCCCAGGATCGGCATATGGCAGCCGCCTCGCGGACTTAAACAAATTCCTATATGGCCTGGCGCGGTACCCGATGCGATACCCAATCCGAAACCGGAGTCTGTCGGTCCTCCCGCGGGACGCGAGTGGTGGCCGAGAGCTAACGATGTCAGCAACCCGACGATGATGGTGTACGCGGCGAAGGGTCGGAATACCGAGGCAGCAGTGGTGGTGTTTCCCGGCGGCGGTTTCACGTTTCTTGCCATGGATTCCGAAGGCACGGAGATCTGCGACTGGCTGTCATCGCGCGGCATCACCTGCGTACTACTCAAGTACCGCGTTCCCAAGAGTAATCACTACAGGGATGAGGATTGCAAATGCATGATCACGCCGAAGATTCCTCGCGCGCTTCAGGACGCGCAAAGAACAATCAAGCTTGTTCGGTCGAAGGCGAAGGAATTGAGCATCGATCCAAACAAGATTGGAGTGATCGGCTTTTCGGCAGGCGGCTATCTGGTTGCGCAGACCAGTAACATTTTCGCGCCGACTTACACGCCAGTCGACGCTGTCGACAAGCTAAGCAGTCGCCCTAACTTTGCCGTTGCGCTTTATCCTGGTCA
>JAYTQU010000294.1:0-21606 GCA_043746555.1 Pseudomonadota bacterium | reverse complement strand
CTTGGGTTAAGCGGCCGGTGCTGTTGGCGCCGCTGTCGTAGGTGTAGGTGAGGGTCTGATCGGAGTAGCTCGCGTTCGTCACGCGGTTGAGTGCGTCGTAGCTGTAAATCACCGATTGACTGCGCGCATCGGTGCTGGTTTTTACGTTCCCGGCGCTGTCGAAGGTGTTCGTGCTCGTGCCGGTATCGGGACTCACCTGTTGCGTGAGGTCGCCTAGGTTGTCGTAGGTGTAGACCGTGGAAAGACTCCGCGGATCGGTGACTTTGGTTAGATTGTCATTCGCATCGTAGCGGTAGTGCGTGATGCCGCTCGCCGGGTCGGTCACTTGCGTTAAGCGATTGAGTTCATCGAACACATTCGCACTGTTGCGGCCCAAGGGCGCGTTGGTCGTCGTTTGATTGCCGTTGTTGTCGTAGGCGAACGTCGTCGTGACCGCGGCGGTGTTGGCGGCGTTGATGTCTTGATACAGCTGACTCAAGCTATTGAAGGCGCGACTATGTGTGCGGGCCAAGGCGCTCGTCGGGTCATAGAGATTCTCCGCCGTGCGATTGCCCATGGCGTCGAGGGTGTAGACGATGCGATTGCCATTGGCGTCACCGATCTCAATGAGGCGATGCGCGGCGTCATAGGTATACAAAAGGAACGAGCCATCGGGCAGCGTCACTTTCTGCAGAAGACCCGTGGGGTAGTACGAGAACGAGGTCACCTCCCCGTTCACAGCGCGGGACGTTAATCGCTGCCGCACATCGTAGGTCAGCGTTGTGACGACACCGTTAGGATCAGTGATGGTGAGCGGCTGGCCGGCGGCGTTGTAGCTGTTGAAGGTGGTGACGTGTCCAAGCGCATCCGTGACCGTTTGAACCTGACCGCACTCGTAGCCGGTGGTGCAGGTGTAATACGTATAGGTCGTGACGTCCGAGACATCGGTGCGCGGACCATCCGCCGTCAACACTTGGCCGAAGCCGGTGTAGGTGTACGTCCAAGTGCGCGCGGTACTGCTCGCCGGATCGGTGATCGTTCGGGTCAGGAGATTGCCGCTCGTATCGTAGGTAAGTAAGGTGGTGCGGTTCGGCTCGGTGATCAACGTGGGCAATCGATACGTTGCGTGCCACTGCGTGGTGATGGTGCGAGCTTTGGTGGTGCCGGAGGCTTCGGTGCGGGAGGTTTCGAGATTGCGGATGGGGTCGTAAACATTGGTTGTAGTGCCGCCATTAAAGTCCGTGCGACTAGCGATGTTGCCGTTGGTATCGTACGTTATATTCTGCGACGCCGAACCACCGCACGTAGAACAGGCCTGAGAAACACCTGTATTTCTTGCTACGCCGAGAATATTAGTAAAGGAATAAGTTCGCGTCATGTTCAGTGCATCCGTGACGGCCGAAGAGGAGACGTTGCCAGTGGCGTCTGTAGCATAGGCAACGGAAACCTTTTCGATGCCGATCGCATGCTCGGTGGAGATCGCACGACCTTGCGTATCGTATTGGAAGGTTGCAAATCGTCCGCCATTTTCGTCGAGGATACCGGTCAACGCATTGGGGAGATTGATGCCCGCAGTATCGGCTGATTCGTTATATATATAAGTGCGAGAGTTGCCATTCGGGTAGGTGACCTTCGTTATATTGCCATTGCCATCGAATACGTAATGATAAATGCCACCACTGGGATCAATCATTTGCGTGAGATAGCCGTTGACGTCATAGCCAAAATTCAGGGATCGGCCAAAACTGTCTGCCACTCGAATCAAATAGAGCGGAGGTAACACCGCTGTAGTGCGGTTCCATGATGAATCTAGTATGTAGCCGCCATTTGGGCCGCCTGTTCCATCGCTATACGTGAGTATTTCTGTATAGCCACCACGTGCCATAATTGATCTCAAGGCAAATGAAGAACCATCATAGGTTTCAACTTCACCGGACTCGGCGTCGGTAAAAATGAAAGACCCATTCGGTAACGTGGTCACTGCGGATGCTATGTCCGCATCGGGCTGCCAAATTCGTGTAGCGGAGTTGTAAACGAAACTGAACGTTTGGCCATTGGGACGCCAGACCGTTGTCACGCCATTCACGGGCTGCATAGTTCGTTGGTAACGATCACTCCATCGTGGACCCCAAGGAAGGATGCCCGGGCGTGAAGCAGGTCCGGTGAACCCCATGCTGTTGTAGTACCGCGTTAGTTGTAACCCAGTACGCCGTGGCGAACCGTAATCAGTTTCACTTTGAAATTTATTGCCCCAACCGACATTAATGGGGTTGCCAGCACAGTTTTTTGGGCCTTTGTTTTTTTCACTGACTGGACCACATTGCCCCGTCTCCGAATTAGCGTACGAGCCAGATGGGCACGGGCCTTTGCCACACCCTGAACCAACAAGCACCACTCGACCGTTTGAGGAGGTGTTGTTGTTGAGTACGCATGAAAATGTAATTCCAGTCCCCCCACCACCGAGTACGTATAAAGGCATGATATTGATTGGTTGGGAGGGCCCAACATCGAAAGTGCAGAGCGCTTCCGGCGTCGTTTGATTTGGTTGATTTCCTTGATTGTCAACACCAGGCGCGCCACATACATCCCAAGCATGACTAGCCGATGCGGACAGAAGGGCGCACACGGTAAGCGCTCGCACTGCCATTTCAGTCGCATTGAAACGACCGCAGACATTCTTGACGAGCGCGCCCGCCAATTCGCGCAAATCAACACCGCTGATGCAAGTGAAAACAGAAAACCGCTTCATACACTACTCCTCGAGTGTTGCCGGTAGAGTGTTCAATTCTTGAATCGATTGGCCAAACATCTGTGCTTTCTCCCCAGTCGGTCTACCATATGATTTACGCGTGTTAGCCGATTTCATTTTGCGTTCTTCGCCGGAAACGTAGCGATCACGTATTAACTCTATTTACTGCCGCTTAATCACAGTGACATTTCCATTGGCGTCGTATTGATAATCAATGCTAGAGCCGTCGGACCCACTTACGTGGGTGATACGGCCTAAGTTGTCGTAGATGTAGCTGAAGGTGATGGGGCCTGCATATTGCGTGGCCGCGGTGGCGATGTTGGAGTAGAGACTCGAGTTACTCGCCGCATCGGTGGCGCGGACGCGATAGGTGTAACTCGTTGCGGCCGTCAGAGCTGTATCGCTATAGGTCGTGGTCGAGGGCGCTGCGATCTGGGCGAAGGTCGTGCAACTTGGACCTTGACAGCGTTCGAGTAAGTAAGTGGTGACCGCGACGTTGTCGGTTGAGGCCGTCCAACTTAAATTGATCTGCGTGCCGGATATGGCCGTGGCGCCTAAACCGGAGGGTGGCGTCGGCGCTGTTGTATCCGGCGCTGCTAATGTGGTCGCGCTCGCAGTGCTCGAATACGGGCTGAAATTGCCCGCCGCGTCGGTAGCGCGCACGCGATAGGTGTAGCTGGTGGATGCCGTGAGTCCGGTATCGCTATAGGTCGTTCCCGTTGGTGTCGCAATCTGCGTAAACGTCGAACAACCCGCTCCTTGGCAGCGTTCGATTTTGTATCCCGTCACGCTCACATTGTCGGTCGATGCCGTCCAACTCAAATTTATTTGTGTACTCGATGCGGCAATGGCGCCCAACCCCGACGGCGCCGTGGGCGCTTCCGTATCGCCGCCTCCAGTCGTCGCTGCCCTGAACGCCGCCATCTGCATCACCCACCAACACGCGCTATCTTGATGGGCCGAAGCATCATAGCTTCCGGCGGTAGTCGCGGCCCGATCCGCGACAATCTGCGAGAACAACGTGATCATGCGCTGCGTGTAACCTGTGCCCACGCCGTCGGTATTGGAGCAAATGAAATTGCCGCCGACCAGAAGATCGTTGGCGTTCGCGGTCGTGGCAAAACCACTACTCATGTCATTGCTACTACCGCTGTCACCGGACCCGATGTCCAAGGGATCGACGGCATCGATGCCGCTGTACTCGGCAACGCGTACATCCGCGTAGCTCACGCTATTCGTGAAGGTGACCGTGACGGAATTCGAGGCCGGCGCTACCGCGACAATGTTTTTGGCATAGTAAATATATTGCGTCGCGATGTCGGGATACTTCGTCGGCCCAACGGCGCGCACATAATTGTTCCCTTGGCTGTCCACCACCGAGGCCACATCGGAGGTCGAGTCGTACCACCCGACGATGACGACATTGAGGTCGCCTACTTGTTGCGCATTGCCGTAGGTCACCGTCACCGATGACGCCGGATTGATAGAGGCATAGGTTCCTTGGACGTAGCCAATTGCTGCTTGCGCAACGTCGATCAGCCCCAAGCAACCCAGGACCGCGGCGAATCCGCGAATCATCGCAAAGCGCGCACCGACAGACCGAGTGGGGGCATAGGGCCGACAGGTTGATTGCGATGCGCTCTTCCACTCCCTATTTGAAAACTCCAATTTAACTGTGACTGTATCGCCCATCTTCTGTCCCTCTGGGTACGGTTTTCAATGCGTTCGCTGTCCCATCTTTATCGCAATCAGATCTTCTTAATTCGCAGTCAATGCAATGCTGGTCAAGCCAATAGAGTGCTTGGCGCAAAAGGTGCCAAGTCCGAGAGAAAGAAATTGTCGGGAAAGATTGCGGATGCAAGCTCCCTTGCACTCCATTCCCACCCTTCGTTCTACATAGGAGCCCTTGACTCCTTCAACAGTATCGAAGCCCCGTGTCCTCAATGGAATTAGCGTCGAAGCATTCGCCGTTGGGTGAAAAAATCGCACATTCGGAAAACACTGTCAACTGAATTCTCTTTCCTGTCGATGACCGTGAGATGACAAGTCCGCATCGCTGCGGTGCAATGACTTAAACGGGTACTGATTCCCCCTATCACTCTCAAACACAAACAGTGCCAAACTTACAACGATGTCAACAAGGTGCTGATTACGTCGGCCATCCACGAATGGCACTTAACCCGCATTTCTCACAGGGCGGTTTGGCGCGAGCGGTTTCATGATGGCTATTCAAGACATTGGCGGTTGTTGTTATCAAGACACGGTGTATGCGCGCCAAACCTATCGCGGTGCTAACGACGTTATGAGCATGTCTCGCTTGCTCTTCCTTCAATCCATAGCTATGACCCACATGGATGTAGTAATCGGCAATTGCGGCCCAACGCCGAATCCGCTACGGCCTCGGCAGACTTAGTTTCTGGCCCTTGTAAAAGAGCGTAACGCCATCCGGCGTGATCTCGTCGATCTCCGGGCCTTCGGTGAGTGTGTCGCCTTCGACATACTTATGCATGTTGATAATTACAAATCGGTCTTTGGCGTTTATTGCGTAAACGTGCATGTCGATGTGCAGTACCGGAAATCCATTTGTTGTCGTGGCCATCGGAATGGCTTGCGTCGCGGTGTTGGTGTTATCGAGGCGACGAACTAATGCTGGACCATCGGGTACATTGCTTGTCGATGCAAACGCCAATGGCGATTCGCTGCGTGGGACGGTTTCGTATTCGACTTCGGCGGGTGGTGTCGCTTCATCTGCCAGCGTCGGTGGTGTCGCTGGTGGTGTCGTAGATAGGAGCATCGATGGAGTCGATGGAACCATGGTCGGGGCCGCAGCCGGTGCAATCGGTGTTGCCATCGGCGGCGGCGATTGCACGATGCTCGTCGATTGTTTTTCGTTCCGTAGCAGCACCATCATAAGCACACTCAAATTGACGACTAACAATGCGGCCAGCGCATAGACCCACCAGGGTTGTCCACGAGTGCGACGACCCAGCGGCAGCTCCGCCAATGTAGCGCCACCCAGATGTTGTCGCGCATGTTCGGATTTTCGCAAGGCATCGAGAATAAAACTCACGAGGATTTTCTCCCGTTGTCGTTTTGCACGCCGGCTCCCGTTTCAACGGAATCGAGCAGTCGCGGCGCGTTGGCGGCGTTGACGATGCTATCGAGCACGATCTGCGTTTGCACGCCGGCAATGCCGTCGACGGTGAGACGATGCTCGCGCTGAAACGCTTGCACATCGCGCGCGAGTGCTTCGTCGAAGTAGTCTGGTGTTTCGTCGGCTTTGAGTTTCGCTTCGCCGCGCAAGGATTCCAGATTGTTTCGTAACGACCGAATTTCACTGCCTTGCATGCCGAGCGAGAGCACACGTTGGCCGAGCGATTGGCCAAGCGCTTGGGGTCGCCACACAATTAAATAATCGCCCAACCAATATCGCGATAACGAAGCAAGCGTGACGTTGCGCGTCCCATCGCCCAAATCGATTCGCGCCGTCTCATCCGCGAGTTTCACCAACACGGCGCGATGCGCGGCGCCGGCATCATCGGTCAGCGTCAAGATCGCCGGACGATTCAGCATGCGCAACTGTCCCCACGATCCTTTTTGATAGACGCACTCCAATCCTTGTCGAGCCGCTTGATCGCAAGGTCGCTGATCGTTTGCTTCGAGCTTCGCCCCCCATAGCGCAAGCAAGGTGACAAATGCGCGATCGGTATCGGTTGTCGATGTGGGTGTTTGCAACAGTGACGCGACATTTAACGCCGTAGGTTCGCGCTGCGCAACGTCGGGTATTGTCGCTGCGACGGAGGGTGCAATCGCTTGCAAAACAATAGCGGGCGATTGAGGCGGGCGATTGAGCAATAGAATGCCTGCGAACGCCAACATCGCAATTCCCGCTACCGCCGTCACTCCACCAGCCCATGCAATCCATCCGGGAGCGAGCGTGCGACCGAGCACTTCGCCGGCGGCGCGACGGACCAAGGCCGTATCGATACGATGTCGATCCTCGCTATAGGCGCCAAGTAATGCGCGATCGCAAATGACATTGATCACGCGCGGTACGCCGTGACTCACGCGATGCGCTTCACGCAGTGCGCGGTCGGTGAATATATCGACGGTCGCGTCCGCGATCTTGAGTCGATGTTTGATATACGCGAGGGATTCTCTGCGCGACAGCGGCTCCAAGTGATAACGACCGGTGATGCGTTGCGCCAACTGTTTAAGACCGCTGGTCGCTAACACATCGCGCAGTTCCGGTTGACCGATCAAAATAATTTGCAAAAGTTTGGCGCTCGCCGTTTCGAGATTGGTGAGCAACCGAACTTGTTCCAACGTATCCACACTTAAGTTTTGCGCTTCGTCTACGATCACGATTACGCGCCGGCCTTTGGCATGTGCGGCAAGCAAGTGTTCGTTCAACGCATCGACCAACGCCTTGGAACTATCGGTCGAATGTTCCGGCACGGTGACGCCGATTTCCTGACAGATGGTCAACAACAATTCGTGCGGGGTCACGCGTGGATTCAATATCACTGCGACATCGGCGTGCGGCGGCAGTTGTTCGAGCAGTGCGCGGACCAACGTTGTTTTGCCCGCGCCGATCTCGCCGGTGAGCTGCACAAAGCCACCGGCTTCGTTGATGCCGTACATCAAATGCGCCAACGCCTCCGCGTGCCGCTCGCTCATGAAGAGATAACGCGGATCGGGCGTGATGGCGAAAGGCTTTTCTTTTAGGCCGAAAAACTGCGTGTACATAGACGAGAGAGAAAGAACGCGAATTCCCGGGGGTAGGTACTAGTCTGCCATTTTGCCTCGCGGAAAGCATGAATGAACTGATCTATACACTCAAGTCGGCTCATCGTTCGCCGATACCGGGTATGCGTGCCCTCGCTCGGTGGGCGCGCTTTCTTACTTGGATCAAGTCGAAATAACGGTACGCACATCAATCATGAGTTTCGGCAATCTCACGCTCAATGCCAGATTGTTGCTCGGTTTTGGATCGATTCTGGCATTGGTGGCAATCAACACGGTAGTCGCGTTCGCGGCGACGCAGGGCGGTGCGCGCGGTACGATCGCCATCGCGGGTTTGTTCGCCATTGCGATTGCCGCAGTCACGGCATGGTGGCTGATGCGCAGCGTCATCGCGCCGCTGCGGCGCGCAATTGCGGCCGCTCGTCAAATTACCCAAGGCGATCTCACCACCAACTATGCCGACAACTTTAACTACGCCGATAACCGGGACGATGAGTTCGGCGAGTTGATGTTGGCGATCGAGGGTCTGCGCGAATTGTTCTTTAAAGTGGTCAGCGATGTGCGCATCGGCACGACCACGGTAGCCGGCACATCGTCGCAAATTAATCGCGACAATTCGGCCATGGCCGATCGCACCAGCAGTCAAGCGGAATCGTTGCGCGGCACGGCGGCATCGATGCAACAGATCACCAGCGCCGTGAAAGAGAACGCCGACAATGCAGGTCGCGCCAATCAATTGGTGTTAACGACTTCGAATAGCGCGATTAAAGGCGGCGAAGTCGTGCATCAGGTTGTCGATACGATGGGGTCGATTAAAGCGAGCTCGCGCAAGATCGTGGATATCATCGCTGTGATCGACAGCATCGCGTTTCAAACGAATATTTTGGCGCTCAACGCCGCAGTCGAAGCCGCTCGCGCGGGCGAACAAGGCAGAGGCTTTGCCGTCGTGGCCGCCGAAGTGGGCACACTTGCGAAACGTTCTGCCGGCGCGGCTAAGGAAATCAAATCGCTGATCTCGGATTCGGTGTCAAAGATCGACAGCGGCAGTAAGTTGGTCGATACCGCTGGCAAAACGATGGATGAGATCGTGGCCTCGGTAAAGCACGTGGCCGACCTCATGCGTCGCATCAGCGATGAAAGCACGCAGCAAAGCGCGGGCATTCAATCGGTCAACAGCGCGATCTCGCAAATCGACGGCATGGTAGAAAAGAATGCCGCGCTCGTGAAGGAGTCCACTACCACCGCACACGCGCTGAACGATCATGCAGTCACGGTGCTCAGGGCGGTAGCGCAATTTAATCTCGGCACGCGCGAGCACGGCAATGCGGAAGAAGCCGTTGCGTTAGTGAAACGTGGCGTCGAGTTTCATCAGCGTCATGGCAAAGATGCCTTGCTTGACGAGATCAACAAGCTTGGCAAAGGCGAGTTTATCGATCGCGATTTGTATTTGATGGCGATCGGTATCGACGACAGCAAATTCAAAGCACACGGCAATAACCCTCGCGTACTGGGCAACGGTCCACAAAGCAAAGATACCGATGGAAAAACGTTTGTGATTGAGATGACGAAGGTTGCGGGTTCTATCGGCAGCGGCTGGGTCGACTACAAGTGGAATCATCCCGTCACCAACGAAGTGTTGCAGAAGACGACATATATTGAGCGTGCCGGCGATTTGACGATCGGCTGCGGCATTTACAAGAATTAATTAGTGCCGGCTGCGCAACATCCAACGATGCAATATCGCGCTGATAGTCACGCTAGCGGTCATTAGCAAGGCCAACGGCAATAACGTGCCGTTGTTGAAGAACGCGATTGCGGCACCCGTCATCATCGACGCAAATGACTGCAATGCGTCCAGTAACGCCGATGCCGAACCCGCGTCGCGAGCGCGATGCGCTAATGCCAATGCACTCACATTCGGCAGCGCGCGCGCAGTGGTGACGAAGAAGGCGAATTGCAATGCCATCACCACTACCAGTGAAACGTGAGCGAGAAGCCCAGCAACAACCAGCGCAAAGCCGAACAACGCCGGGAACCAAAACGAAGCGCTTCAAGATCGCGGCGGGCGATTGTTTGCGCAGCGCCAACAAATTGAGTCGACTCGCGGTCATGAATGCGATGCCATTCATGCCGATGAGCAAGCCAAAACTTTGCGGTGCGAGATCGAAGGTGCGCGTGAGAATGGTGGGCGCGCCGGAGACAAAGCAAAACAACGCCGCCATCGCAAACCCGCCGATCAAAAAGCCAGCCGGGAAGACCGAGAGGTGCGTAACGAGTGGAGGACATGAAGGCGGCAACAGTATTCGGAGGGTCAGCGTACTGGTGCAACAGCTCGCTGCGCAAGCATAATCGCAATCAATCGCTGGAGAATCTCGACGCATGAAAGCTTTTGTTTTGACGACCGACGGTCCACGCATCGTTGAACATTCACGGCCGGTACCGAAACCGAATGAGGTATTGATCGCCGTGCGCGCTTGCGGACTCAATCGAGTCGATCTTGTGATGACGCGCGGACACGTGCATGGCAACGCCGGCGGTATCGGCAACGTCTTGGGCGTGGAGTGTGCAGGCGAGGTGGTTGAAATCGGCGCGGAGGCGGTTGGCGTGCGCGTCAGCGATCGCGTGATGTGTTCCGGTGCGGGCGCGTTTGCGGAATTTGTCGTGGCCGATTTTGGTCGCGTGTTGCCCATTCCGAAAAACATGAGTGACGAACAAGCCGCCTCGTTGCCGGTCGCGTTGCAAACGATGTACGACGCTATAGTTACCAATGGTCAGCTCCAAGTGGGCCAAACAGTATTGGTACAAGGCGCGAGCAGCGGTGTGGAATTGATGGCGATACAGATCGCGAAGCACATGGGTGCGAGTTGGGTGGCGGGCTCGTCGACTTCAAATGAACGTCGCGAGCGACTGTCGAAATTCGGCGCCGACTTGGCATTTGATTCCCGCGATCCGGAATGGGTAAACGAAGTACTTGCGGCCACCGGCGGTCGCGGTGTGGATGTAGTTATCGATCAAGTTGCCGGCTCGACCATCAATCAAACTTTGCGAGCAACACGCATCGGCGGTCGAATCGTCAATGTCGGAAGACTCGCCGGCTCGCATGCCGACTTCGATTTCGATTTGCATGCGCTCAGGCGCATCACCTATGTGGGCGTCACCTTCCGGACGCGTTCACGCGATGAAGTTCGCGAAATCGCGCGCAAGCTTCGCGAGGATTTGTGGGATGCCGTCACCGCAGGAAAATTGAACTTACCCATCGACAATGTATTTTTGTTCGACGACGTCGGCGCTGCTCTCGAACACATGGCCGCGAATCGTCATTTCGGCAAAGTCGTGTTGCGACTTTGAGCGCACGTGGAGTCAATCGAGCGACCGATTGTCGATATGGTGCCGAATGCAGGAGCGGCGCACCAACATCGCTACATCGCTTATGCTCTGGTTATGAACACCAACGCACAGGCCATCGCAGTGATCACGACCGGCGGCACGATCGACAAAGCTTACTTCGACGCACTGAGCGAATATCAAATCGGCGAAAGCGTGATCGGCCGATTGCTCGCGATGGCGCAAGTAACACAAACTTTTCGCATCATCGAACTGTTGCGAAAAGACAGTCTTGAACTGACGGATGCGGATCGTGTTACCCTTCGCGAAACCATCGAGGCTTTACCGGAACGTCGAGTCGTCATCACGCACGGCACGGATACGATGACGCAGTCAGCGGACGCACTCACTGCTGTCAAAGAAAAAACTATTGTGCTTACCGGTGCGCTGGCCCCCGCTCGGTTTGCCGAGAGTGACGCGCCTTTCAATTTGGGAATGGCATTCGCGGCGGTTCAATGCTTAGCGAACGGCGTCTACCTCGCCATGAATGGTCAGGTGTTCGCAGCAGGTCATGTGCGCAAAGATCGAAACAACACGCGCTTTGTGTCTACCGATTGATGGCGTCGACATTTCGACGACTCAATCAAGGAAGTGATCGATCGCAAAATGCTGCTTCGAGTGCTCGGGTTAGCGGCTTCAGAAAATAGGCATCTTCCGGCATTAGCGCGACTCGCACGCCCCGCTTCGCAAGCGATTCGGAAACCACTGGGCCCACGGCGGCGACCAGTGTTTTGGCGAGCGCTGACTTCGCCGCTTCGTCGCCGAGCACTGCAAATAAGCGCGTCACTTGTTGCATGCTGGTAAACGCTATTGCATCTATGGTTCCGGATCGCAACCGTTGCGCTAACGAAGTGATGGCCTGATCTTCCGCTTGATCGGCATAGACATACGGTGCGACGGTCAAGACACGAGCGCCTGCATGTTCAATATAATTCACCAATCGCACATTTGGATCGGTCCCATACAACTGTACGCCGACGACACGGCCTTTGAGCTCGAATTGATTCAACAACGCGATCACGCCTTCAGTCGTCGGTACTTCGGCAGCGAGATTCGTTTGCAATCCGAGATCGCGCAGTGCGCGCGCCGGTTTGGGACCGCGAGTGATTTTTCTCAGGTTGGCCAAAGCGGCAACGAATGCATCGCGAAGCGGCGGCGCATGCGTGTCGATGCACGAGAGCAGGCGACGTAGTCCTTCACCCGTAAGAAGAATCAAATCGTCGCAATCACCAGCAATAATACGTTCGATCCACGCAAGCACGGGTTTTGGATCGGGCGCATCGCGAATCGAGACGAGAGGACAGCGCACGACAATAGCGCCGCGTCGTTCGAGCAACCCGGCGAATAGGTCGAGTTCGCGCGTTTCGGGGATCGCGATGGTTCTTCCGCTGAGAGTATGAGCTTGATCATTCATGATCGAACGCTACAAGCACTGCCTGCATCGTAGCAATCGAATTCTCTCAATGCGAACCATTCGCACCTAGGATTAAATGCCAGTAAGCTACCAACCGGGTAGCAGTGCTTTTATTTGTTAGAGCATTGCTTTGACGCGGACGGCAAACGTTGGCTAAAGTAGCCAGCGCTGCCGGCGACTGGCGATGTGAGGTGGAATACCACCGTGAAACCGGCAGCCTTTCACTCCAGAGAGTTGGCACTTGAGAGTGTTGGCTTGAGAGGGTTGAAATGTTTAGCCGTTCGCCTGGGCACATGAATTGGGATCTTCGATAGCGAGATCCACTGTGCACCCACTACGAGGCAACGGCTATGTCGCATTCAATATCGCATTTTAGGCAACTACAAACTTTCGATCCCGAGATCGCGACTCTTTTGAACGAAGAGGAAGATCGCCAAGCGCGCGGCATCGAACTCATTCCGTCCGAGAATTACACGTATCCGGAAGTGCTCGCGACTAACGCGAGTTTGCTAACCAACAAATACAGCGAAGGGTATCCTGGTCGTCGTTACTACGGCGGTCAACACTTCACCGACAAGATTGAAACCATTGCTATCGATCGTGCGAAGCAAGTGTTTCGCGCCGAGCATGCCAATGTACAACCGCTTTCCGGTTCACCGATGAATCAAGCGGTGTATTTCGGATTGCTCGAACCCGGCGATACGATTCTGGCGATGGACTTGAGTCACGGTGGACATCTCACGCACGGTGCGCCCGTGTCGCACATGGGTCGCGTGTTTCGCTTTGTGCGCTACAAGACTCACGACGCCGATGGACACATCGACTTCGACGAAGTGCGTCGGCTCGCTTTAGAGGAAAAACCCAAGATGATTCTCTGCGGTCACTCCTCCTATCCGCGCGAATTGGACTACGCGAAGTTCAAGTCCATCGCAGATGAACTGGGCGCGCTCACGATGGCGGATGTTTCTCACCTAGGCGGTTTGATTGCCGGCAACGTACTCGTCAATCCGCTCGATGTGGGTTTTGATGTGATCACTACAACAACGCACAAGTCATTACGCGGTCCACGCGGCGGATTGATCCTCTGTAAGAAGGAACACGCCGCGAAAATCGACAAGTCCGTTTTCCCCGGCTTGCAGGGCGGTCCGCACATGAATGTCGTGGCCGGTATCGCGGTGACATTGAAAAAAGCGTTGCTTTTGGAATTTCGCGAGTATGCGCAACAGACGTTAAAAAACGCTCAAGCATTGTCGAAAGCGCTGCTTGCTTTAGGCGCGAAATTAGTTACGGGAGGTACCGAAAACCACTTGATGGTCGTCAATACCGCATTAAGTTACGACATCGATGGCCGCGTGGCGGAAGAACGTCTCGACGCAGTGGATATTACGGTGAACAAGCAAGTTATTCCGGACGATCCGCGCCCACCGATGCGGCCCAGCGGCATTCGCATCGGTACGCCCGCGGCAACCACGCGCGGCATGCGTGAGCCTGAGATGCAAGCGATCGCGAAGTTCATGTTCGCCGCGCTGAAAGATGCGATTCCTCGCGAACAGTTGGCGCGCGATGTGCAAACGTTGTGCGCCAAATTTCCGGTACCCGGACATCGTAATGCGTAGGTTAAAGCCATGAACGAATCTCGTCATCCCTTTCGCGTACGCATCGGCGTGTTGGCATTCATAGTCTTTTTGCCGTTGTTTATGTGGTTGCTGGCCCCATCGGTACGCGAACCGTTGGCGGGGACTACTGCAACGCCGCGCGCGGTCACGCCGCGCGCGCCGATCGCCAGCGACGAACAAGCGACGATCGATCTATTCGAAAAGTCGAAAGCCTCGGTGGTCTACATCAGCACTCGTAAGCAGGTGATGGATATGTGGACGCGCAATGTGTTCACGGTTCCCGAAGGCACGGGATCGGGATTTGTGTGGGACAACCAAGACCATGTGGTGACAAATTTGCACGTGATCGCCAATGCGTCGGAAGCGTGGGTGCGGTTGAGCGACGGACGCGACTACAACGCAAAGTTGATCGGCGTGAGTCAAGACCACGATCTAGCGGTATTGCACATCGACGTGACCGACCATCATCCCGCACCGCTGCCGATCGGCAGTAGTCACGATCTAAAAGTCGGCCAACGAGTGTTTGCGATCGGTAATCCCTTCGGATTGGATTGGACGTTAACGACTGGAATCGTGTCGGCGTTGGATCGATCGCTTTCGGAGGAAAACGGCGTCACGATCGAGCACCTGGTGCAGACCGATGCCGCGATCAATCCGGGTAACTCGGGTGGACCGTTGCTCGATAGCGCCGGTCGTTTGATCGGCATCACGACCATGATCTATTCGCCATCGGGCGCGTTTGCCGGCGTGGGTTTTGCCGTGCCGGTGGATACGATCAATCGTATTGTGCCGAAGCTGATCGCCACCGGACATTACGTGCGCCCCACGCTGGGCATCAACATGGATGAAGATCTAAACACGGCGATTACGCAGCATCTCGGCGTGCAAGGCGTCGCTGTCTTGCGCGTCCTGCCAAATAGCGGAGCGGCCCAAGCCGGGCTGATCGCAGCGCAACGCGATCGCAATGGCGACATCGTGGTCGGCGATGTCATCGTCGACCTCGACGGTAAACCGGTAAGCACGCCATCGGGGATGTTGTCGTTACTCGATGATCGCGAAATCGGCGATCGAGTAAAGCTAACGTTACTACGCAACGGCAAAAAAATTACCGTGAATGTGCAACTGCAAGGTCAACAACTACGTGCGCGTCGATGAGTGGCGCGATGCCGGCACGATTCGCAGTTACACCATTCCCTTTGCGTCTACTAAATTTGTCATCTTGAATACTCAAAACGCTACCTGCCTCTTAGACGAACTTGACGATGCGCAAGAGGCGACCGTGCTGGCCGTGCAATCGGTCAATGGTTCGATGCCGCCGGAAATGTTGCGGCGCTTAAGCGAGATCGGTTTTCTTCCCGGTGAACGCGTGCGCATTATCGGCCGCGGCATGTTTGGCGGAACGCCGCTAGCCGTGCGGGTGGGTACATCGACCTTTGCATTGCGTCGCGCCGAAGCGCGGTGCGTGCAAGTCACGCCGATTGCGCAAGGCCCTCACGCATGACCGTGCTATCCACTTCACTGGTTGCATTGGTCGGCAATCCTAATTGCGGAAAGTCGGCGCTCTTTAATTTGCTGACCGGCAGTCATCAGAAAGTCGCGAATTACGCCGGCGTCACTGTCGAGCGCAAGGAAGGCACTTTCCATACGGCGAGCGGCAAGCTTGTTCGCTTACTCGATTTACCGGGCGTGTACGGACTTGAGGCGCAAACGCCCGACGAACGCATCATGCTCGATGTGTTGCTGGGCAAAGTCGCCGGCGAGGCACGTCCCGATTTGATTGTGTGCGTGACCGACGCGACCAACTTGCGCATGAACCTGCGATTGGCCGTGGCGGTACGACGTCTGGGATTGCCGATGATTTTGGCACTGAACATGAGCGATTTAGCGCAGCGTCGCGGTTTGCACATCGATACCAAAGTTCTCGCGCACGAACTGAATATGCCGGTGGTGGAAACCATGGGTCTGCGTCGATCCGGCATTAACGCCTTGCTCGGCGAATTGGATCGCTTTACGCCCACGGCACCATCCGACGTTCCGGCGCCGCATCTCACCACCGATCAAATCGCACGCGATCATCAAGAAGTAACGCGTTTGTTGAAACTGATCGGCGCGGATCGCCAAACACCGAATACGACAACCGATAGAGTCGATCGCATTGTGCTCAATCCCCTTGTCGGTCCGATTATTTTGATGGTGACATTGTTCTTGGTGTTTCAAGCCGTGTTCGCGTGGGCGCAGCCTGTGATGAATGGCATTCAAATCGTCGTTGCCGCTGTTGGCGGTTGGCTTGGAACCGTGTTGCCCCATGGCATGTTTCGCAGTCTTTTGGTGGATGGCATCATCGCCGGCGTCGGCAGCGTGCTGGTGTTTCTTCCGCAAATTATTATATTGTTTGCGTTCATTCTGGTGCTCGAAGAAGTGGGGTATCTGCCGCGCGCCGCGTTCTTACTCGATCGCATCATGGGCGGAGTGGGTCTATCGGGACGCGCCTTCATTCCGTTGCTATCGAGTTTTGCCTGTGCGATTCCCGGCATCATGGCTACTCGCACGATCCCGGATGCTCGCGATCGACTCACTACCATCATGATCGCGCCGTTGATGACTTGTTCGGCGCGGTTGCCGGTGTATGCGTTGCTGATCGGCGCTTTCATTCCGCACCGCGATGTGGGCGGCGGAATCGAGTTACAGGGATTGGTGTTGCTCGGGTTGTATGTGCTTGGCGTTGTCGGGGCGATGGGTGTCGCGTTTGTCATGAAGCGCACCGTGAACCGGCGACAGGTGCAACCGCTCATGATGCAGTTGCCCACGTATCATCTGCCGTCGCTGCGCAATCTGGCGATCGAACTCTGGCAACGCGTGGAAATATTTCTCCGCAGAGTCGGTACGATCATTTTATCGTTGATGATTATTCTCTGGTTTCTCAGTTCTTTTCCAAGTCCGCCCGCGGATTACGCGGGACCAGCCATCGAATATAGTTTCGCGGGGAGAATGGGTGCCGCGCTCGCGACGATCTTCGCGCCGATCGGCTTCAATTGGCAGATATCGATTGCACTGGTCCCCGGACTCGCGGCGCGCGAAGTCGCGGTGGGTGCGCTTGGTACCGTATACGCCGTCGCCGCTAACGATAGCGATGTATCCGGTACGCTCATGCCGATCATTGCCCACGGCTGGAGCTTGCCGACCGCGTTGTCGCTCATCATGTGGTACGTGTTCGCGCCGCAGTGCTTGTCGACGCTGGCAACCGTCAAACGCGAAACCAATTCTTGGCGCTATCCGATCGTCATGGCCGTCTATCTTTTTTCACTGGCTTATGCCGCATCATTCATCACCTATCGCATTGCGCTTGCTTTGAGTTGAGATAGAGTGACGCTATGAATCGTTGGCTCGATGTCGCGTTGGTCTCACTCGTCGTCGTCGCGAGTGTGATGTATGCGATCTATGCGCTCGGACCGAAACGCATTAAGAATGTCTATTCGCGCTTCGCAACAAGGTATTTCGGCTTGCGCGCCGCACGTTGGTTTTCAGGTTCGAGCGATAGTCATGACTGTAACAATTGCGCGAGCAATACCGCCAAGGATAAACGACACTAGCAGTAACTCTTCGCAGGAGTAGTTCGCTATCAATTGGGTGGCTACTTCACCGCGCCCAATTCGTGAATGCGAAAGCTTAAGTAGTCGTCGATGAGCGCATGATCGGTGCAATCGAGTAGCAGTCCGTTGCACGTAACTGCCACTTGACGCGCCGCCGATTCGCCGGAGTCGAGTGGCAATCGGGCGAATGCAAGTAGCTCCATGCCTAAGTAAGAGATATCGAGCGCATCGCGCGATACGGCTTGTTCGCGTTCGCCGAAGTTGGCGCTAAATTGATACTGCGTGAGATATTTGAGTTGTTCGCCGGATACATTGCGCGCCGTGCGTTCGCTATTCAATCGCTCCGAGTGTTCAGTGAAGTCCCACGCCGCTTCCGGCTGATGATCGCCGAACCACGCAATCACGCGTGGCCGCGGCGAATGAAGCCACACTGACGCTGCTTCCAAATAGTCTTGTGAGGAGTCGTGCATCCGCGCAAGATAATCGGCGATCGGTGCGCCAATTTGTGGTTGGATTTTCTGATACGCGGACGGCACCGGTACTTTGCCTTGGCCATGCGGGCCGTGATTGCGAATGGTAAGTACAAAGACAAACACTGGCCGAGGATCGGCCTTGGGTTGAACTTTTTGCAACGACTTCGCGAAAACCAACCGATCGAACGCGACCTCCCATTGATCGGGCAAACCCAACTCTTGCGCATCGTAAAATTCTTCGAAGCCGTAATGTTCGTACGCGGAACGGGCACTCAAGAAAAACCCTTCCGTCGGATAAATCGCCACTGTGCGATAGCCCAACGCGCGCAACTGCCTGGGCAATGAGATCTTCAAGCGCGGCGCCAGCGATACCGGCGCATAGGCACCGCCGCGACCGAACACGCGCCAATCGAAACCGGACATGATGGCGAATTCGGCAAGCCACGTACCGCCGCCTGTGGTGTGAACCAGCAACGGACCTTGTTGAGTGCGTGTTGCCACTGCAAGCGGATGCATCATCGCTTGTTCGCACTCGGGAAGGGAACACGCGCGAATCATCGTGGGATCGAAGGTGCTTTCCTCGAGCACTAGCATGATGTCGGGCCTGAGCTTGGCGTCACCGGTCGCAGAGGGAGTCTCGCTAAATCGAGTTTGCGAGCGTTCGTTCGGCAAGGTCGCGTCGAACGAACGATTGTTGAAAAAAATATTGATTCGATTGATCAGACCGGTGGGATGCAGTTGTTCGTACATGGATTGAAACGCAACCCACGCGTCGCCGTTATCCGCGCGTACTTGCGATGCCGGACTCGCCAACAGCGATGCGCCTGCACCAATCAGCACCGACAACGACGCCGTCGCGACGCGCCACCATCCCGCGCCGCGCGCGCGAGTAAAGAGGCGTAGCGGGCGCTCCAGTCGCATGCTGATCCAAAGACAGAACACCGCTCCGACAACGACGCCGAATAAACTCACGCCAAGCAGCGGATAGGAAACGAATAGATGAAAATTTTCCTTGGGCCGAAGTAAGAAAAAACGCACGTCGGCCACGGTCGTCACCAACCCCAAATAGGCTTGTTTGACAAACGAACTGAGAAGCACGAATCCCAGCAGATACAACACCAACGCAAGCGATGTGAGTGGCCTGCGCGAGAGTGCCAGCAACAATCCGTAAATCGCCGTCATCGCGATCAGCGTGCTGATGCTAGGCAACGTCATTGTCGCTCACCAAATGCAGCACAAACGCGATGTAACGGACGCAGATCCATTACAAAATCGCGGCGATATCCTTCTCGATGTCTTCGGGTTTATCGGTCGGCGCATAACGCTTTACCACCGCACCGTGCTTGTCCACTAGGAACTTGGTGAAGTTCCATTTGATGGCGCCGGTTCCCAGTATTCCGGTTTTTTCCTGCTTTAGAAATTTGTACAGCGGATGAGCGCCTTCGCCGTTGACTTCGATCTTGGCGAACAGTGGAAAGCTGACATCGTAATGCAGCGAACAAAAGCTTTTGATTTCGATTTCGTCGCCGGGTTCTTGATGACCGAACTGATCGCACGGAAAACCGAGCACGTTGAAACCTTGGGATTGAAGCTTGCGATGCAATGCTTCCAGGCCCGTGTACTGCGGCGTAAATCCACACTTGCTTGCAACGTTGACGATTAACAACGCCTGATCTTTAAAGGCGTCGAGCTTTTGCATTTGCCCGTCGATCGACTTAACTTCGAAATCGTAAATGCTCATAGTGCCTCGCGCGTGAATCATTGCAACCGAAAGGATGATGCGTACTGGAGTCTCTGTAACGCCGGGAATTGCTCCGGCATTCCCGGCATACCGTACGTCCCTGTACATAAAAGCACGGCCGAGTCATCGCTAACATCGGCCGTGTTACTTCTCGCTAACGCCGCGCGATTCAGTCGTCCGGAACCATCTTCCCGAACACAATCACCACTTTATGCCGCCAATTTATGTGGGTAAGCGTTGAGGAAATCCGAAGTCCGCTAGCCCGTCAGGATGGCCTCTCAGGATGCCAGCGCGCGCAAGATGTCCCGACGAAATCCCGCGGGACAAAGGTTTGCGTTGCTGACACCCTCATCGTTGGCGCTGAATCAGCGGATAACTAGCGACTTACATGCCGCCGCTCGTTTCTCCGGAACCACCAAAGCCACCGCTACCGCCGCCAGAAGGTTCCGATGGCTTTGACGCCGCAGGTGCAGGGGTCGGCTTAGGCACCATTGTTGGCATCGGTATCGCCACTGGTTTCGGTGCAGGTGCAGCAGGTGCCGGCTTTGAGACAACCGGTGCAACAGCGACAGGTGCAGCAACCGGCGCTGCAGCTGCAGGCTTCGCGGCGGCTTTCACTTTTCGCGGAGCCGCCTTCTTTTTAGCCTTCGCGGGTGCGGCCTTCCTTTTCGGTGCCGCTTGGCGCTTGGCGGCCGCGCGTTTTACCTTCGCCTTTGCCGTACGTTTTGCGGGTCGGGCAGTTTTCTTGCGCTTCGCCAGCGTCTTCGATTTGCCGACTTTCTTCTTAAGCTTGCTTTTACTCTTGCCTGCGGTTCGCTTCTTCTTCATCGCCACCACTCCAAAGTAGATCGACCTAATCCAAGACACCACGGTATACGCTTCGAACGCTCATCGCCGATGTGCTATCGACGTATCCAACGGCATCCCCCTGGGTGCTCTTGTAGCACGGAGAAATTCCGCTCGCAATGAGTCGATGCAATTGTCGATGCGAATGTTTGTCGATTGGCTCAAGACATTCGTACTGGCATCCGTTTGGCGACCCAAGAACCCGGTGCACCTACGAACACACCGGGCAACTGGGCGGCGCAAACCTCGCAACGACCGAGCGTATCGAGTTGCCATGCACCGATATCGTATCCGTCGCGCTCGATTAGACAGGTATGGCAACCCGGGCAGTAGGTGCTGCTGCCTTTTGGGTCGTAAACGCTGCCGGTGTAGACATACCGAAGCCCTTTTTCCAATGCGATTTCACGTGCGCGCGTCAGAGTGCCCGGCGGAGTCGGTTTTTTGTCGGTCATCTTCCAATCGGGATGAAACGCCGTGAAATGCAGCGGCACATCGGGCCCCAGATGTTGTGCGATCCACTCGGTCATGGCATGCAATTCGGCTTCGGAGTCGTTTTCGCCCGGAACTAACAGCGTCGTAATTTCGAACCAAACTCGCGTTTCGCGCTTCGGATATTCCAGCGTTTCGAGGACCGAGCCTAGTTCGGCACCGCACACAAAGCACATGCCGCGTTGTCCGTCGTGCATCTTGCATTCGCGAGGACACACATCGCACTGCACCCGACCGTCGGTCAGCGCATGCCAATAAGCCGTCGGATGACGCAGTTCAGTTTCAGTCACGGTCGCATACACCTCGTGGCGGCGTTGCCTTTTACTCTCCGTTATGGACTCCATCTGCGTGCTTAACGCTGGCTGGATTGTTGGCTGGATTGTCCCGCCAAGAGTCATGCTCTCATTGTTCGAATATGGGTGAGTTTTCGTTGAACGCAAGTGTGCGGCCGCCGGCGGTGGCGGGATTGTTTTATCCCGAAGACGCCACCGCATTGCGCACGCTGATCGCACGCCTGATGGCCAATGCATCTATCGAAACTCATCTGCCTGCGCCGCCGAAAGCGTTGATCGTGCCTCA
>JAYTQU010000293.1:0-9772 GCA_043746555.1 Pseudomonadota bacterium | reverse complement strand
TCGCTGACACTCAGCGCGATAGGCGGGATTACGGCGCAAGTACTCCCATGCAAGTGCGCTCGAATCGAGCCGCAACAGGTAGAGATACGCGGCCGTTGGCCGCCAAGCATCTGAGGATGAGCTCACGGCGAAATCTCCGTTCGGTGAGTGAGCCTCAGCGTGGCGCAAGAATGTGCGTTCGCAAGCGCGAACTCTGCCAGAGCGTGGCCACATCGTGGGCAATCGTGGCGCTGCGGTACGGCGAAAGCCCGCGTCTCCGCCGAACCTTCAACCGCCGCTAGCCGTCGGCCACTTCTGCAATGTAGTGTTGATACGCGAGGCGATCTAGTTTCGCAAAGTCGAAGTTGTGATGATCGCAGTAGTGACGCAAGTTGGTGAGCAAATCAATCACCGCGATATCTTTCTCATCGGCGCTTGCATCTGGGCCGTGTAATGCGGGCGATGCGTGAACGTGTAGTTGTGCGTCTGTGTGACATGGGACACCTCAATCAATGGCCTGGAAGATCAACGCGGCTTCGGCATGCTCGGATGCAAAGTCGCGCAGTGCGTGAAAATGGTCGGTGAGTGCGCTCGACTCAACGGAGAAACACAGGTCTGACAGTGCGTACAAGCAAGCCGTGATACCGGCCGCCTCACTGCTTAACTCACCTTCGAATTGATTGGGACACGTCACGCGCCATGGCTGCGTGCGATGCGGGACCATAAAGAAAGCGCCGTTGCTGACGTCGTAGAATTCCCAATAGCCGCCGTTGTAGTCGGGACAAAGCGTTTCCATCCACTGATAGATGGCCTGCTCGACCCGAATCATCAAACAACCAAAATGTCGCGGCAGCACTCGCAGGCGATCCGCGTCACCGACCTGTCGCGAAGTCAGTCGTGGCGTTGAAGACCCGTTATCTGTTGTATCGATACTCATTGCATTGCCCTCCAAAAAAACACCTGCTCCAGATTCTGTGGAGCCGTCCGAAAACTGATTCCACATCGCAAAGCGGCCGGTGTTGCTTTGCTCTTTCTGCCCCGTCATCCGCCTCGCCGTAGCGAAACATCAGCAGGTCGATGGAGCGATCGATCCAGTGGACGTGGAAGCAAATGGAGGGGACCCGCGTGCGGGGAGGTGGCCGTTTCTGCCGCGAAAGCCACTTGATCGAGCGCGCGACCTGCTAGGTTCGCTATCAACGGCGAGACGGATGACGGAGCGCAAAGCGCGTCGGCTGGTGATGAGGAATGAACTCTTAAATGGCGCGCCGCGCGATTGCGCATGAGGTGCGTATAACAAAACAGGCGATGACGATCCGTTTGATCGCCATCGCCGTTACGGTCGCAAACGCGGGATTAAATCATCCCGCGCTCGGCCATCGATTCGACGCGACCGTCACCGATCACCAAGTGATCTAAGACCCGTATGTCGACGGTGGCCAGTGCTTCTTTCAGGCGTCGGGTAATCAGCTCATCGGCCTGCGAGGGTTCCGCCACTCCCGATGGATGGTTGTGCGCCAAGATCACCGCAGCGGCGTTGTACGATAGGGCTTCCTTCACGACTTCTCGTGGATGAACCGTCGCACCGTCAATGGTGCCGCGAAACAGTTCCGAGTACTTAATGACTCTATTGCGATTATCCAAATAGATCGCCGCAAATATCTCATGTGGTAAATCGCGCATCCGCACGCGCAGATACTCCCGCGTAGCGCGAGGATCGGTGAGGGTCGGACCCGACATCATCAGTTGCTCGTAGTGCCGACGAGTGAGTTCCAATGCCGCCTGCAAGCTTGTAAACGCCGCGTTGCTAAGACCGCGAGCATCTGCCGTATCGCGATCAACGGATAACAGCGCGCGCAACGATCCAAACTCGACGAGCAGTTGCGCTGCTTTATCATGCGGGTCTTGTTTCCCGGTGCTTGGCAGTAAAAGCGACAGCAAGTCTGCTTCTGACAGTTCTTGCGCCCCACAGTTAAGCAGGCGAGTACGAGCAGTCGCTCGATGATATGAACGAGCGCTCGCCGATGCAGTGATATTGTTCGACATGATTGAAACTCCGATGTTCGGCGGGATTGCCGATGGAGTTCTCCCTCCACGTCGCAGCGGAGCTGTCAGGACTCGCCGCAGCGGCGACTCGGCGAGTAGAGGAACGCGCAGCGTGAGCAACGGAGCGTCTTGACAGCGAGAACGACGTGGTACGATCAAAAGAAACAGGCAAGCCCCTTCTGATTTCTAAAGAGCGCAGTGACTGCGCGACGGAGGTTGGCTTTAGTCGAATGGCGAAGCACTCGTGGGCAGTCTTCAGTGCGTAGCACTGCGCTTCCCTGCTACCAACTTCACAGCCAATAAGGACCGGCGCCTACGCGCCGGTCACATGCTTCTAGTCTTGTTTCAGTGTTTGATCGAGCACCTCGATGTGTTGCTCGAAGCGCGCTGCTAAGTCTGGATGGTCAATTCGGCGCGCAAGCTCGACCATGCCACGAACCTGCTCAATGCGATCTTGGATCGCCTTCCGTCGGTGCTTAGTCGGCACGTTTCTAAACAAGAGTGCCGATTGATTGATTACGATTTGGACGACTTGATCGACGACATAGTCGAGAATGCACATGTGATTGCTCCGTGATTTGCTCCGCGCTCACGGCGAGCGCGGATGGCGTCCCTTCCCTGCATCGAGCACAGCCGGGTCAAGGGTGGCCCTTCCTTCGATAAAACAATCACAAAGAGGGCCATGCACTTGCCCTTGATGCGACGAGCACGATGCTAGCTTCGGAGGACAACCGCGAACGCTCTCTCCTCGCGCATGCGCGATGGATTCAAGCGCGTGGAGCGCGCTCGGTCAGGCGCTGGAAGCCGAAGGGCGAGATCGCTTCGAGCTCGATCGCACTCTGCGTGCGACGACATAGCCGGTCGCGGCGCTGCGACGCGAGACCCCGATTGCCTTTTGAGATGCATTAGACAAATAACTTAGAGGAAAATACCTATCGAGATAAATCGACATTGATTCAAATACTGTTGACTCATGCAACAATCCACAAAAACACGCACCCATCTTTTGTTGAGCCACTCGCTCCAGTGCTTATGCTTTGAGTCACTACGATATGAAACAAAAAAAATGGGGCCTTGCGACCCCACTTAAGTGAGTACTTGTTATTCGGCGTTGTCGTCTTGCGGCTCGTGTAAGCGAATCACGAGCTTGCCATCGACCGGAATGGCCTTGCACTCGACGTTGAGTCCCTTGCCATCTTTGTGCGGGAAGGCGATGCCGACGCGAATCCAACGCGCCTGCTCCTCGTCTTTCTTGTCAGTGAAAGTCTCGACCACAAAGACGCCGTAGCGGTTGCTTTCTTGCGCCTGCGCCGATTGCTGTTTCTTAGTCATGATGCGATCTCCGATGTTTGGTTGTAAACGTCACTTGCGTGACGGTGAGATCGTCGGCGAGCGAAACAGGCGGACGTGCAAGTGCACCGTGGAATAAATAGAGGGGACCCGATTGTGGGGAGAAGTCTTTTTATGCCGCGAAAGGCACTTGCACGTCCGCCGCGCGCGCCTAAGATTCACCGCTAATCACGCAGTCGTTAGCAACTTGCGTCGATCGCATCAGAGCACAGCAGTGCGGGCGCATATTCGCGCAGCGTCTTTGTGATTATGCCGTTATGGATCAAGAGTGCGGTGAATCCGCAAGGCGGGGTCGCACATTAAGCATTCAACATCGCCCGCAGGGTCGACAAATAAGCGAAGGATCGCGGGCACGAACCAGACAACACCGAGTGACAATCACTCAACTAAGCGAAGTTGCATGCTTGCACCTTGGCGAGCTTCGCTTCACCAGCGCAATCATTGACCAGCCGCAGATGCGTGCGTTTTGTAGATCATAGAGCGACGCTGGCGAAAGCGGCCACGCGGTCGTTTCAACGCGTGGCCGCTTTCGTTGCTACGCTGCATGTGCCGACCGGATCGGAATGACGTCCGCCGTTGCCGCAAGCGAGTCGAGATGATCTGCCCAAGCTTGCATCATTTTTTTGCGCTCGCTCAGACGTTGCGCTCGATTATAAGCCGCACGGATTTTGTTTCGCTCTGCATGGGCGAGCTGCAGCTCGATCAAGTCCGGGTGCCAGCCTTGTTCGTTGAGCAGTGTCGATGCCAGTGAGCGAAATCCGTGACCTGTCATCTCATCTTTAGAATACCCAAGACGACGCAGAGCGGCGTTGACGGTGTTTTCACTCATCGGCCGCGATGCACTTCGCAATGACGGGAACACATAGTCACTGCGACCCGAGATCGAGCGCAGCTCGCGAAGCAGTTCCACCGCTTGTCTTGCGAGCGGTACGATATGTTGCTCGCGCATTTTCATGCGCTCGCCGGGGATACGCCATTCTGCGCCATCGAGATCGAACTCCGACCATCTCGCATGTCGCAATTCACCGGGCCGCACAAAAGTCAGCGGCGCAATCTTCAACGCATAGGCCGTCGTGGGACTGCCACGATAACCTTCGATAGCACGCAGGAGCTTACCGATCTCCGCCGGATCGGTAAGCGCGGCGTGATTCTTTGATACGACGGGAGCCAATGCACCACGAAGATCCGCAGTAATGTCGTGCTCCGCTCGTCCTGTCGCTACGGCGTAGCGAAAGACTTGCCCGCATCGTTGCCTAGCTCGGTGAGCGGTCTCATGCGTACCTCGCACCTCGATCTTACGCAGTGCCGCCAGCAAGTCTTGCGCGGTAATCTTCGTGATCGGTCGATCTCCGACTCGCGGATAAATCAAGTTCTCCAAAATCCACGTCGCTTTAGCGAACGTTGCCACAGCCAGTTTTTTCTCCTGCAGCGCAAGCCATTCGTCACCGATTGCCTTAAAGGTATCTCCCCGTGCGGTCTTCTCCGCCTTGCGCTTCGCGCTCGGATCAATTCCGGATGCGATGAGTTGCCTCGCCTCGTCGCGTCGCTTGCGTGCAAGCGCCAGTGGAACATCGGGATATACGCCGATGGAAAGTCCCTTCTCTCTGCCATCAAGCGAGTATTTGAAACGCCACCAGCGCGATCCGCTCGGAGTGACGATAAGGTATAGCCCCCGCTCATCGCTTAGCTTGTAGGGCTTATCACGCGGCTTAACGGCGCGAATCAAAACATCGCTTAACATGGGGTAACTCCTTTCGCAGCGGACCTATTACCCCGATAGTTACCCCGATCTGCGAAGCGATGTCAATGGACACGAATCGACGCCGGCGATCATAAATCGCCTATAAACATAGCCTTTTCTTGATGTTACCGAACGTCGCTGGACGTTATCGGATGCCCACAAACATGGAATTGGTGCCGACTGAGGGATTCGAACCCCCGACCCCCTCATTACGAATGAGATGCTCTACCAGCTGAGCTAAGTCGGCACTAATTTAATTATCAAAAGACTCCCTGCTTTTTTTGACGCCGCTTGCGAGAAACACCGGGCGAAAAACGGGGTTTTCGCGGCGCTCCTCTCTCGAAATCAACCACGAAACTATTGGTTGGATTCGGCAAGAGGGCGCGCAGTATACGGGGTCGTTCTCGCCCCGAAAAGTGCAAAAATCGACCGTGCGCCGATCGAGTTTATTCGGCGTTGCGCCGGCGAACGCGGATCACCACTTCGACACTCGCCGTTTCCATCCCAGGCGGTAGCGGCGGCAGGCGGCTAAACTCAATATCGTCCGGCTTGATATCCCACAGCGTGCCGCTCTCGACATCGTGAAAATGATGGTGACTGGCTCGCGTCGAGTCATAAACCGAGCGATTGGGATCGAGGTGGATTTGGCGAATGAGACCGCTATCGACCAACACTTTGAGCGTGTTGTAGACCGTCGCCTTCGAAATCCGCTCGCCAGCCACGCGCACGGCCGAGAGAATTTGCTCGGCAGACATATGTACCGGCTCGGCCAGCAACACCCCGGCCACGGTCACACGTTGCTGCGTTGGTTTGACGCGATGTTCAGCCAGCAAGCGCACGACATCTGCGCGCGGTAACCGCGCCCCGGCCCCGACTTTGGCATTGGCATTGACGACGCTAGCGGAATGAACCTGTTCGCTTGGACACATGACGGGCGCTAGCATAGTCCACTGAGCTGCGCTAGGCGAGTTTCTTGACGAAATAGCCGTCCCAGCGTCTCGCCGACTTACCCATTCCATTGGAGTATTCCAGCATAAAAAAGGGCGCTGAATAGGACCAGCGACCGACCAGCGACCGACACGGCAAGGAGGCCGAAATGCAAACGCGCGCGACACGGCAAACAGGCGTCACGTTGATAGAGCTCATGGCGACACTGGGAATTGTCGCGATTTTAGGCGCCATTGCCATACCGAGTTTCGCAAGTCTTCAGCGCAGCACGGCGCGCACGACTGCGATCAACGATTTCGTTCACTCGATTTTTTTCGCGCGCAGCGAAGCAATCACGCGCAACGCCGTGGTGAGCATCTGCCGCAGTAACGATGGAGCCGTCTGCGCCAACAAAGATTCCAACTGGAATGGCGGATGGATCGTATTCGAAAACATCGATCACGATGTGCCGGCCGACATCGATCCCGGCGAACCAATTCTCATGCGTCACGATGCGCTTAGCGGTGGCACGCTGATTTCTAATCGCGCGTCGTTTTCGTTTCGGCCGGTCAACCAGGGCGACGTCAATGGCACACTCGTGTATTGCCCAACCGCCGCGCTTGGCAAGGGTGCATCTAGCGAAAGCCGCGCAATCATCATCAGTCATACCGGACGACCGCGGACCTCGAATCGCGACGCTAGCGGCAAACCGCTTAAGTGTTGACTCCAACAAGCGCGCTCCGGCTAAACTGCCCGCACGATGCTCTATCTTTCTAGCTTAAAGCCGCAGCGCGGTCTAACACTTGCCGAAATCGCGATGGCGATGTTCATCATCGGTATAGGCGTCCTCAGTATTGCGACGGTGTATCTGCAACGAGAGCGCACCGCGTCGATCACGGCGCAGCAAGCTATTGCGCATCGGTTGGTCACCGACATGGCGTCGCTCACGACCAAGCAACTCAATGCCGACGTACGATTCGAAAATGCGATTGGCGTGCGCTGCGCGACGCCGTTGTTGAATCCGACCGCACAGGCGGAAGTGGTCAACGAGGTAGCTTGCTGGCAAGAGCGCGTAGCAGCGGAATTGCCGAGCGGCGCAGGTTCGATCGCACTGGATGAATCGACGGTGCCGCCAAATTACGCGATCACGGTGAGTTGGTCGCAGCCGCGCGGCGGTTTGGCGTCTTACACCATTCGAGCCGCGGCGCACACAGCGTCCACGCTAGCGAGCGAGTCGCCTCCTAACGCGACTGATTCGAAACCGCCCGGAGTTCGCGCGGCAAACTAAAGACGACGTTTTCTTGCTGCCCCGGCGCTTCCATCGCCATTTCGCCGCCCCACTCGCGCAACTTCGCGATCACGCTTTGCACTAACACTTCAGGCGCCGATGCGCCTGCGGTCACGCCAACACAACGCTTGTCGATGAACCATTCTCGTTGCAAGTCTTCGGGACCGTCGACCAAGAAACCCGCAATCCCCGCCTTCTCGGCGATTTCTCGCAAGCGATTGGAATTCGAACTCGTCGGCGAACCGACTACCAAAATGATGTCGCAGCGAACCACCAGCGCCTTCACCGCATCTTGTCGATTCTGTGTCGCGTAACAAATATCTTCCTTGCGCGGACTGGAGAGTTCGGGAAATTTATTCTTCAGCGCGAGTACCACTCGCTGTGTATCGTCCACCGACAAAGTGGTTTGTGTCACAAACGCAAGCAGACCTGGATTTTGGATATTGAGCGTCGCGACGTCGTCAACCGTTTCGACCAACACAATGCGACCGCCGAACGATTCATCGAATTGACCCATGGTCCCTTCGACTTCGGGATGACCCGCATGACCGATCAGTATGACTTCGCGCCCCTCACGAGAATAGCGACTAACTTGCATGTGCACCTTAGTCACTAACGGACAAGTTGCGTCGAATACCACAAGCCCGCGACGTTTCGCTTCTTCTTGCACCGCGAGCGCCACGCCATGCGCGCTAAATATCACCGTCGCGCCGGTCGGTACTTCGTCGAGCTCATCGACAAACACCGCGCCCATGTTGCGCAATCGATCGACCACATACCGGTTGTGAACGACTTCGTGTCGCACATAGATCGGTTGTCCGAACAATTCGATCGCACGCTCCACGATGTCGATCGCGCGATCGACGCCGGCGCAGAAACCGCGGGGATTGGCTAGAAGAATTTGCATACGCTAGCGCAACAACGATCGAGACACGGGAAGCGGGACGCAGCCAATAATGAACGGACTCCGCGCGCGTCTCGCGTCTCACGTCTCATGTCTCGATACTTAGTCACTACCTATCTCCTCGCCGTCGCCCTTCGCGACCGCTTTCGAGAAACGCATCGAGCAGCAGACAACCGGCGCCAACACTGATCGCGGAATCGGCAACATTGAACGCCGGAAAATAGGCGTCGCCCCAATGTACGTGAATGAAATCGATCACCGAACCGAGCCACACACGATCGATCACATTGCCGAGCGCACCGCCGAGCACGAGCGTCAAGCCGACGGCCAGCAGCGTTTGTTCCGGTGTGCGAATGCGTCGCAGCCATATCATCAAGGCGATGCTAACGCTCAAGCCCAACCCGATAAAGAACCAACGCTGCCAACCCGACGCACCCGCCAAAAAACTAAATGCAGCGCCCGTGTTGTGAGCATGTGTAATGTCGAGTATCGAGAGGACTTCGATACTTTGGTAGACCGGCAGCGTCTGATAGATCATCGCCTTCGTGACTTGATCGAGCACGATCACAAAGAACGATAACCAGAGCCAATTACTCGCGCCGCGTGTCGGCGTAAACCACAGCCGCTTAAACTGGCCGGTCATCATGTAGAGGTCTTTGTCTTTCATCGCTACCGCAAAGTCATCAAGCAAATAGACGGCGTTCGCCCGGACCGTCGACATTGTCGACGCAACGACCGCACAACTCCGGATGCGCCGGGTTCGCGCCAACATCTTCGCGTTTATGTCGGCAGCGCACGCATTTTCCATGCGCGGATGCGCGCACCACAGTCCAGATTTGATTGTTCGTGCTCGCATCGGCAGCCACCGCATCGGCGGGCCGCTGCGCCGCCGGATATAAATTCGCGTACGACGTGATGAATGCAAATCGTAGTTCGTCGTCGAGTTGTTTCGCGACCTCGAATACTGGCGGCGCGCAGTACACATCGACTTCGGCGTCCAGCGGCGCGCCAATGGCGTCGGTCACGCGTAGTTTTTCTAACTCGCGCGACACAGCGCTACGCAAGCTCAACACGGTATCCCAATCGATATGCGGTCGCTGCTGTGCGGCAGCCGGTAGCTCAAACCACGATGTCAAAAACACAGACTCCTCGCGACCATTTGGTAGCGGCACGGGCGGCAGAAATCTCCAAATCTCTTCGGCCGTGAACGAGAGAATCGGTGCGAGCCAGCGCACCATCGCTTCGACAATGTAGTACATCGCTGTCTGCGCGGAGCGGCGTCCATGACTATTCGATTGCATACAATAGAGTCGATCCTTCAACACATCGAGATAGAAGCCGCCCATATCGACGCTGCAAAAGTTGTGAACCTTTTGATAGATGAGATGGAACTGGTAGTCGTGATACGCCTGCTGCACTTCCATTTGCAATTGAGCTGCCCGCCATACCGCCCAGCGATCGAGCGCCACCATTGCACTGACATCGACGCAATGTTTGGCCGGATCGAAGTCGTACAGATTTCCCAAAAAATAGCGCGCGG
>JAYTQU010000292.1:0-15261 GCA_043746555.1 Pseudomonadota bacterium | reverse complement strand
CAGACGCGATTGAGCGTTGCGAGCGTCAAATTCTTTTCGCCGCGTTCGATTGCACTGTAATACGTGCGATGCATCTCGACTTGTTCGGCAAAAGCCTCTTGACTAATGCCAAGCGCTTCTCGATGTTTTCGCAACGAATCTCCTATGCGCTGCTGGAGCGATGTTCGTTTCATATGTGACTAAACTAGTGTGGTAACTGTTGCGACTCCACAGCCCTATCGGTAGACTACTTTTAAGTAGCAAACCAATTTTGGTGCCAAACCTGTAAAATAGTTCGTCTCTCTCTCAAAATGTCGCGAGCCATGTCGGCCCGCAAGGAAGGAATACTATGGCGACTGCCGTGTCGTCTTTTTTTTGCTGTCGCGTATGCGGTCATATGCAGTACTCGCCGGTTCGGGTTAGACAACCATCGGGTGCTTGGGATTCCACCCCGTATTGGAAATGTATGGGATGCAGTGCGATGTTCACCGATCCCAAGGCGTTTAGCCGCGAGCGAACGCCCGAAGAGGCGGCGGCCGCGGCTGCGGCCGCCGCACCGGCCGAGACTAAGTAGGATTACGAATAGGAAAACTGAACGCTTAAATTGAAACGATTATCTGTGAACAGCGCCACCGTTGAACATCGGACCTCTCCGGGTCCGTTCAATCTTCCGGCGCAACGGCGACTTTTATACCATCCAATTCGTCCGTAAACGGAACTTGACACGAGAGTCGCGAATTGTTCGGTTTGAATGAAGTTAGTGCGACAAGGATTTCTTGCTCATCGTTATGACGCGACTTTAGCTTACCGAACCATGCATCGTCCACATACACGTGACACGTGGCGCAAGAACATAGGCCGCCACAAATTGCGGCAACACCGAAGTCGCCGCCGTCGCGCAACACTTCCATCACGGACACGCCCGTTTGCGCCTCCACTTGATGTTCGTTGCCGTCTCGATCGATTACCGTCACCCGCGCCATGCTGCAAACCTCGACGTGCCTGCCCGTCAACTAAAAGAGGGCGCGCATGGTCGCCCAATCGCGGCGCAACGTCCAGACTGAAAGCGCACAGTGATATGCACTTTCTATAGGGGGCAATAGGGGTCTTGGCTAAACGGACCTAACGATAGGTAGCGTGCGAACGCGCTTTCCCGTGGCGGCAAAGAGCGCGTTCGCGACGGCGGGTGCGATCGGCGGCACGCCCGGTTCGCCCAAGCCGCCGCGAGTGGCGCTCGAGGCGATGAAATGCACTTCGATGGCCGGTGTGTCATTCATACGTGCGACTGAGTGATTGTTGAAATTGCTTTGCACCACGGCGCCTTTGTCGATGTTGATCTCGCCGTACAGTGCGGCTGCGAGGCCATACATAATGCCGCCTTCGATTTGGGCCGCGCCCGAATCGGGATTCACCGCTCCACCGCAGTCGACTGCGGCAACGACACGCACGACTTTGGGCGCGCCTTTGGCGTCGACTTCGATCTCCGCCACTTCGCACACGATGCTCCCGAAGCTCTCCACCAGTGCGATGCCTCGCGATCGTCCCGCCGGCAATGGCGAGCTCCAATCGGCTTTCGCCGCGGCTAACTCGAGCGCAGCAAGATGACGTGGTTTGTCGGCCAGCAGCCCGCGTCGATATTCGTAAGGATCTTTTCCCGCCGCATGCGCCACTTCATCGATGAACGACTCGGTGAAAAACCCATGTTGAGTGTGATCGACCGATCGCCATGCCCCCAAACGCACATGATTCGCTACATCGTGATTGGCGATGTGTACATTGGGGATCGCATACAACACTGCGGCCGCGTCCTCGCCGGCACTGCCGATGAAATTCGCATCCCATGCTTGGGCTTGGCCCGCTTGATCCAGGGCCGCTCGATAGCGACCGAGCGACGCCTGTCGATAAAAATCGTGGCGCGTGTCTTCCTCGCGGCTCCATATCAGTTTCACCGGCTTGGGCGAAAATTCTTTCGCCAAGCGCACGGCTTGATCGACGTAGTCGAGATTGCCGGGTAAGCGTCGACCAAAGCCGCCGCCGAGTTGTTGATTGTGAATAGTGACCGCATCGGCGTCGAGCTTGGACGCTTTTGCCGCGACGTCGCGCGCGTTCAACGGATCTTGCGTGCCGGTCCACACCTCGCAGTGACCGTCTGCGATCCGCGCGGTCGCGTTCATCGGTTCCATCGTGAGATGCGCGAGATACGGCACCCGATACTCCGCGTCGATCTTCTTTGCGCCATTTTTTTCAGCCGCTGCGAGCGCCGACTCGGCGTCACCGATATTGGCGATCTTTTTGCCGTTGCCTTGCGATAACGATTGGGCAAATTGCGCAAAGATCGAGTCGCTCGACACGTTGCCATGACCGCCATCGCCGAACACGGGCTGTAATTTCCGCAACGCTTGTTCGGCGCGCCAATAACCGTCAGCGACAACCGCAACTGCATTGTCCAATTCGATCACGCGCACAACGCCGGGCATCTTTTCCGCGGCGGCTTTGTCGACCGATGTTAATTTTCCGCCGAACACCGGCACCGCTTTGATGGCCGCGTACAGCATGTCCGGCAAACTCACGTCGATGCCGTAGATTGCCGTACCGTTTACTTTGGAAGGAATATCGAAGCGTTGACGCGGTGTGCCGATGATCGTAAACGCCTCGGGCGACTTCAAGTGAGGCGCGCTCGGCAGATCCATTTGCGCTGCATCGGTAGCCAGTTCGCCGAATGTTGCGCTCTTGCCCGATGGATGCGTGACGCGCGAGAGTTTGGCTACACATTCGGTGGTTGACACATGCCACTTGGTTGCCGCAGCTTCGAGCAACATTTGTTTCGCGCTTGCGCCGGCCACTCGCATGCCGTACTCGCCGGTAAAACGAATGCTCGCGCTGCCGCCGGTCACTTGCAAATGCATCCAATCGGCTATCTTGTAGGTGAGATGATTGAGGCCGCGCAACAAACTCCGCGGCGGTTGCATCGACCCGAAACCGAAACCGCGCACCATGTAGCCCGCCGCATACTCATCGAGCGCCGGCGCTTCCTCGACTTGGACCAGATTCCAGTCGGCTTCGATTTCTTCTGCCGCCATCATTGCGAGTCCCGTTTGCGAACCTTGACCCATCTCGCAATGCGGGACGACAACCGTGATGACGTTGTCGGGCGTGATCTTGATCCAAGTCGTTAGCCGCGGACTGCTGGTGTTGTCCGCTGAAAAAATGCCGAGGCGATTCGGCGCAAACAACAATTCACCGATGCCGATCGCGAGCCCGCCGCCGACCACGCCACCCGCGCCGATGACGGCACGTCGAGTCCACTTTTTCATGGCTTCACTCCTTGCGCGTTGAGCGCTAGCGCATGAATTGCCTTACGGATGCGCGGATACGTTCCGCAGCGGCAGATGTTGGTAATTTGCGCATCGATATCGGCATCGGTCGGGTTCGGCTTCTTCGCGAGTAATGCCGTCACCGCCATGAGCATTCCCGATTGGCAGTAACCGCATTGCGGTACTTGATGTTCGATCCACGCGGCTTGCGCTGCGTGCAACGTGTTGCCGCTGGCGAGGCCTTCAATCGTGGTGACCGACTTCCCCTCGACCGCGCGCACCGGCACCGAACACGAGCGCATCGGTTGGCCATCGAGGTGTACCGTGCAAGCGCCGCATTGCCCGATTCCGCAACCGAATTTACTGCCGGTTAGTTTTAAGTTTTCGCGCAACACCCACAAGAGCGGCGTTTCCAGATCGACGTCGACCGCCGCCGCGCGGCCGTTGACATTAAACGAAATGGCCATGGCGCAACCTCCCTAAGAGATTGCGCATCATTGCACTTACGAGGTCCACTGAAAAGAGTTAGTTGTGCGCTTTGAGTATACGAGCGACCGCGTCGTCGTACTGCTCTTCGGAAATTACGCCGGCGTCGCGAAGACGCGAATGCTCGCGCATCTCATCGCGCAGATAGTGCCCACGCGGCTGTTTGGAAGCTTTTCGCGCGGCACCGATGTGCTTAACGATGTCGATCGCGCATTTGCGCGCGGCGCGCGTAGTCCCCAATCCACCGGTGATCGGAATAACGCGCGCACGACCGTGCTGACTCACGAACACCACGGATTCGGTCGTGAAGTACAAACACAATAGATAACTGGAGATGGTAAACGTCGCGAGGACGATTGCGGTCGGCACCGCCCAAAGTCGCGCGAAGGGCGAAGCGAAAAAGATCGCGAACGCACCGGCGATCAAGGCCAGTGCAGTGAATCCGATGGCCACATACATCCAAGGCCAGCCCACTTTGCGAATTCCAATCGGACGCGGATCGACGAACCGCAGATCGATGGTGTGTTCTTGCGGCAACATCCGCGCGCGCTTGATGTTGACGTTGACAAAATGACCTTGGAGAATCGATACGCGCGTGAGGCTGCCGCGCGCGCGACTGCGCAGTTGATACTTTACAACCGGTTTTCGGGGAATCGGTTTCGCGACGACCTCGACGGTCTCAGACTGCAACGAAATATGCTCCGCGTTGATATTGGCGGTGTCGCTTAGAAAAGGATTAGAAAGATCTGCCGACATTGCTGAGCTTCAGAGTTCGTCGCAAAAAGACCACGCCAGGTTACAGTCACGGCGACTTAATCGCAGTGACCACGATGGAGCTTAGAAAACTGCGCTCCGCGCGTACATGAGTTAAGTCACAGCTTTGAACTTGTCTTGACGCGCGGCGACCGTCGCGACGTAAGTACGGGGAATGCCGTAGAGTGGCGCGCTCGCTTTGCCCAGGCTTCGGGCTGGAGCGCATAGCGTTCCTAAGGCGAGTCAATCGGCTCCAACGCGTTCGTTATCGCTAGCGCTATTCATGAAAATCCTCGCCGCTTTGCTTGCAGAAATGGGATCGCCGAGGCCGTACTCGCAATCGCAGCCGCTAAAGATTGTCGCGCTGGAACTCGATCCGCCGGGACCCGGCGAAGTGCTGCGAAAAATTCGCGCCGCCGGACTGCGTCATTCGGACTTATCGGTGATCGACGGCAATCGTCCACGACCGATGCCGATGGTGATCGGTCACGAAGCGGCCGGTGTCGTCGAATCGCTGGGCGCGGGAGTGACCAATTTCAAAATTGGCGATCACGTCGTTACCGCATTTGTGCCGAGTTGCGGACGATGTAATCCTTGCTTGCAACATCGTCCCGCACTGTGCGAACCGGGATTCAAGGCAAACTCGCGTGGCAAATCACAGCGCGCGGCGGTAAAACCGTGACCGCAGGTCTACCGCATCCCGATGCGCGCGCGTCGATTGCGCCGGTTCAACTCGCGGCCGAAGAGCGAACACTACCAGGCAGTTATCTCGGTAGTTGCGTACCGTCGCGCGACATTCGTTTGTATATTGAATGGTATCGGCGTGGAGAATTACCGGTCGACAAATTAATTTCCGAACGCATTCGACTCGCGATCATCAACGCCGCCGTCGATCGTCTTGCCGCCGGCGAGTCGATTCGACAAGTGGTGGAGTTCGATTAGCATCAAGACACGAGACACGAGACGCGGTCAGAATGCAACTTCTTCGCAGTCGAGTCTCGTGTCCCGAGTCTCTAAAACATTGTCTGGAGCTAGTAGCCAAGTGATGAATATTCTTACTGCCATCGATACCCGCGCCTCATCGCTCAAACTGACCGAGCCCGGACCTTCGCGCGCCGATCTCGAACGCATCATGCTTGCCGGTGCGCGTGCGCCGGATCACGGCAAACTCGCGCCGTGGCGATTCGTTGTGCTTGAACGTACTGGACGCGAGCTGTTGGCAAACGCGATGGTCGAATCGCTGCGACAAACGGCTCCAGCTACCAGCGCGGCACAACTTGAAGCGGAACGACAAAAGCCATTGCGCGCGCCCACGATCATCGCCGTCGCTGCGCATCTAATCCGCGGCCACAAGGTTCCCGAACATGAACAAGTGCATGCGGTCGCGGCGGCGGTGCAGAACATGTTTCTCGCCGCGCATGCGTTGGGTTACGGCGCGATGTGGAAAACAGGCGCGGCAGCGCACGCCGAACAAGTTAAAGCGGCGCTTGGCTTTGAAGCCGGCGACGAAATTGTTGCGTTTCTCTACGTGGGCGCGAATGCCACGCCCGGTCCGGTGCGCGCGGGCATGCTGGACGGAAAAGTGAGATGGATCGAGTAAGCCTGCGAATTCGAAGCCTTACGATGCGGCTCTAGCCTGTCCCGGCGTGACTAAAGGATCGCTCAGAAAATCTCTTGCGCGCCTAAATTCGGATTGCAGTCGTTGCCGTAGCACATCGATTTTCACCGAGTCGGCGCCGATTGCCGAGGTTTCCAATTCGAGTGCGAGGTTCAGTAGCGTGCGTGCGTGTATGTTGCCGCAGGCACCTTTGAGTTTGTGCGCAATTTGCGCGATGGCGGTTCGATCGAGTGTTGCGATGGCGCTGTTGAGGTCGGCGAGCAGTTGCGCGCCGCTTGCAAAAAATGTCTCGATCAATTCGTTCTGAAACTCGACATCGCCATTCACAATTGCGTTAAGCCGCGCCAGATCGATCGGTGCGTTGGTGGTCGGCGTTTGCTCTGGCGCTTGAATGGCATTGGCGATTTGCGCCGCATCGCCGAATGTGTCGTTCCTGGACAATCCGAATTTCTCGAGAATATCGCGCAAGCGGTCGACTTCAATCGGTTTTGTCAGATAGCCATCCATTCCGGCGGACTCGCAACGCTCTTGGTCGCCACGCATCGCGTTCGCGGTCAGCGCAATGATAGGCGTACGTCCAAGCTTCGGATCGGCGCCTTCCAAATCGCGAATCCGGCGTGTTGCACTCAATCCATCCATCACCGGCATTTGCAAGTCCATCAAGATCATGTCGAAGCGTTCGTTCGTAAACATTGCAACGCCTGCTTCGCCGTGCTCCGCGATCGACACGGAACAACCCAGGCGTTCCAAAAATCGCGCCGCGACTTTTTGATTAACGAGATTATCTTCGACGAGTAATACGCGGCCTTGGAAATGAGGTCGTTCACCGCTCTGACTGAGCGTGTTGCGCGTGATCATGGGTCGAATTTCCATCTGCCACTGACGTGCTTCGGCCGCGAGCACGCGCGCGACGCACACTACCAATTCGCGCGCGCGCACCGGCTTGGTGAGATACGCGGCGAATCCGAGTTCGGCGAGTCGCTGTGTGTCGCCTTGTTGGTCGAGCGACGTGAGCATGATCAAACGCGTAGAAGAAAACGACGGCTCCTCGCCAATGTGTGTCGCCAGCATCGCGCCGTCCATGTCGGGCATTTGAAAATCGGTAACCACTAGATCGAACGGCTGATCTGCTTCGCTCGCTTGATGCATGAGCGATAGCGCTTTCGCGCCGCTGGCGGCGACGTCAACGCGGTAACCCGCATGCGTTAGTTGTAGGTTCAGTACGCGACGATTGGTGTCGTTGTCATCCACGATCAAGATGCGTCCGCCCTTGGCGGCCGTTGTGGCGCGCGATGCGGCGCTTACTTGATCGACCGGTTCCAGCGATAGCGTAAAGAAGAAATTCGAACCCTTACCGATTTCACTAACGACTCCGACTTGACCGCCCATCATCTCGACTAACTTTCGCACGATCGACAGACCTAGTCCCGTGCCGCCGAAATGGCGGGTGGTGGACGAGTCGGCTTGCACAAACGGTTGGAACAGTGTTTTCAACGTGTCTTGCGCAATGCCGAGTCCCGTGTCGCGCACTTCGAAGTGCGTCAGCACGCGACCGTCGTGGCGGCCCACCGCGCACACATCTATGACGATTTCGCCGGTCTTAGTAAATTTGATGGCGTTGCCGACTAAGTTGACCAAGCATTGACGCAATCGTTGTGGATCGCCCTTCACGCGCTCGGGGACTTCGGGATGCACGTTGACGATCAATTCCAAGCCTTTGCTCGCCGCTTGAAATGCCATCATCGCGGCGACGTCTTCGACGTTGGCGCGCAGGTCGAGCTCGATATTTTCCAAATCGAGCTTGCCCGCTTCGATCTTGGAGAAGTCGAGAATATCGTTGATGATAATCAGCAACGAGTCGGCGCTGGCGCGAATCGTGTCGGCGAAATCGCGCTGAGTACGATCGAGTGTGGTGTCGAGCAATAAGCCGGTCATGCCGACGATACCGTTCATCGGTGTACGGATTTCATGACTGACGTTCGCTAAGAACGCGCTCTTGGCAAGACTCGCCGCTTCCGCCGCTGCAATAGCGCGAACCAGTTCTTCGCGCGCGGCGCGCGCTTCGGTGACGTCTTGGAGCGATCCTGAAAGACGCAGCGCTCGACCCGCGGCGTCGCGTTCCGCCGTGGCGCGTGCGCGGTACCAACGGTAGTCGCCGTTGCGCGTCTTGAGTCGAATTTCCAGATCGAACGGTGTGCTATCGCGGTAATGTGCGATCGTGACATTGGCGAGCTTTGGCGCATCGTCATCGTGAATCAACGAACGCAAGAAGTTGTTGGTCGACAGTTCCGACGATGTGTAGCCGAGCAACAAAGCCAATCGCGGCGAACACCAGATCGTATCGGTCGCGACATCCAACTCCCACAATCCGTCTTGCGTGCCGTTGATGGCGCGTTCGAAGCGGCGCTGCGCCAAGCGCAACGCATCTTCGGTAATTTTTTGCTGGTGAATATCGTGTATCGATCCGGCCATCAGCACCGGCTCATTCCGCGCATTGCGTTCGGCGGTGCCGCGCATGTGAAACCAACGATATGCGCCGCTCACCATGCGCATTCGCAATTCCACATCGTAAGGCGATTCATCGACCAAGTGCGCGCGCAGCGCTTCGCCGTAGATGAGTCGATCGTCTTGATGAATCAACAAATCGAAAGTCGATACGCGCGCTTCGAGTTCGTCGCTGCGATATCCCAGCAACGTGTGAAAGCTCGACGAACACCATAAATGTCCGGTGGCGAGTTCCACTTCCCAGTGACCCTCGGAACTTGACAACGACGCGCGTTCCAACCGGCGTTCGACTTCACTCAACCGTTCCGCTTGTCGCTGCAATTGTTCCGCGGCTTGTACCTCGCGCGTTACGTCCCAGGTCACGCCCAAGAGCCGCAGCGGTCGGCCTTCAGGATTGACGATCAAGCGAGCGAACGATTGGAGATGATAGATGCTTCCATCGTTTCCATTAGTGCGGTAGCGAAGCTTAACGCGGTCAGAACCGGCTGCCATCGCAGCGCGGATCGCGTTCTGCATGAGTCGGCGATCTTCCGGAACCACGAATTGTTCGAACTCCTCGAGAGCAATTCGACCGTCGGCACCGCGCGTCATGTTCTCAATCGGGTTTTCAATCCATAAGAATCGTCCTGCGATCAAATCGATTTCCCAAGAGGCGATGTTGGCGGCGCTGGTCGCGATATTCAGCCGTTCCATCAACTCACGTTCGTGTTGCGCGCGTTGTTGCAGTTGCTCTGTTGCTTCGACTTCCTTGCTGACATCCCAGGATGCGCCGAGTGCGCGAATCGCACGACGACTGTCTTCACCAAAAAACAGTTTCGCATATGCTTGAATGTGCGTAACGCGGCCGTCGAGACGATTGTATCGATATCGATATGAGACGATGTCGCGCCCCTCTTTGACGGCAGCACGCAACGAGTCGCGAAACAAATACTTGTCGTCTGGATGTATGCGTTCGGCGAAGGTGGCTATCTTGTGGGCACTGCCACTTGCTCCGTCGGTTGCCGTCAGACTATTTTCCACCCACATAAACTTGCCGGCAGCGATGTCAATTTCCCAGGTGGAAATTCCCGCCGCACTCGTCGCGATGGAAAGACGTTCGGTAAGCTCGCGTTCCTTTTGCGCCTGTTCTTCCAGTTGCGAGGCCGCATCGACTTCGCGCGTCACATCCCACGTGACGCCGACAAACCGGTACGCAGTGCCGCGCGGGCTGCGCAGAATGCGCGCGTAGTTTTGCAGCACATAGGGTTGACCGTTGACGCCCTGCACGCGAAACCGACAAGAATAATTCTCCTTGCCTGCCAGCACAGCTTCGCGCGGCACGTTGACGAAAGTTTGCCAATCTTCTGGGTGCATGCGCTTGTGAAGCTCGTTGTAGTATTCCTCGACGGGTACGTCGTCCATTCCAAGAATCGCCAAACGTTTGCTGTACCAGGTGTGGTGATTGAGCTTCAAATCGAATTCCCATAGCGAAACGCCCGCGCCTTGGGTGGCGACGTTCAAACGTTCAAGAAGTTCGCGCTCGTTTTGCGCCTGCTGTTGAAGTTTTTCGTTTGCCGCCATTTCATCCGTGACATCCCACGATACGCCGAGTATGCGTAGCGCGCGGCGCGCCTCGTTGAAATACAGTTTCGCGTAACACTGAACGTGCACGATGCTGTCGTCGTGCGCCAAACCGCGGTATCGGTAATTGATGACGTCGTATCCACCCTTGGCTGCGCGCCGAATTTCGTCGCGCATCGCATTGATATCTTCCGGATGTACGCGTTGCGCAAATGTCGCGAGCTTGCCGTTCGCGCCGCGAATGCCACTGAGTCTTTTGAGCGGATTCTCGATCCATAAGAACTGGCGTTCGACTAGATCGATCTCCCAAGAGCTAATACCCGCACTCTCAGTCGCGATGTTGAGACGCGCGGTTAGCTGTCGCTCATGCTCGGCTTGTTGCTTCAGCAATTCGTTGGCGGCGATTTCCTCGCTAATGTCCCAGGTCACGCCGACCAAACGATAGGGTGTTCCGCGAGCGCTGCGAACGATGCGTACGAAGGTCTTAAAGTGATGAATTTTGTCGTCGATTCCGCGAGCTCGGTAACGATAGGTGTAGTGATCGACGCCGTCCGCCAATGCTTGTTGTGGCGCTTCGCTTAAAATAGGAAGGTCTTCTTCGACCACGAGGCTGCGCAGGGCTTGCATATACGTTTCGGGCGGTTCGTTGTCCAATCCGAGAATTCTGGGTCGGCTGCCGAACCAAGAAAAACAATTGTGTTTGAGATCGAACTCCCACGGGCTGATACCGGCAGCCTGCGTCGCCACGCTCAATCGGTCGACGAGTTTGGCGTTTTCCTCGGCACGTTGTTCCAGCAGCGCGTTGGCTTCCACTTCTTTGGAAACGTCCATCGTCACGCCCATGATGTAGCGAAATTTGCCGCGTACGTTGCGCATCATGCGAGCCTTGTTGCGCATGTGATGAATTTGCCCGTCCTTGCCGCGCACGCGAAAATCGTAACTGTAGTCCGGGTTGCCGGACTCGACAGCGAGTTTTGCAGGCTCGGACAATTGCGGACGGTCCTCCTCCAGAACCAGTTCGTACAATGCTTCCATATACTCGGGCAACGGGACATCGTCCAAGCCATAGCATTCCTGACGCTGCCCGTGCCAACTAAACCGATTGGTCTTGAGATCGAATTCCCACGGTGAAATACCGGCAGCGCGCGTCACGACATTAAGGCGCTCTACAAGCGCGCGCTCTTGATCGGCTTTGCGTTTCAGTTCCGCGGCGTTTAGTTCGATCTCGGTGACATCCCATGTCACGCCGAGCAGGCGAATCGCCTTGCCGTTGGCGTCGCGGAACACGCGCATGTGAGTCTGGACGTATTGCGGTTCGGGTCGCGGGTTACTGGTGCGATGACGCACGGCAAGTATCTCTTCGCACTTTGGATCGGCGAACGCAATGTTGAGCGGCGCTAGCGTTTGTTCGCGGACCTCGGGATGAATGCCATAGTGCACCTTGAAGCGATCGTCGCGCGGCAAGCCGAACATATTCCAAAACTGTTCATTGCAAACAAACGCGCCGTTGACCAAATCCTTGTCCCAGATCGCAATGCCCGCGGTGTGCGTCGCGAGATTCAAGCGATCGCGTAACGCACGCTCCTCGACGGCTTGACGCCGCAGTTCGTCCATGTGCTGCATTTCCTCCGTGACATTTTGGCTGACGCCGAGCAAACGAGTCGCTTTGCCGTCGGCATTGCGAAACACGCGCGCATTGACTTGTACATGACGCTGAGTACCGTCGCGGAGAATCATGCGGTAGCGATGGAAAAAAGTAGCGCCGGCGACAATCGCTCGGTCGAGCGCTTGAAAGTAGCCGGCGGCATCTTCCGGGTGAACAATATTAGCGACGATTTGTCGAGCGCCGGCGATTTCGAAATGCTTGCCGCCGTATGCGTCGGTGAGAAAGGTATCGGCGACGATGCGGTCGGTTAACAAATCCCAATCCCACACGTCGATAGATGCGACTTCGGTAGCGAGATTGAGGCGTTCGATCAATACGCGTTGCGCCTCGGATTGCCGTTTGATCTCCTCCTCGGCCTGCACGCGTTGCGTGATGTTCCAACTTATGCCGAGAAAACGCAGTGCGCGACCTTTTTCGTCGCGCACGATGCGGCCTTGCAATTCGATGTGCTGTACGCTGTCATCGTTGCCGATGTAACGAAAATGTGTCGCGACACGCTCACCGCCGCCGCGCGCAATGGCTTGGTTCATCATGCCGAGAAACGGTTCGCGATCGTCCGGGTGCAGGATTTTGTCGACGAAATCTTGAGCGCGAGTCAGACCGCTAAGATTGGCGTTGGGGAAGATCGTCGCCATGTTGAGATCCGACGATAACTTTCCCGTCGTCAAATCCCAGTCCCACATGCCAACGCCGGCGGTTTCATTCGCTAGTTGAATTTTTTCGATCCACGCTTGCAGTTGTCGTGCCTGCGTTTCGATTTTTAGTTGCGCACGTTGTTGCTCCTCGGCTTGCGTCGCAATGCGTGCCGCCGCCGCTTGATGGGCGCTCATGTCGATGACCAGTCCCACCACGCGCGTGGCGCGTCGATCGGGTCCGCGAAAAATTTCGCCGCGCAATTGCACCGGATGAATCGAACCGTCTTGATAAATGATGCGATAGTCGATGCACAACGGCGTCTCGCCCTTCAGCGCCTTAATGAACTCTGCTCGATAACGTGGCTGGTCGTCTTTGAACACGCCGTTCTCGATAATCAAGCGCGGATCGCGCGCGACCTCTTTGGCGTTTCCGCCGTAACGTTGCGCACCATGGTGATCGTATTTGAGCGCGCCCGCGGCAATGTCCCAATCCCATGCATGCACGCCGGCGGCTTGTCCGGCGAGATTGAGTTTTTCGAGCAAGTCGACGTGCGCGTCGGACGGCGTGTCGAAATGTTGAGTCGCTATCTCGCCCAGGTGCTCGCCCACGCGCGTCGGAGCGAACGCCGCCGCCAATAGGCGACCGCGAGCGCGCAACTCGCGTCTCGCTTCGAGAAGAAATTGACGAGCGAAAGCCCGAAATGTCACTTTACTGATACCGATTAAGTTGCATAAGCGAGGAGCGCATCGCCACGGTCGTACGGCCAACGATCGAACTTGCGACGGTCGGCGGGCGGTCGTGATTCTTACGCTATCGGCCCCTCAGGCTCCGCCTGTAGGAGGCGCGTTCGGATTCACGACGTTTTCTCGGCCCAGCGGGAGTTGCGGGTGGATTCTCAGGCGGATAGGGCGAATCGGTCGCTTTCTCATCGGTGGTTGTAGCAAATCCGTCTTAATAATCATTGCGGCTCTTGCCCATCACGCCCTCGCCCAGTAGGCTTCGCACCCCGGGTTTCCGGATGTTTTTTTGGGCCGTGCAAAAGCTGTTTTCGCGATACGAAATCGAGCTTAAGAGCGCGGCAGCGGCAATTTTGACGAGGCGCTGACAGTGAATTTTGAGTATTCCCCAGACGAGCAGGCGTTTCGCGCCGAAGTCCGTCAGTTTCTGAAAGAGAAATTACCCAAGGATCTGAGCGAGAAGATTCTTAACTACAAAATTCTGCACCGCGAAGACTGGGTGCGGTGGCACAAAATTCTGGCGGCAAAGGGATGGTCAGTGACCGGCTGGCCGAAGCAATTTGGCGGCACCGGCTGGACTTCGATTCAGCAGCACATTTTTGAAGAAGAATGCACTGAAGCCGGAGCGCCGCCGCTATTGGCGTTTAGCGTGCGCATGGTCGCGCCGGTCATCATGCATTTCGGCAACCAGCAGCAGCAGGAAAAATTTCTGCCGAGGATCGTGTCGGGCGACGATTGGTGGTGTCAGGGTTATTCGGAGCCGGGCTCGGGTTCGGACTTGGCATCGCTTAAGACACGCGCCGAACGCAACGGCGATAAGTACATCGTCAACGGACAGAAAACCTGGAACACGCTCGGCCACTTCGCCGATTGGATATTCTGCTTGGTGCGCACCAACACCGAAGTGCGGCAACAAGAAGGTATTTCGTTTCTCCTTATAGATATGAAGACACCGGGCATCACCGTGCGACCGATCAAACTGATCGACGGCGGCGAAACCGAAGTCAACGAAGTGTGGTTCGACAACGTTGAAGTGCCCGTCGAAAATCGCATTGGTGAAGAGAATAAAGGTTGGACGTACGCGAAAGTGTTGCTCGGCCATGAGCGCGTCGGTATCGCGCAAGTTGGCGCCAGCAAGCGTGAACTCAAGAAACTCAAGGCCATGGCTGCGAAGGAACTTTCCGGCGGGCGACCGCTTATCGAAGACGCGCGCTTTCGCGATCGCATCGCCGAACTCGAATTAGAACTGACCGCGCTCGATATCACCGTGCTACGCGTGTTGTCGGCCGAAGCGAAAAAAGGCAATCCCGGTCCCGAGTCGTCGGTACTCAAAATCAAGGGATCGGAAATTCAACAGACATTGACCGAACTCAAGATGCAGGCCATCGGTCACTATGCGCACGGCTACGTTCCCGAGTCTTTCGACCTCGGTTGGCAAGGCGAACCGGAAGGCGCGGAGGAGTGGGGATCGCATAGCAGCCGCTATTTCAATGTGCGTAAGACCACCATCTTCGGCGGCTCCAACGAAATTCAACGCAACATCATTGCGCAACGTATCTTAGGTTTGTAACCCAATCGGATAAGCAACTGTGGACTTCGAACTCAACGACGATCAGACGATGTTGCAAGACTCCTTGCAGAAATTCGTGCAAAAAGATTACAGCTTCGAGCGGCGTAACGACATTCTCGCGCAACCAAACGGCTATAGCAGCGACGTGTGGCTGCAACTTGCTGAGCAAGGCGTACTCGGCGTCGGCTTGCCGGAGGAGCACGGCGGTTTCGGCGGTGCGGTGGAAACCATGATTGTGATGGAACAGATCGGTCGCGGCTTATTGCTTGAGCCGTACATGAGCACGGTGGTGGTCGGCGGTGGAATCATTCGCGATGCCGGTTCGGCCGCGCAACAGGCGGATGCGTTGCCGAAAATCATCTCGGGAGAATGCCGTATTGCACTCGCTCATCACGAGAAAGGCGCGCGCTATGTGTTGGATCATGTCGAAACGACGG
>JAYTQU010000291.1:0-6266 GCA_043746555.1 Pseudomonadota bacterium | reverse complement strand
CTTCTGTTTAGTTTACGTCAAGTTACAGCGCCGGATCGAGCGGCACATTTAGCGCACGCACGATGTCATCCGGTGCAAATCATTTAACGTACAATTTATATTTCGACAATACTTACACAACTATTCGCGGTGACGGATCCGGCGGCTCGCAAACGAGCGGTGCCAATCTAAACCTCACCACCGGCAACCGCACACAAAACGTCAGCGGTACCATTTTTGGCCGTGCACCGGCCGGTCAGGACGTTGCCGCGGGCGGTTACAGCGATAGCATTGTCTTCACAGTCACCTATTGATCGGGACCTACTGACTGTGCCCCATTGATTGAATCGTTCTATTCCGCAAATTTCTTATCCATTGCGGTCAACCTAATCGTCGCAGCCGCGTCTTAGGTGGGTACACTGAATTCGTGAATGAATCTCGGAGTACCCTCGAAGTACTTTCGGAGTATCTATGACCGGCAATATCGTGTCTGGCAATATCGATGCCGTGATCGCCGTGAATCGCTTCGGTCTTGGAGCCAAACCCGGCGAATTAACGAGGGCCAATTCCGATCCGCGAGGCTGGTTGATTCAGCAGATCAAAGGCGCTCGCTCTACTCCCGAAGAAGTTGCCAAGCTGCCGCCAGCAGCGGAGGTTTTGCAGCAGTATTTTGCCGCCCAAGAGGCGCGCCGCGAAGCACGTGAGGAACAACGCGTCGACAACAATAGCGAAGCGGCTCGCGCTCAAAAAGCGATTCAAGGCGTTCGCCAAGTTCTCGTCCCGATTTATCTGGATCAAGTGGCGGCGCGCTATCGCATTGCCGCGGCTACCGAAGAGCCCTTTCGCGAACGTCTTACCCATTTTTGGACCAACCACTTTGCCGTCTCGGCCGACAAGGTGGTCGTACTCGGGCTTGCCGGCGCATTGGAAAACGAAGCGATTCGACCGAATCTCGGCAATCGCTTTGTCGACATGTTGCTTGCGGTCGAACGTCATCCGGCGATGATTTTGTATTTGGACAATCAACAATCAACCGGGCCCAATTCGCAACTCGCGCGTCTGGCCGCTCGTCGAGCGAATCAAGAAAGAAAAATCGGCATCAACGAAAATCTGGCGCGTGAAATCTTGGAGCTACACACGCTCGGCGTCAACGGCGGCTACACGCAATCCGATGTGACCACATTTGCGGAAGCACTCACCGGCTGGTCGATTGGCGGCGGACGAGGTCGACTGGCGCAAGGCGAACCTGGAAAATATATTTTTCGCGAAGCCGTACACCAGCCCGGCGAAAAAACTATTCTAGGCAAACTTTACAACGAGGATGGCGAATCGCAAGCGCGAGCCGTGCTCGAAGATTTGGCCAAACATCCTTCCACCGCCAAGTTCGTCGCAACCAAGTTGGTGCGTCACTTCGTCGGCGACGAGCCGCCCGCCGCCGCCGTCGAAAAGATTGCGAAAGCTTTTCGAGAAAGCGATGGCGACTTGCCGACGGTGCATCGGGCGGTTATTGAACTATCGCAAGCGTGGCAAGCGTCCTTCTCAAAGTTTAAGACGCCCAACGAATTCGTCACGTCCACATTTCGCGCGCTGAATTTCGAACCGAAGGAGCCCAAGCAAATTGCAGCGCCGTTCGAACTATTGGGGCAACGGCCGTACACACCCGGATCGCCGGCCGGCTGGCCCGACACCGCGAGTCAATGGGACGGTGCGGACGCACTGATGAAACGCGTCGAATGGTCCACCGCAATAGGACAACGCATCGGTTCGCGCGTCGAACCGCTCAAATTGGCGCGCGCGATCTTAGGTGATGCGCTCGGCGATCACTCTCGCACCGCCATTTCACGAGCAGCAAGCGCGACGCAGGGGTTGACGCTACTACTGATGAGTCCGGAATTTCAGCGGAGATAGACATGATCAATCGACGTCACTTTTTGCTTAATGCCGGCGTATCGACACTCGCTGTATCGACGCTGATGCCGCGTTTGTTGCTGGCGAAAGCAGAGACCGATGCGCGCTTCGTGTTCGTCATTCTGCGTGGCGCACTCGATGGCCTCGCAGCGGTTCCGGCCTATGGCGACGGCAATTACGCAAGCAAACGCGGTGAGTTAGCGTTGTCGGTATCCGGCGGTGAAGGCGGCTCATTGAAATTGGATGGCATGTTCGCTTTGCACCCATCGTTGGTGAAATTGCATCAGCGTTATGACGCCAGCGAACTTGCGGTATTTCACGCCATCGCATCGCCGTATCGCGATCGATCGCACTTCGATGGCCAGGATTTATTGGAGAATGGCACGCTCAAACCGCACGGCGCGAACGACGGCTGGCTCAATCGTACGTTGGCAACTTTGCCATCGAGCCGCGTACACGATAGCGAAAAATATGCGATGGCATTTGCTCAGAATGTACCGTTGGTATTGCGCGGCGACGCGCACGTAGGTTCGTGGGCGCCGTCGCGCATGCCGGACACCGACGCCGAAACGTTGCAGCGCATCGCGGATATGTATGCAGGCAACGAATTTTTCTCAAGTCGCTTGCAAGCCGCCTTCGAAGCCGATGCGATGGCTGCCGATAGTGGCAATAAGAGCGACGACATGGCAGGCGGAATGAAGCGCGATCCGCTCGGCGGCGTCTCCGCGATTGCCAGTGCGGCGGGCCGTATGCTTCGGGAAACGAATGGCGCACGTATCGCCGTGCTCGAAACAACCGGCTGGGACACGCACGCCAACCAAGGTGCCGAACGCGGATTGCTGGCATCGCGTTTGGCGGCACTCGACAACGCCATCGATGCGTTACGATCTGAATTGGGCGGTGCGTGGAAACAGACGGCTGTACTCATTGCCACCGAATTCGGCCGCACTGTTGCAATCAATGGCACGCGCGGTACCGATCACGGAACGGGCACGTGCGCATTCCTAGTCGGCGGTGCAGTGAAAGGCGGCCGCGTAATCGCGGATTGGCCGGGACTCGCGAACACCCATCTCTATCAAGATCGCGACCTCAAACCCACTCTCGACCTTCGTAGCGTGTGCAAAGGCGTGCTCGCGGAACACATGGGCGTGACCGAAGCGCAATTAGAAAGCAAAATATTTCCCGACAGCCGCGCGGCGAAACCGATCGCCGGCTTGCTTCGTTCGGCGTGATACTTCATCGTCGAACGGTGCAGCCGCGCTGTATTGGCGATCTGGCGTTTTCATAGGCGGTTTGCGACACTTCGATCCCAGCGTTAAGTTGTCGGCATTGATTGCCTTGGTCTTGCCGCGCGTTCTGTGAATCCCAGACACTCATGAACAACAATAGTCAGGAACTCATCGACCTAAGTCATACCGTCGAACACGGCATGATCACGTACAAAGGAATACCTGCTCCAATCATCTGCGATTACTTGAGTCGCGAAGCGTCACGTGAGCGATATGCACCCGGGACGGAATTTCACATCGGCAAGATCGAAATGGTGGCGAATACGGGTACCTATCTCGACAGTCCCTTTCATCGCTATGCGGACGGCGACGATTTATCCGCTTTAACATTGGATCAACTCGCCAATCTGGATTGCATCGTTGCACGCATAGAGCCCGGCGCTCGTGCGATTGACGGTTTGCCATTCAGCGAACGCGAGGTGCGCGATAAAACCGTGCTTGTCCAAACCAATTGGGATCGCCACTGGCGCACCGATCGATACTTCGAGAGACATCCGTATCTCACGGGCAAACTCGCGCAGTGGCTGGTAAATGCGGGCGCACGACTCGTCGGTATCGACAGCTACAACATCGACTGCGTCGATACCGGTGAACGACCGGTGCATTCAACGCTGTTACGAAACAACATCCCGATTGTGGAACACATGACCAATCTTGGGGCGATCCCCAACGCTAACGGAAAATTCTTTGCAGTGCCGCCCAAGGTGAAAAACTTCGGTACATTTCCAGTGAGAGCGTTTGTCGCGGTAACAACCATTCGTTGAGCGCGGTGTTCATTACTTGTGTTTTAAGATAACTGCCGCAGAGCGGCAACTCTAAGATCTGGATACACCTGATATATTAGGGTTTTCTTATGATCCGAATCCCACAAGCGGCGAATCAAGCGCGATTAGTTCCTTCATAACACTCTGACGATCCTCCACCGACTTATTCTGCCCAAGCTTGAATTTGCCTTCTATTCGCGAAGCCGAAATTTCCAATCCGACAATCGCGTTTAACATTTTGTCGATGTACTCGCTCGGTGCGTCGGATAGTTTCCACGGCTGTTTGCTGTTGCGTTCATGCGTTGCGGTCATCGTCTCTAGATGATTTCGCAACCACATTTTGTCTTCGATGATTCGCGCGACGCCGTAAACATGTACGACAGCATAGTTCCAAGTCGGAACTGCTTTGCCGTGAGCCGCTTTGCTCGGATACCACGATGGTGAAATGTAGGCATTCGGTCCGTGAAAGATCACGAGCGATGTTTGTTCATTCAGTTCCTTCCACACGGCATTTGCGCGCGGTATATGTGCGCATAGCTTGATCGGCGACGCCGTCGTATCTAACAAAAACGGAATGTGATTCGCTTCCACGCCCCGATCGCCGTGTGACACCAGCGTTCCGAGTGGGTACTCACGCATGAGCTTATGCAGTGCCTCGACGCGAGTTTCGGAAAAATGAGGCTGTATATACATGCGGTGACCTGCGAAGCCGTTCGTTGATAGCACTTTAACATTCCGTAACACGCTGCGGGATGCGACAAGGTTTCACCAGCGGACACTTTGTGGTCTACTTGTCTGTCGGCAAAGCAAGAACGAGAACTTTTATGTCCACTGTCGCAAACGCAGCGCAATCTCAAAGCTACGGAATCGATCGCGCACATCGCCGCGTCATCCTGGCATCATCGCTTGGCACCATTTTCGAGTGGTACGATTTTTATCTCTACGGTTCGCTCGCGGGTGTGATCGGCAAGCAATTTTTTTCCGGCGTAAACGATACCACGGCGTTCATCTTCGCTTTGCTCGCGTTTTCCGCCGGATTCGCGGTACGTCCGCTCGGCGCCTTGTTGTTCGGCAGACTGGGCGACTTAATCGGTCGCAAGTACACATTCTTAATGACCATCATCATCATGGGCGTGGCGACGGCGATGGTTGGGGTGTTGCCGACGTACTCATCGATCGGCGTTGCCGCGCCTATTATTTTGGTGAGCATGCGGATGCTGCAAGGACTTGCAATCGGCGGCGAATACGGCGGAGCAGCCACCTATATCGCGGAGCATGCGCCACCTGGTCGTCGCGGCTACTACACCAGTTGGATTCAAACGACAGCAACGGTGGGGCTGATCATTTCGCTGGTGGTGATTATCGGCAGTCGCGCGTGGTTCGGCGATAGCTTCGACACGTTCGGATGGCGCGTGCCGTTTCTCGCGTCTGTGCTATTGCTGGCGGTCTCGGTGTACATACGACTACAACTTGCCGAGTCGCCGGTGTTTCTCGAAATGCAACATGAAGGCACGCTGTCCAAGAAACCGCTGTCCGAATCGTTTGCGAAATGGGGAAATCTGCGCGTCGTGCTCACAGCGCTATTCGGCTTGGTCGCGGGACAAGCCTCCGTCGCGTACTGCGGCCTCATCTACATGGGATTATTTTTGGAGCAGACACTCAAGGTCGATGGCACGGCGACCAACTTTCTAGTCGCCGGCGCGTTGGCGGTGTCAACGCCGTTCTTCGTAATATTCGGACGGCTATCCGATCGCATCGGTCGCAAGCCGTTGGTGATGGTGGGGTTCGCGATCGCAGGAATCGGGCTGTTTCCACTGTTTCATGGTTTAACGCACTTTGCGAATCCCGCAGTCGAAGAAGCGGCGCAGAGTCATCCGATCGTGGTTGTCGCCGATCCCGCCAAGTGCAGTTTTCAATTCGATCCGGTTGGGAGAACTCTTTTTACTACCGCATGCGACGTCGCGAAGACCGCTCTCGCCAATGCGCGCATTCCTTACAGCAACGAACCGGCACCCGCCGGAACGGTGGCAAGTGTTCGCATCGGCGATATAACGCTCGCGTCTTTCGACGGAACGAAAATGAGTGCAGCCGAATTCAAGTCTCGCAGCGCCGAATTCAACAGCACGCTCAAGCGACATCTTGCCGACGCGGGATATCCGCAGTCTGCGAAGTCGAAACAAGCAAACTACCCGATGCTGTTTCTGATGCTTTTCTGTATCGCTATGTTGGGAACATTCTGTTACGCATCGCAAGCGGCGTGGCTCGTAGAACTATTCCCTGCACGGATACGTTACACATCGATGTCGCTGCCGTATCACATCGGCAA
>JAYTQU010000290.1:0-14743 GCA_043746555.1 Pseudomonadota bacterium | reverse complement strand
CCCAATCCCACATCGTGAAGCGATTCTGTGGCGCGATTAGAAACTCATCCATTGCTTGTTGATTGGTGGACACGGCGGCGAAATGTTTCGCGGGCGCTCCCGCACCCAAGCGATCGACGACCCATTGCCGCGCAAACTTGGCATTCGAAAGGGTTTCCAAAGTGGTGAATGTCTTCGAACACACGACAAACAAAGTGCGCGCTGCATCGACCGATTCCAAGATATCGCTTAATTGCACACCATCGATGTTGGAGACGAAGTGCAACTTCAAATTGCGGTTGCGATAACGAGCGAGTGCTTCGCTCGCCATGACGATACCGAGATCGGAACCGCCGATGCCGATGTTCACAATGTCGGTGAAACTCTTGCCGGTTGCGCCAACGATGCGGCCGGTGTGAACGCCGTCGACGAAAGCGCGCATGCGATCTAGATTCGCACGCACCTCGGGCATGACATCTTCGCCATCGACTAGAATCGGTTGATCGGCGCGATTGCGCAGCGCCACGTGTAGCGCCGGCCGATTTTCGGTAATGTTGATGCGTTCGCCGCTGAACATGGCTTCGACGCGATTGCGCAGTCCACGCGCTTCGGCAAGCGCGATCAGCAGCGGCAATGAATCAGTCGCGATGCGTTGACGGGAGAAATCGCAAAACAGATCGACTTCGCAGCGAGACAACTCGGTAGAGCGGTTAGAGTCGGACGAAAATAGATCGCGAAGATGAGCGTTGCGGATCGAATGTGCATGCGCAACTAAGGCCTGCCACTCCGCGCTATCTGTCAACGCACTCATCAGCATCCGCTCAATAAAAACATGTTCACGAACGACCGTAATAACCGAGATACCACTCGACGAATTTCTTGACGCCCTCGTCCACCGGCGTCGCCGGTTTGAAGCCGACGTCGTCGATCAGCGCTTGCACGTCGGCGTAGGTATCCGGCACATCGCCGACTTGCAACGGCAACATATTTTTCTCGGCTTTCTTGCCCAAACATTGCTCAAGTACTTCAATGTAACGCATCAATTCCACCGGCTGATTGTTCCCTATGTTGTAGAGACGATACGGCGCATTGCTGGTGCTAGGGTCTGGCGCATCGCTATTCCACTTGGAATTCGGTTGAGCGATGCGATCCATCGCTCGCACTACGCCCTGCGCGATGTCGCCGACAAACGTGAAATCGCGTTTGTGATGTCCGAAGTTAAATACATCGATTGGCTTGTCCGCCAAAATATTCTTGGTGAACAAGAATAGCGCCATGTCGGGACGACCCCATGGGCCATACACGGTGAAGAACCGCAATCCTGTGGTTGGCAGACGATACAGATGCGCATAGGTATGGGCCATCAGCTCATTGGCTTTCTTAGTCGCCGCGTAGAACGACAAGGGATGATCGACATTTTGATGAACCGAGAACGGCATCTTGGTATTCGCGCCATACACCGAACTAGTCGACGCGTACACCAAGTGCTCAACGTCGTTGTGTCGACAGCCTTCGAGAATATTCGCGAACCCGACGACGTTGCTATCGATATACGCGAGCGGATTCTGAATCGAATAGCGTACGCCCGCCTGCGCGGCGAGATTGATCACTCGCTGAAATTTCTCGTGCTTGAACAACTCGGCGATTCCCGCTCGGTCGGCCAAGTCCATTTTGACGAACCGAAAGTTCTCGTGCTTCTTGAGTCGATCGAGCCGTGCTTCCTTCAACGACACAGCGTAGTAGTCGTTGAGATTATCGAGACCGACCACCTCGTCGCCGCGATCGAGCAACAATGTGCCGGCGTGAAATCCGATGAAGCCCGCGGCACCGGTTAAAAGAACTTTCATTTACAGTCGTCCATCCACTTCGTCGGTCTTGAAGACATACTTGATATCGAACAGCACGTGCTTCTTCTTGGCAAGTTCGCGAATCTTGTTGATGCCCATCTTGCGAAACTGATTGTGCGCTACGGCCATGACCACGGCATCGTACTCGCCGCGAGTTGGTTTCTTGATCGGTCGAATTCCGTATTCGTGCTCGGCTTCATCGGCATCCACCCAAGGATCGTAGACATCGACTTTTGCGCCGTACTTTTGCAACTCCCTCACGACGTCCGCAACCTTGGAATTACGTAAGTCGGGGCAGTTTTCTTTAAACGTGAGGCCCATGACCAGAATTTTGCCGCCGCTCACGTGAATTCGTTTCTTCAGCATCAGTTGCGCGACACGCTCGGCCACGTAGATCGCCATGTTGTCGTTGATACGACGCCCAGAGAGAATCATCTCGGGGTGATAGCCGATCTCTTGCGCCTTATGCGTCAGATAGTAAGGATCGACGCCGATACAATGTCCACCGACCAAACCCGGTCGAAAGGGAAGAAAGTTCCATTTGGTGCCCGCGGCCAGCAACACCTCCTCGGTGTCGATGCCGAGACGATTAAAGATCAGCGCGAGTTCGTTGATCAACGCGATGTTAACGTCGCGTTGAGTGTTCTCGATCACCTTCGCGGCCTCAGCGACGGCGATACTGCTTGCCATGTGAGTGCCGGCCTTGATAATGCTGCCGTACACTTTATTCACGAATACGGCGATTTCGGGCGTCGAACCAGCCGTAATCTTTTTGATCGTGGTCAGACGATGTTGCTTGTCGCCTGGATTAATGCGCTCGGGGCTGTAGCCGCAGAAAAAGTCGCGATTGAATTTTAAGCCCGATACTTTTTCCAGAATCGGCACCGCCACTTCTTCGGTACAGCCCGGATACACGGTCGATTCGTATACGACGATGTCGCCCTTCTTGAGTACCTTGCCGAGGAAATTGCTGGCGCCTTCGATCGGACGTAGATCCGGGCGATTGTATTTATCGACCGGCGTCGGCACCGTCACGATATAGAAATTGCACGCCGCGATATCTTCGACGCGATCTGTGTACGATAATTTCTTTGCGGCCTTGAGTTCCGCCGCATCGGCTTCCAGCGTGCTATCGCGCCCGGCTTTGAGTTCGGCGACGCGCGCTTCTTTGATGTCGAACCCGACAGTCTTGTAGCGTTTGCCGAATTCGACAGCGAGCGGTAAGCCGACGTAGCCAAGACCGACGACAGCGATTTTGCATGTCTTAAGCGATCGTTTTGTCATAGATGTGAAGTTTTAAGTACTGCGGATTGAAGAACCTAGGACAGCGAAGAATGCCATGGATCGGCGGCGCGAGCGGTGAACCATGTCAAGACTGGCGATATTCTCGCGCTTTAGACGAGGTACACCACCGCCAACATACCCGCGACCGAGAGCGTGATTGTATACGGCAGCGCCATCCAGAGCATCCTGCCATAGGACAATCTAATGAGAGGAGCCAACGCCGAGGTGAGGAGGAACAAGAATGCCGCTTGGCCGTTCGGTGTTGCAACGCTAGGAATATTCGTCCCGACGTTGACGGCGACGGCGAGTTGCTCGAACTGCGCCCGCGTGATCGCGCCTTGCAACAGCGCGGACTTGATTTCTCGTATGTAGATCGTGGCGACAAATACGTTGTCGCTAATCGCCGAGAGCGCGCCGTTGGCCAGATACAACATGGCCGTGCGCGCCTTACCTTCGAGCGCGAGCACGTGCTCGATAATCGGCTCGAACAAATGTTGATCGTGAATCGCGGCCACGATCACAAAAAACACCACGAGCAACGCCGTAAACGGTAATGCCGCTTCGAATGCCTTGCCGATTCGCTGCTCGTCGGTTACGCCGTTAAACGCCGTCGTCAACACAATGATTGACAGACCGATCAATCCCACTTCGGCGACATGAAATCCGAGGCCCAACACCAACAAAATGGCCGCGATGCTTTGCACCCACAAAATCGCGCGCTCGCGGTCCGAGTACTTGGCAAGTTCGGCAACGTGAAAGTCAAAGAGAATCTGACGAACTGCCTGCGGCAATGGCGTTCCGTAACCGAACCACCGAGCGCGGTCGATGATCGCACAAGTGAGTAGCCCAATCCCAATGACAGGCAACGACGCCGGCGCCATGTGCACAAAGAACTGCGAGAACGTCCAATCGGCCTGACTGGCGATGAGCAGGTTTTGCGGTTCGCCTACCTGAGTCGCGACGCCACCCAACGCCGTGCCAACGGCCGCGTGCATCAGAAGCCCGCGCAGGAACGCGCGAAAGGCGTCGAGATCGCTGCGATGCAATTCGTGAACCTGCGTGTCGGCGCTGACATCGTGCTCCGCATCGTGATGTTTTCCGGACGCGGCGCGGTGATACACCTGGAAAAACCCCATCCCCACGGTGATCACCACGGCAACGACAGTGAGCGCATCCAAAAACGCCGACATGAGTGCAGCAGTAGCGCAAAATAGCAGCGCCAGTCCGGTTTGCGAGCGGACGCCAAGCAACAGCTTGGTAAACGCGAACAACAACAGATCTCGCAGAAAATAAATACCGGCGACCATGAACACCAACAACAAAATCACCGGCAACGCGCCGCTGGTCTCGCGATACACAGATGCCGGATCGGTGAGACCTAAGACCACCGTCTCAATCGCCAACAAGCCGCCGGGTTGTAACGGATAACACTTCAGCGCCATGGCCAACGTTACGATGAATTCGGCAACTACGCACCAGCCGGCAACCACAGATCCCGCTGAATACAAAACAAAGGGATTCACGACCAGAGCGATCGCTACCGTCCACTTGTACCAATTGGGCGCGTGACCGAGAAAATTATGGAGGAATGCTTGTCGCATTAGTTTTGTTGAAAATATTCCGTCAGTAGCCAATCGCACATCGAATTATACGGTTCGCTTCCAGATAGTCTTGCCGTTACTCGCTTTGTCGACCGCCAGCAGCGCGTGTTCGTGCAATGCTAACTCGTTGTCATCGGCCGACACCACTTGCAACTCTCCCTCGGGCCGAAGGGCGCGCGGTGCTTTACGTTCTGTCGTCGCGATATTGGCCACGGTGTCCCCGAGCGTCAACGCGCCTTGACCGCCGGTCATTGCAAGATAGACGTCGAGCAAAATGCGCGCATCGAGCAACGCGCCGTGAAATTCGCGATTGGAATTATCCACCGAGTACCGCTTGCACAGCGCATCTAAGTTGTTGCGCTGGCCGGGATGCTTCTGACGCGCGAGCGCTAAGGTGTCCAGGACCTTGCAGATGTCCGCGATGCGCATCGGCGACTTGGCGGAGCTCGCCGAACTGGGCAAGCGCTTCAATTCCGCATCCAGAAAGGCCACATCGAACGGTGCATTGTGAATCACCAGTTCAGCATCGCTAATAAACTCGATGAGTTCCGCGGCGATCTCCTCGAAGCGCGGTTGATTCGACAAGAACTCGTTCGTGATCCCGTGGACTTGCAACGCGCCCGGATCGACCTCTCGGTCGGGGCGCACATAGCGATGAAATGTTTTTCCGGTGGGACGGCGATTCACCACTTCCACGCACCCGATTTCGATAATGCGATGACCTTGCTCCGGTTCAAGACCGGTGGTTTCGGTGTCGACAATGATTTGGCGCATGGCTGCCCTTGAAATTGTTTGGACTTAGGCGTTGGGCGTTAGCCAAACAGGTGGTTGCAACATTCCGGCTAACCCCTAACGGCTTCCTTTAATGCTTGCACTACTTTGTCTTGATCAAGGTCACTCAAGTAGGGATGCATCGGCAAACTCATCACGCGCTCGCCGGCCCGTTCGGAATGCGGAAAATCGCCCTTGTGATACCCAAGACTTGCGAACACGGGTTGCAAATGCAGCGGGAGGGGATAGTGCACGGCCGTCGGGATACCGCGCGTCTTCATCGCCGCTTCGACCTGGTCGCGCTGCGGCACTTCCACCGTGTACTGCGCATAGACGCTGGTATATCCCTCGCCCAACCGCGGCGTCGTAACGTTGGGAATCGAATCTCGAATCAATTGCGAGTAGCGCGCACCGATACGCGAGCGTGCGGCGACTTCATCGTCGAAGATGTCGAGCTTCGCGAGCAACACGGCCGCTTGCATCGTATCCAATCGACCGTTCAAGCCGAGACGCGGATGATGATAGCGACGGTCCTGTCCATGAACGCGAATCTCGCGCATCAATTTTGCAAGTCGATCGTCGTCGGTGAATAACGCGCCGCCATCGCCGTACGCGCCGAGCGGTTTGCTGGGAAAGAAGGACGTCGAACCGACGGTCGAGATGCCGCACGAACGTTTGCCTTTGTACGCCGCGCCGAAACTTTGCGCGCCGTCTTCGATTACCGGCAGATTGTGTTTGCGGGCAATGGCATTGATCGCATCGAAATCGGCGCATTGGCCGTATAACGACACCGGCATGATCGCTTTGGTTCGCGGTGTAATGGCTCGCTCGATGAGTGCCGGATCGAGGTTGTAGCTCACCGGATCGATGTCGACAAACACGCAGCGCGCACCGGCGAGCGCAATCATCTCGCCCGTCGCAATGAAGGTGAACGGCGACGTAACCACCTCGTCACCAGGGCCAATATCAAGCGCCATCAGCGCGATCAGCAATGTGTCCGTGCCGCTCGATGCGCCGATGCAATGTTTAACGCCGACATACTTCGCGAGTCGTGTTTCGAGTTCGGCATGCTCCGCGCCGAGAATGAACTGCCCGTGATTGAGAACTGCTTGAATGCGCTCGTTCACCTGCGGCGCAATGCGGCGGTACTGAGATTTCAGATCGATAAAGTCCATGAGGATTAAAGTCGCTGCTAAAGATTCAATTCTGACGAGTCACCGAGCGCAAGTCACGCCTGGATCGCATCGATCGCTTCATTCGCCAACTCGTCGGCGCGTTCGTTGCCGGGCACGCCGGCGTGCCCTTTCACCCAGTGCCATTCGATATCGTGACGTTCGATTTGCGCTTCGAGCGCCAGCCATAGATCGACATTCTTCACCGGCTTTTTGTCGGCGGTGCGCCATTCGCGCTTTTTCCACTGATGAATCCATTCGGTGATGCCTTGGCGCACGTACTGAGAGTCGGTGTAGAGCTTCACGACGCAGCGTTTTTTCAGCGCGGCAAGCGCCTCAATCGCCGCGGTTAACTCCATACGGTTGTTGGTCGTCGTCGGCGCGCCGCCCTTTAATTCCTTGCGATGTTCGCCGGACAAAAGCAACGCACCCCATCCGCCTGGACCGGGATTACCGCGACACGCACCGTCGGTATAGATGATCACGGAAGTTTGCGGCATGTGTTCTTGGGCGCTGAGCGGGGGGACTTGAATGAAAAAATTCAGTTCGAGTCCGAACTCGACGCAGAATCCGACCCTAGCAGCTTGGCGCTGGGTCCAATACGGCTAGCCGCGGGTTCCACGAGTCCGCCGACGACACCGGTGCGCGTGCGCCAAGTCAATCGAACCGGCGTCACCGAGTAGACCCGCTTACGCGCCTTCAGCAGATACGCTCCCGCAAGAAATGGCCAGGCTCGTTTACCGACAATCTCGAAAAAGCGTTGTGAACCTGGCGCCGCTTGCCCCCATGGCCCGGTAAACAAAAACCGCTGAGCATCGACGACCTCGAACCCCAGGAGCTTGAGCCAGTCGCGAACGCGCCATTCGCTAATCAGACGTTCGGCACCGGGTGGATAACCGTGACGCGCGAGTAAATGACGCAGACCCCAGAACGACGCCGGTCGAAATCCGAGCACGATGAGTTGCCCATCGCCCATGAGAATGCGCTCGACCTCGCGCAATACCACGTGCGGATCGGGCTCTTGCTCCAAAGTATGCGGCAACAACACGGCATCGACAGAGTCGGAGGCGATGCCCAATGCGTCGATGCGCGAGACGATTCGAGCCGGACGCGATCCATTGGCCGTCACACCGACGCTTGGCGTAAAACTATCAAGTTGCCTGGCCACGACGGACTTTTGCTGGGTGCGGCTCTCGACCAGCAGACCGTCGTCACCTTCTTGTGCGCTTCCCCAATGGCCGATTTGGAGCAACTGCCATCCGAACACGTGTGCGAGCGCATCGGAAATGTATTTTCGTTCCAGCGCGCACACGCGCTGCCCGACCGGCGTCTTAAGCCAAGCTGAAACGAGTGGATTCATGGCGAGAAGGATAACCGAGATTGCGAACAAAGTGATTTAGCTGAATCTTACTCATCATCCAACCAAGCCCCTTCGCACTTGCCCCGCCCGCGCGTAACGAGTTTAATACAGGGAATTCCACAAGAAACGCAACGCATGCTCGCCGTTTTTCCTATTCGCGCCTTCAGCGATAACTACATCTGGTCGATCCGCGGTCTAGGCGACGCCAATTCGGTTGCGGTAGTCGATCCCGGCGATGCCGAACCCGTGCGCAGAGCGTTGCACGAACAAAATCTCAAGCTCGCGGCAATTCTGATCACGCATCACCATGCGGATCACGTCGGCGGCGTTGCGCAATTAGTCGATGAATTTGCGCCGCGGGTGTTTGGACCCGCGAGCGAATCGATTCCCGGATCGCCGCTCAAACTGCGCGAAGGCGACACCGCTAACATTCCCTCGCTTGGCCTCAAATTCGACGTGTTGGATATTCCCGGACACACCGCTGGGCACATTGCGTATGTGGGTCACGGTGCGCTGTTCAGCGGCGATACCTTGTTCAGCGCGGGGTGCGGACGGCTGTTCGAGGGCACACCGGAACAAATGCACGTCTCCCTTAGCAAGCTCGGCGCATTGCCAAACGAAACGCAGGTGTTTTGCGGACATGAGTACACGCTGGCGAATTTGAAGTTCGCCGCCGCGATCGAACCGGACAATCGAGATCTGCAGAACTATGCCGACCACTGTCGCCAGCTTCGTTCGCTAGAACGCGCGACGCTGCCCTCGAACATCGGGTTAGAGCACAGTGTGAATCCATTTTTGCGCTCGAGTTGCCAGAGTGTGAAACGCGCCGCAGAAGCGCATACCGGCCACACGTTACAGAGTGACATTGAAGTGTTCGCCACAGTGCGCGCTTGGAAAGACGTGTTCAAATAGCCACACGCCATGACGGCGCCCTAACGCGCATTAAGGCGCCGAAGCTAGAGACGGGAGCAATGACGATGCAAGATGGGATTCGAGCGACTACCTTCACGACGCTGAAAAGCGCGCTTGCACTATATTGCGTGGCGTTGGCCGCGTGCAGTCATGCACCGACGCGGCAAACTGACGCTTCCGCGAACGCGTTGGAGAACGCACCGACGAGCGCACCCGATGCAGCACAAGTGAATTCAATTATTGACGCGTCGACGACTAACCACTCCGCAGCAAAGCCCAACGCAATCGCTGAAACGCCGCCCGAATCCACAACCGATCCGATCAAGGAATCGGCCGCCGCCGCGATCGCCGACTCCCCGGCCGATGCTGAGGAATCGGCGGAACCGAAATCGGCCGAAGAAGCGGTCGCCATCGGTGTCACCGAACAAAACCTGCTCGATCGCATGCGCGCCGGATTTGCAATGTCCGACGCCGATCAACCAAGCATCGATCGCGAGGTTGCCTGGTTCGCGCGTCACGACGACTATCTCGATCGCACCTTCCGCCGCGCCGAGCGTTATCTGTATTTTATTGTCGACGAACTGGAAACGCGCAAGATGCCGCTCGAACTCGCGTTGCTGCCGATTGTGGAGAGCGCCTTCAATCCGGGGGCATTGTCGCGCGCACGCGCGGCGGGACTGTGGCAATTTATTCCCAGCACGGGACGCCGCTTCGGTCTCGAACAGACTCACCAATACGATGGACGTCGCGATATCGTCGAATCGACGCGCGCCGCGCTCGACTATCTACAATTTCTGGCCGGAGAATTTAACGGCGACTGGCAACTTGCCGTGGCCGCCTACAACGCCGGCGAAATGAATGTCTCGCGCGCCGTCGCACGTAATAAAGCGCGCGGCCGCCCGACCGACTTCTTCAACCTCGATCTGCCGCGCGAGACACAAGCGTATGTACCGAAACTTTTGGCCATGCGCCGCATCGTCGCACACCCAGAAAAATACGGACTCGAGTTTGGCTATATGGCCAATCAACCGTACTTCGCAAAGATCGACCTGCATGCGCCGATCGATCTTGGCGTAGCCGCGCGCCTAGCCGGTTTGACGAAGGAGGACATGATCGCGCTCAACCCGGCGCATCAACGCGCGGTGGCGAACGCCGATGACGCGGCGTATTTGCTCGTGCCGGTGGATCGCGCCGAACAACTCCGAACGGGGCTGGCGATGCTGCAATCGCCCAATGAGCGCGTGCCGAAGATCTATTACACCGTGCATCGCGGCGACACCGTGTCCACGGTTGCGCGCAAACTCGGCGTATCTCAGGCGGAGCTGGTCGCCACCAACCGCATCAAAAGGAATTTGCTGCACGTCGGTCAGGAAATCGTCATCGAACGCGGCACGGCTCCAGCTCGCGGCGTGGCGATCGAACCTCCTGACAGTGAACGAGTCGTCACTCGCGATCCGAATTACGTTCCGCCGCCACTGCCACCGCGTCAATCGCGTTCACTCAGTTTGATCGATCGTCACACAGTGCGCGACGGCGAAACGCTTTGGGGTATCGCAAGAAAATACGGCGTATCGCTCCAAGCGCTGGCAACGGAAAACAAATTAAGCACCGGCGCCGTTATGACGAAAGGACGGCACCTTTGGATCCCGGGCGCACGCCGCGACATCGGTACTGCAACCCTCGCCGCCAACGCGGCAAATAGCGACGCCGTGCAACGAATCACTTATGTGGTTCGCGTAGGCGATACCTTGAGTCGCATCGCGAAATCTTTTCGCGTGGAACTGAAAGATCTTTTGAATTGGAATCGCCTTGCACGTGCGCGCGGCATCAGAGCCGGACAGAAGCTGGTGATGTACGTAGACGACGCGCGCCGCGCAGGCGGCTGAGCGTAGCGCTAACTCGACCTAGCTCGACAGGTCAATTCGACAGGTGATAGTCGACAGGGTTGGTCGACGGATATCTTCGAGCGGCGCTTACTCGAACAATTTCGGATTGCGCTCGATCTTTGCATGCGCTTCGACGTCGGCGAGATAAGCGCCAAATTCGTCGTTACCTAGAGATTGAGCGGCTTGCTGGCGCTTGCTCGCGCTTTCCGGCGTGCCAGCTTCCAACTTTCCGGGATGAATCGCGCTCACACGCACTACCGAGTAGTCGCCGTTGTCGATCGTCACACCGCGATAAGCCGCCTTGTCGGCGCTCACCGCGTCGCGCCGGACTGCAAAAACGCTTTGTCGCACCGGCGCCGGAATCGAACTTTCGGTTCGCGTCACGGACTTATTGCCAACCGGCGTGATTTTGAATTCGGCGAGCGCCTTGTTCCAATCCGCACCGCCTGCAACTCGAGCCAGCAATTCGGCGCCGCGTTTGGCCGCCGCTTCTTTCGCCGCTCGCTGCTTTAACTTTGACTCGATCTCAAGGCGCACGACCGCTAGCGGTTTTTGTTCTGGTGGGCGATGCGCCGCCACGCGAATCACCACGACGTGATCGTCGGCGAGTTGAATGAGCGAACTGTTCTGTCGCTTGTCGATCGCATCGGCCGCGAACGCAGCGTCGGCAAGCTTCGAAATATTCTTCGGATCGGCGTCAAGCGCTTCGCTGCCTGTGCCGCCGCCTTGGCGCGAAAAACCGGATATCTTGTGCAAAGGCAGGCCCAGCGCGGTCGCCGTGGTATCCAGTTCCGTCAGTGCGTTGAACGATTCGTCGCCCAACTTCTGCGAACGATCGTAGAACAACGATTGCGCTTTGTCCGTTTTATATTCGGCGGTGAGTTCATCGCGCGCCGCGTCGAAAGATTTCGTCTCGCCACCTTCCTTCGCATCGAGCTTGATGATGTGATAGCCAAATTGCGTACGGATCGGTCCGCGCACTTCGCCCGGCGACATCGCGAACAACGCCTCATCGTACGGACCGACATTCTCGCCGCGCGTCGCCCAATCGAGTTCGCCGCCTTTAACAGCCGAAATCGTATCTTGGGAATATTGCTTCGCCAGCGTCGCAAAATCGCCGCCTGCTTTGAGCTTAGCCAAAACCTCTTCGGCTTTTTTCTTGGCGCTCGCGTCGTCTACACCGTCTCCAACCGTGATGAGGATATGGCGCGCTTTCCGTCGCTCTGGCGTGGTCAATCGGTCCTTGACCTGTTCGTAATATTCCTTTAATGCCGCATCGCTGACTTCGACATCTTTCGCGACGTCGGCGAGCTTGAGTTCCAGATATTCCAGATCGACGGTCTCCGGCGTCATGAAATCCGGCTTATGGGCGTCGTAGTACGTTTGGACTTCGTTGTCGCTGACGGTGGCGTTCGCAAGGAAGCCGCTCATCGGAATCACTGCGTATTCGATTTCGCGCCGCTCGCCTTCCAGCGCTTGACGGCGCTGCAATTCGCCAGGCGTGATGAACGACGACGCGGCGATACCGCGTTGCAGTTGGTCGACTCTCAAGCTGGCGCGCAACTCTTTTTCGAATTGGGGAACGCTTCGTCCCTGCTGGCGCAATAGTAACTCGTACCTTTCGGGAGAGAATTTCCCATCGACCTGGAGGTCGGGAAAGCCGCTAATCGTCTCGCGCATTTGCGCATTGCTGACACGATATCCCAAGTCGTCCGCGCGTTGCGACAGTAGTTGCGTACGAATGTGCTCGTCGAGCACCGCTTGCTGTTGTGCTTTTTTCATCGCTTCGGGAATTTCGCCGTGAAGCATCTGCTGCAGTCGTTGCTGACGCTCCTGCCACGCGCGATTGATCGTTTCGATCGGAATGCGATCGCCGTTTACTTTGGCCGCGTAGTCGCTCCCCGACACCGAGCGCATCTGCACGCCCCAAAAAATAAACACGATGGCGATGGTGCCGAAGAACAGATAGCCGAGCCACCCTTTAACGTTGTCGCGTATTTTTTGCAGCATGGACTTGCGGTGATGGCTGAAACGTAATCGGTTGTGGCCGGATGACAAGACGAGTTCGGTTACGCGTCGCTTGTCGCTACTGACTGATTCACATGTTGTGAAGTATTGCGTTCTGAAAAATGGCGGAGCGGACGGGACTCGAACCCGCGACCCCCGGCGTGACAGGCCGATATTCTAACCAGCTGAACTACCGCTCCGCGCGAAAACCTTCTCGGCTGCTGTTACAGCCTGTTATCCAAACCATTCCCCTTCGACGTCAACCAGCCGCCCGCGTTCACCGCTTCGGCAAACTCCGCATAGCAAGCGTGGTGGGTGCTGACGGGATCGAACCGCCGACATTCGCCTTGTAAGGGCGACGCTCTACCAGCTGAGCTAAGCACCCTCGATGAAGTCGTAAGCGACTAATCGTCGGCAGTGAGTGAGCCGGAACTAGCGAGCGCCGCGCTCTGGCTAACTCCTAACGACTAACTCCTAACAACCTCATAAGCACCCGCTGAGGGCGCGCTAATTTACAGCATCCTTTAGGGCCTTGCCAGCCTTAAAGCCCGGCACTTCGCTCGCCGGAATTTGAATCGTCTCGCGCGTGCGAGGATTACGCCCGGCGCGAGCAGCGCGCGTCTTCACGGCAAACGTGCCGAAGCCGATAATCGCGACAGTGTCCTTCGCTTTGAGTGCATCGGTAATGGAATCCAAAACGGCATCCACGGCGCGTGTAGCGTCGGCTTTCGCCAAACCCGTCTTGCCGCTGACGGCGTCGATCAATTCGCCCTTGTTCATGTGTGATTCCTTATGTCGATTTCGAGTGAAAGTAAAAAGTTCGCCGCAGGTCCGAAAACCCGTGGCCCGGAATTAGGGCGCGCGTTATAACAGCGTCGAGCGCGCGAGGTCAATGTGCTTGTACTTGTTTGGGGGAGCGTTTCGCTCCACGACGCGCCCTTGACTTATCGTTGCCGCCGTTTTCCGTGACGGTCGAATGCGGCGCCGGCGTGCTGGTGAGCGCTACTTGCAGCACCTCGTCGATCCACTTTACCGGTTTGATTTCTAACTTGTCTTTGATGTTTTGCGGAATTTCCACCAGGTCTTTGGTGTTTTCGTCGGGGATCAGCACCACGCGAATGCCGCCTCGATGCGCCGCGAGCAGCTTCTCCTTCAGGCCACCGATGGGCAACACCTGACCGCGCAGCGTGATTTCGCCGGTCATTGCCACATCGGAGCGCACCGGAATCTTAGTCAGCGCTGAAACCAGCGCAGTGCACATCCCAACACCCGCGCTCGGTCCGTCCTTCGGCGTCGCACCTTCGGGTACGTGAATATGTACATCCACTTTCTGATAGAACTCCGGGTCGAGGCCCAACATCGCGGCGCGACTCCGAACCACGGTCATCGCTGCTTGAATCGATTCTTGCATCACTTCGCCTAATTGTCCGGTATGAGACAGCTTACCCTTGCCTGGGACGACAGCCGCTTCGATGGTGAGCAGTTCGCCGCCGACTTCGGTCCACGCAAGTCCCGTAACTTCGCCGACATGATCGCGTTCCTCGGCACGTCCATAACGGAAGCGACGCACGCCGAGATACTTGCTCAGATTGCGCTGCGAGACCGTAATTTCCTTGGTGTCTTTGTCGGTCAGCAATTGCTTCACCGATTTGCGGCAAATCTTCGAAATCTCGCGCTCTAGGCTCCGCACACCGGCTTCGCGCGTGTAATAGCGAATCACGTCTTTGACTGTGTTGTCCGACACTTGCAGTTCTTCGTCGCGCAGTCCGTTCTGCTTCATCTGCTTCGGAATCAAATAGCGACGCGCGATCGCGCTCTTCTCGTCTTCGGTATAGCCGGCAAGACGAATCGTTTCCATGCGATCGAGCAACGGCGGTGGAATGTTGAGACTGTTGGCCGTACACACAAACATGACCTGCGACAG
>JAYTQU010000289.1:0-4400 GCA_043746555.1 Pseudomonadota bacterium | reverse complement strand
TCCACCGCCTGCTCCCGCCACTCCCGATCCATCATGATCGGCAGGCCGTGGATTACAACGTTCAAAAAGCTGCCGACTAGAAGACTGAAAACCGTAACGAGCGTTACGAACAACGCGGGATATTCGGACAGGACTTGGATTAATTCCACGACGTTCTCACTGCAGCGGAGAGTAGTGAACGCATCGCATAAGAAAACGCCGCGCTCTGCGCGGCGTAGTTGAATAACTTGTGTCGGCGCTTACACCACCGAGCCTAACTTGAAGATCGGCAAGTACATCGCAATGACCATGCCGCCGACAAGCACGCCAAGGATTGCCATAATCAGCGGCTCTAGCAAACTACTCATGCCATCGACTGCAGCATCAACATCCGCTTCGTAGAAATCCGCAACCTTTGAAGACATCGAATCCAGCGATCCGGATTCTTCACCCACCGCGATCATTTGCACTACCATGTTTGGGAAGAGGCCCGTGCTTTCCATCGAGCGTTGCAGGCGTTGACCGGTCGAGACTTCGTCACGAATTCTAAGCGTGGCGTTTTCGTAAACAATGTTGCCCGTCGCGCCGGCCACGGAAGTTAACGCCTCTACCAACGGTACGCCAGCCGCAAACATAGTCGACAACGTTCTAGCGTAGTGCGCGATTGCAGCCTTCACCATAATCGGCCCAATGATTGGCATCTTAAGCAACGCACGATCCAGGAATTCCTGCATCGGTCGCGAGCGTTTCTTGAACCAAAAGAAAGCGTAGCCGGCTCCACCGAATAGAACCGCTAAATACACACCTTTGGATTGAACAAATTTCGATAGATTGATAACCATTTGCGTAAAGGCTGGCAAATCGGCGCCGAATCCCTTGAATAGGCTTTCGAATTGCGGGATGACAAAAATAAGAAGAATCGCCGTTACAATCACAGCCACCGCCAGCACTGCCATCGGATAAAACATTGCTTTCTTGATTTTCTTTTTTAGTGCTTCAGTTTTTTCTTGATACGTTGCGATCTTGTCTAAGAGCGTTTCAAGTGCGCCGGCATGTTCGCCTGCTTCAACCAAGTTCGTATATAACTTATCAAAATACAGCGGGTGTTTGGCCAGCGCCTCATGTAGCGACGTGCCGGCTTCAATATCCCCTTTGATCGCCAGAATTAATTTCTGCATTGCCGGTTTGTCGTGACCGTTACCGACAATATCGAACGCCTGCACCATCGGAATGCCCGCTTCGAGCATGGTGGCAAGCTGACGACTGAACAAGGCAATATCTTCCGGTTTGATTGTCCCGCCAGCGCGAAAGAGTTGCACGCGCTTGCGAATCTTCTTCGCAACCACGCCTTGCTTGCGCAAATCGGCACGCACGGCATTCTCGGACACGGCAAGCATTTGTCCTTTGAGACGCTTTCCTCTCTTGTCCATGCCTTCCCAAACAAAAGGGAATTGCTTTGCGGAGATAACGTCAGCCATGATTTTGATCTCGGGTTGGGGAACGCTGTAGGCTGTAGGCTGTGGGCTGTAGGTTGAAATAGGAAACGAATCGCTTAAATTGTCGGGCCTTCAACCTCGCCCTTCTATTGTTCCGATTATCGCCGCTTGATCGAATGGTCATGCAGGCTACTCAACGGTACACTGATTAACTTCGTCGAGACTAGTCACGCCGTCTTTGACCTTCTTCAGGCCTGACTTGCGTAAGTCCCAAACACCTTCTTTTGCGGCCTGATCCGCGAGATCAACCGCATTGCCGTCCTTGAGGATAATGCGCCCCATTTCTTCTGAAACGGGCATCACCTGGTACAGGCCTGTTCGGCCTTTGTAGCCATCAGTACATTGACTGCAGCCAACCGGCTTGTAAATGGTAAGTCGCGAACCAATATCTTCCTCGGTAAATCCTTCCTTCAGCGCCGCCTCGGGTGGTAGGTCCACTGTAGTCTTGCAATTACTGCAAAGCTTACGCGCGAGACGTTGCGCAATGATGAGCGATACGGAGGTTGCAATGGCATAAGGCTTCACGCCCATGTCTACCAAGCGAGTCAACGTTTTCGGCGCATCGTTCGTATGCAATGTGGACAATACCAAATGGCCCGTTTGCGCCGCCTTCATTGCAATCTCGGCGGTTTCCAGGTCTCGGATTTCGCCAACCATGATGACGTCGGGGTCTTGGCGCAAGAATGCACGCATCGCGCCCGCGAACGTGAGGCCAACCTTTACATTAACGTTGACTTGATTGACGCCGACCAAATTTATTTCAGCCGGATCTTCGGCCGTAGAGATGTTGGTATCTTCCTTATTGAGAATATTGAGCCCGGTATACAGAGACACAGTCTTACCGCTGCCGGTAGGTCCAGTAACCAAAATCATGCCGTGCGGTCTGGCCAGTGCCGTCAGATATAGTTGGCGCTGCTCGGGCTCATAGCCAAGCGCATCGATTCCCATCATCGCGCTGGAGGGATCCAAGATACGCGCGACAATCTTTTCGCCGAACAATGTTGGGCAGGTACTGACGCGAAAATCGATGGCACGGGTCTTTGAGATGCGCATCTTAATGCGCCCGTCTTGTGGAACGCGTCGTTCAGCTATGTCGAGGCGCGACATAACTTTCAAACGAGCCGCTAACTTGATACCCAGTTGCACGGGGGGATTGGCAAGCTCTTTCAAATAACCATCAAGTCGCAACCGAATGCGATAGGTCTTTTCGTAGGGTTCGAAGTGAATATCGGAAGCGCCCTTCTTGATGGCATCCAAGAGCACTTTATTAACGAAGCGAACAATCGGCGCGTCTTCAACGTCATCGCGACTTACCGCTTCACCGAGGTCCTCTTCGCCACCGGTGATATCTAGATTGTCGAGATCCAGATCGTCGTCCGTGAGATTAGGCATCTGCGTATCGACTTGCTCCATCGCCTTACTTGCGATGCGCTCAAGTTTGTCGTCTTCGACCACCACGGCTTCAATCGCGAAGCCCGTCTGGAATTTGATCTCGTCGAGAGCATGCAGATTCGTTGGATCGGAAATAGCAACGAACAGTCGCTTCCCTCTTTTCAAAAGTGGTAGAACGCGGTGCTTTTTCAGCAACTTGTCGGAAACTAATTTGATCGTGTCCATGTCGGGCTGTAGAGCGTCCAGGTCCATTAGAGGCACACCGAACTCTTGCGAACCGGCGATGGCGATTTCGCGCGCGTCGGCCAATCCTTTGGCAACTAAATAGCTCACCAGATTGGCGTCGTTTTCTTTGGCGCCGGCGAGCGCCTCCAGCATGACCTTCTCGTCCACAAGGCCGTCCTGAATCAAGCGTTGCGGCAGCCCCTGCAATTGCATGCGCTGCGCACTGATATTGGAAATTGCGGGATCAGCCATAGGGGGTCAAAATAGTCACCAAACCGGTAGTCTTACCGAAGTGCGTTTGCCGATCAATTGCAAAATATAGCCCAATGGCACTTACTTAAGCACAATATCCCGTTTCTCCGTCATTCTCGCGAAAGCGGGAATCCATCTTTTCTCGGTATCTGAAAGATGGACCCCCCGCTTTCGCGGGGGTGACGATCTCTTAAGTAAGTGCCATTGAAATATAGCCTAGTCTCACAGACTCATAAGCCAGCTAGCGCGAATCGCGTCACAAATTGACCTCCCCGCTCGCGGAAGCCGCGCAAGCAGCTCTCATTTTGAGAGCGGCACATCGCATACATTACACGGCAGAAAGGTCTTTACCGTTCCGGATCGATCGAATGCAGCTGACCAATTGGTGTCAGGCGCCAACGATATCCTCGAAGTAACGCGTCACTTCATGCAACGAAGCAATGAATCGATCTGTTCCCTAACACGCGCGGATCGTCCGGATGCGTCTCGTCGAACCAGCGGTCTTCCGACGCATAGTTAAAGCGGTCGAATGGTGCCGGTCGAACGGTGCCGGTCCGGGGGATCGGGGTCAAGCAATCGGAAAGTAGCGTTCCACGCTCTCGCGCAATGTCGATTCATCGCGCCCCAGCCGCTTTGCCACCGCGCTTACACTTGTAATGCGTAGCGTCACGCACTGATGCGCAACCCAGGCGCGCGCTTTGGCAACAGAACGTGCGCCGCGTTTGGCTTGCAACTGGGTCATGCTCACGCCAAATTCATCGCATGCTTCCTGCATCACGCGCTCCACCGTTTTTGGCGACTTTGGTCGCCAGGCAAGGCCATTAATGTTGGTGACAAAGTTATCACAGCCCAGTATGCGTCTGTCGTTCGGATTGATTTCGGCAAAGGCTGCTGCACGATCATCGCAGCGCTCCTCCATATAGACCCGATATCGACTGCGCGCAACGGCAATATCGTTGGCAAACATGCCCAGACCAACATCGGTGCACAACCATTCCTTTAACTCGGCACCAATGTATGCATGGTGGCTGCTCCACGGGTAGTCGGCCACTGTAG
>JAYTQU010000288.1:0-15938 GCA_043746555.1 Pseudomonadota bacterium | reverse complement strand
CGCGAATGTCGCGTCAACGAACCAACCAATCCGCAAGCAGCAATCAAGCCAAGCGTAAGCGACATAGTAAAGCCTTCAGGTTTCTCAAAAAACTATTTCCGAGTCGGCGCACGCGTCGACGCTGGTGGATAAAGTACCGGCGTGCTTCGCCACGTAGGCAAATCATCGTTGCTGTCGCCGCTGTTATCGTCGTTTGGCTGGCAGTCAATTTGCTTTATCAAGTGGCTCGCAAACCGACGGAGTTGTTCTTTCCCGTGAGCGGCACGCTTTACAAATCGCCATCGGAAACTTGGCGCGCTTACGCATCCATCTTTCGCGAGCACGCCACTGAGGTCATGACGCCCGAGTTACTTGCCGCGCTTGCTCAAGTCGAAGGTTCCGGCAATCCGATAGTGCGAACCTATTGGCGCTGGTCGTTTACGGGCAAACCTTTCGAAGTGTACAAACCTGCGTCGAGCGCTGTGGGCATGTATCAAATCACCGATGGGACTTTCGCAGTCGCGCGTCGCTTTTGCATTCACGATCATGCGGTCGCCGAAGACGGACCGTGGAGCGCATGGCGATCATGCTGGTTCAATAGTCTGTACTTTCGTGTGGTACCGACTAATGCTGCTGAACTGACTTCTGCTTACCTCGATCGGCAAGTCGCGAACATTATCGCCAAACGAAGAACTGATTCGATCACACTCCAGCAAAAGCAAACACTCGCCACGCTCATCCATCTCTGCGGTGCCGGTGCAGGAGAGCTATACGCACGACGCGGCTATCGACTTCTGCCCCGGCAACAATGTGGCGATCACAACGCCGCTGGATATGTCGCTCGCGTCACAGCCATGAAAGCGGTCTTTATGCGACTGGCACAGCAGTATTGAAGCGGTATCGCTTAGAACTCATTATGAAGTTGATACTCGACACTAACATCGTTCTCGATTGGCTGGTGTTCCGAGATGAATCAACTCGAGAGCTGGCACGCAAAATTGAAAACCAGCAAATTGTCGTCGTGAATTCGTTGGTGATTGACGAATTACGCCGGGTGTTGGCCTATCCGCAATTCAAGCTACGCATGGAAAGGCAAAACGAAATAGTCGAAACCTATCTGTCGCGATCGTCGCTGATTTCAATGCACAAAACATTCTCACCAAAGAATTTACTTCTACCGAGTAGCTTTCCTCATTGTCGCGATCGCGACGACCAACATTTTCTAGCGCTTGCGTATCATGCGAAGGCCGATATTTTGGTAACGCGAGACAAACAAGTACTGGCTCTGCAAGGTCGCGCGGCCAAGTTCGGTTTGCGAATAGCCGACCTTAAAGATACCGTTGAGCGCATTCACCGGTAACTATCCGGCGCTCACCGGTAGCCGCGAATCGTAGACTTTGGCGCGTTTCAATTCACATCGTCGCCATGGCCGCTTGCGCCGCGAATTGACCGATTATCACAAACTTGCTGGACGCGGCGAACTCATCGGTATTGTTTGCTGAAGGCTTAACTACTGGAGACCTTTTATGAACACCGCCATTTTTCAAGAAACCTTTTTGAACCGCGTGATTTCAGTGAGTGTGTTTGTTCTCGCCACGCTCATGACTGTCTCGATGCTTTCGCTGATATTTGCGTAACACACCTCTTCCGCCGCGCGCCGCAATCGCGGCAGAAGCAGGTTGAGAAAAATAGCAATCCTTGCTATGACCTGCGCAGAATGAGCGCAACGCTTTTAATAGTGGGCGGATTGGCCGCGGCTATCTATGTCGGACTGTGCGTTTGGCTGTATCTCAACCAGGAAGACTTTATCTTCTTTCGCGTTTCGAACGATCCGCAATTGGTCGAGCAATGGCAATCGCAACGCGTGTCGATTCCCTCTGTGGATGCAAATACTCCTATCGAAGGCTGGTGGTCGGATAATCCCGACGCCGGCAACGATGCGATCGTCTTGTATTTTGGCGGCAACGCTGAGGATGTGTTGTATGCCGCGACTACCGCGAAGAATCTGCAAGCGCGACGGTTTCTAGTTACAAATTATCGCGACTACGGCAAGACGCCGGGCAAGCCGAGCGAAGCGGCGCTGTGCCAAGACGCACTCGCCATTTACGACTATGTCATCAAACAACCTAATGTGACGGCCGAGAAGATCGTCGTGGTGGGTCGCAGTTTAGGTTCCGGCGTCGCGGCTTATCTCGCGGCGCACCGCGCCGTCGGTGGCGTGGTGTTGGTGACGCCGTTCGACAGCTTGGCGTTGGTCGCTCAATCGCACTATCCAATGTTTCCGATAAGACTGCTATTGAAGCACCGATTCCCCTCCATCGAGTTGGCGACCCAGATCGATGCACCGGTATTGATTATTGCCGCAGGGCGCGACAATGTCGTACCGCCGGTACACGCCAAGCGATTGTTCGATGCGTTGCCGGGCGCAAAACACTGGCAACTATTGCCCGACGCCGGTCACAACGATATCGACCAATACGATTCGTACTACAAATATATCAACGAGTTCTTGCATTCGTTGCCGCGTACTCGATAGTTCAATATCTGTTGTCGGAAAAATAATTGAAGCCGCCCCGATTGAAGGGTGACGCCGGACTCAATAACGAGTATGGTCGCGTCCGCGGAATCAGCGATCGGTGGAGCGAGCAATGAATACCCCTCGATTTCGTTTCTTCGGATTAGGCGCGGCACTATTTTTTTGCGTTTGCGCCGTACCATCCTCCTTTGCGAAAGTCAGCTCGCCCGTTCCTCCCGCAATTGCCGCCGCAGTTCAAAATCCCGAACGCTTTGCCGGCGATAGCGAGGACGACGCATGGCGCAAACCACTCGCCGTGCTAACTTTCATGGGCGTGAAGCCCGCCATGCACGTGCTCGATTATTTCGCCGGTGCCGGCTACTACAGCGAACTACTCTCTCGCAGCGTCGGACCGAGTGGGTCGGTGATCGTTTACAACAATCCCGAATACGCACAATTTGCCGGCGATAAACTTGCACGGCGTTTTGCAAATAATCGTCTTGCGAATACCAAAGTAGTCACTGTGTCCACAAGCAAATTGCAACTTGATCCCGGTTCGCTCGATGGCGTGTTGTTTGTGATGTCGTATCACGATCTTTACTGGCAGCCCAAAGATGCGAGGGCGCCGTTCGGCAAACCGACCCAAGTCGTTACGGATTTATTTCGGGCATTAAAGCCTGGCGGTGTCGTGGTGGTGCTCGATCACGTCGCTAACGCCGGTGGCGACACGGCCAAAGTGGTAGACGCATTGCATCGCATCGATCCGCGGACGGTGAAAAGCGATTTCACGAAGGCGGGATTCGTATTCGATAGCGAGAGCACAGTCTTGCGTCATGAGAGCGACGACCACAGCAAACCGGTCTTCGATGCAGCGGTGCGGCATAAGACCGATCAATTCGTCTATAAATTTCGCAAGCCGATTCATTGATGTTCGCGTGACCGATTGAAGTTCATGTAGCTATGACCGCAAAGCGAGCCCTGGTTGTCGACGATTCGCGCTCTGCGCGCGTGATACTGAGCCGCATGCTCGAGACGCACGGCTTGCACGTCGACACGGCGGAGTCCGGCGAACAAGCGCTCGACTATTTGCGCGAAGCGCATCCCGATGTCGTATTCATGGATCACTTGATGCCGGGCATGGATGGCTTCGATGCGGTGAAGGCGATCAAACGCGACGCGCGCACTGCAACGATTCCCGTGATGATGTACACCTCGCAAGAGGGTGATGATTATCTGCGCGAGGCTCGCGCGATAGGTGCGGTCGGCGTGTTGTCGAAGACGTTGCTGCAAACGGATGTCTCGCGCGCGCTCTATCAATTAAAGTTGCTGCCGGAGCGCCGCGACAGAGAAGTGTCGCGTTCGGCACCGCAGTCTTTCGTTCAGCATGCGCCGCATTCTATTTTGCAACCGTTGCCGCAGCCAATAGCGACGACGACATTCGCGCCACGCGAGAATCTGGCCGATCTTAAGCGATCGCTGGAAGCGAGCATGGAACATGCCGCGCGGCGCATCAGCAATGAAATTCGCTCGGCGATACAAGTGCCTCAACCGAACGAGACTGCGCCTTCGCGACCCGCAACGCCTCGCGGACTCATCGCGGCACTACTATTGTTCTCGCTCCTGCCCACGCTGGTCTGCGGCGCGCTGCTGTGGCGCAGCTTCGCACTCGGCAAAGCGCGGCTCGATCAAGCGAACGCCCGACTAGGCATCGTCGTTGCCGAACAACAAACGCAGATCGAAACGTTGCGCGCCGAATTACGCAATCGCACGAGCGGCGAAGCGACCGAATTCCCTTCGACTCGCACGGAGGTCTTGCCGATCGCGTACGGCGAGCCGCCATTCGCAGGCGGGCGAGTCGAGCTAATTCGCAAGGTCTTTGAGCAACTGCAAGCCGATGGCTTCAAGGGCCAGGTTCGAGTCGGATACTTCACCGGCGACTTTTGTCTCACGCGCAACGTGAACGGCTATGCGTTGGCGAAAGCCGAACTACCTCAGCGCCGTTGCGATCTGATCGGCAATCCATTCGACGACGCGTTGACGGCGACACAACGACAGTCAAGCGAACTCACCGCTCTCGTGAATTTCGTGACGCAAGGAGGTCGCGGCGCAATTCAAGCGACCATCGCGGATGGCGGCCGCAAGCCAAGTGTTGCATATCCATCGCAATCGGATACGCTAACGGCGGGCGCATGGAATCAAGTAGCCGAGCGCAACAATAGAATAGAGATCGCGACCGCACCCGGTAATCCTTAAGTAGTAATCCATAAGCAGAATTTCGATAGCAGAATAATAAATGGCCAACGCCGCGCTTTCGACTAACGCACACGCCGACGATTACGCAACTGCGGGCAGCGTTGCGCCGCAATGGTTGTTATACGGAGCGAATGGCTATACCGGCGAATTGATCGCTCGCGAGGCAGTGCGCCGTGGGCAACTTCCTATTCTCGCTGGTCGCAGCACAACTCCGATAACTGCGCTCGCCAAAGAATTAAACTGCGATAGCCGAGTGTTCTCGATCGAAGATCAAACCGCGACGCTCATCGCGCTGCAAAATGTGCAGCTCGTCTTGAATTGCGCCGGACCATTTTCGGCCACCGCCGGACTTTTGATGCAAGCGTGTCTCGCATCGCATGTGCACTATTTGGATATCACCGGCGAAATCGAGGTATTCGAACTTGCTCATAGCTTGCACGAAAAAGCACAGCGCGCGCGTGTCGTATTGTGTCCCGGCGTCGGATTCGATGTAGTGCCGACAGATTGTATGGCGGCGAAGTTGCACGAGGCATTGCCCGATGCAACGCATTTGTCGTTGGCTTTCGAGTCGCGTTCGCGTGCGAGTGTCGGCACGGCGAAGACAACGATCGAGAACGCGGGCCAAGGCGGTCGGGTTCGTAAGGATGGGAAGATTGTGGAGACGCCGCTGGGCTATAAGAGTCGTCGCATCGATTTCGGCGATGGCGCGCGCGATGCCGTGACCATTCCTTGGGGCGATGTGAGCACCGCTTACTTCACCACTGGCATACCCAACATCGAAACATACATCGCGGGGCAACCCGAGCTTCCAAGCCAGATGCGGCAATTGCAAAAGCTGCGCTGGTTCCTACGACGTCGATTGGTGAGATGGTTTCTAAAACGCGCGGCCGCAAAGCGCGGACGTGGACCGGACAAAACGGAACGTGAATGCAATCCCACCGAGGTGTGGGGCGAAGTTATCAACGCAGCGGGCGTAAAGAAAGTTGCCCGTCTACGAACCGCAAATGGTTACGTCTTGACCGTTCACGCCGCTCTCGCCATTGCTGCTCGTTTGCTCGAGCGACCAACCGACTATGGTTACTTCACGCCTGCAAAACTGATGGGTCAAAACTTCGTCGAAACGTTGCCCGGGTCGTCGGCGATTCGGATCGCCGATTCCTGATGTCGACGATTCAGCGCGATCGTAAGCCAACTACGGACGTGGTTCGGCGATTCGATTATTGATAAAGTGAGACTTGTGTTATGTTTTATGTAGTGCGTAACGCGGTAGGATCGCATGCCGAAAACTAAGAAGGCAGATCGTGTGAATCTGTCTTTTTCTCTGTTTGAGATAGACATTAGATAACTCACGGCCAAACTATGGAGTGCTTGTAACATGCGAATTCGATATCCGATATTTATGTGCTTGGGGCTATTGGCGGCGGCGCAAGCGAATGCGGAAGAAGGTTTTTTTTCGGATTCATCGATTCTTGGCGGCATTTCAGTTGGCCAGTTGAGTCTCGATAACAGCGCTTTCGTCGGTCCACCCGGCGCTTTCGTCGGTCCACCCGGCCTGAAAGGATTTGAATCCACCGGCACCGCATGGGCCCCATTCGTCGGCTTCGAATTCAACCGCTATCTCTCGGTGGAAGTGAGTCGCTTCAACGGTGGAACACCGTCGCAATCCAAGCTCGTTTCCGCTCCATCCGCGGGCTCCCTGGTCCCCGGAGTTTACACAACCGAGACGGATAACTTTGGCAACTCCGGGTGGCTTGGTTCGGCGATGGGAAGCTTTCCGATCAATGAAGTCGTATCGGTATATGCGCGCGGTGGGATGCTCAGCTGGAAGACGAAGATCCGTTTCGAGCGAAAGGATGAACTCGTCGATCCTGTTACCAACCAGCTTCTGTCGACGACTTACCAGTATTTTCAAGCGAATGACACCGGCAACGATCCTTTTTACGGATTCGGCGTCGCCGTGAATATCGATAGCGGCATAGTGCGTTTGGAATACGATCTGTCGAAGATAGACGCTGCCGACGTCCGATATATTTCACTGGCCGTCGTTTGGAGATTTAAGCCCTGGTCGCACTAGAATTGCGGTGCGCCGAAAAATGAAAAAACGCCCGGATTTTTCCGGGCGTTTTGCATTAGGAAAATGAATCCGCGACCGAACGACGACTACGCCAACACAAACAACAAATCCTTCGCGTCGATCGCTTCCCCTGGCTTCGTCACGACCTCGCTAATTGCGCCATCGCGTTCGGCTCGTACCGACGTTTCCATTTTCATCGCTTCGATGGTGACCAGTACGTCGCCCTGCTTCACCTTGCTGCCGACAACGACATTGACGGTCGCGACTGTGCCGGGCATTGGCGCCGCGACGTGATTTGGGTTGGTCGGTTCGGCTTTGCGACGCGGCGGTTTTAACGCCACATGGCTGCGGTCCTGAACTTTCACGGAACGCGGTTGGCCGTTGAGCTCGAAGAACACGGTGCGTGTGCCGTCGTCGTGCGGATCGCTGGTGGTGATAAACCGAATGATAAGCGTCTTACCGCGCTCGATGTCCACGGCCACTTCATCGCCCGGCTGCATGCCGTAGAAGAAGATCGACGACGGTAGATCGCGAAGACTCCCATACTCGGTTTTGTTGCGCATGTAATCCAAAAAGACCTTGGGATACATCAAGTACGAAGCGAGTTCGCTATCGGATATTTCACGACCGCACTTCTCGATAGCGTCTGCGCGTGTCTTTGCAAGATCTGTGGATGGCAACACTTGGCCCGGCCGCGTCGTCAATGGCTTGATGTCTTTGAGAATCTTCTTTTGGAGTTTTTCGGGAAATCCGCCGTACGGTTGACCAATATCGCCGCGAAACAATTGCACGACGGATTCGGGAAACGCCACTTCGGTTTTCGGATCGAGCACCATTTGCGGCGTAAGTCCCGAGGTGACCATCATCAATGCCATATCGCCGACCACTTTAGAAGTCGGCGTTACTTTAATGATGTCGCCGAACATATCGTTCACTTGCGCATAGGCGCGCGCGACTTCCGGCCACTCGGTAGCATCGATGCCGAGCGCGCGCGCTTGTTCGCGCAGATTCGTGAATTGTCCGCCGGGCATGCCATGCACATAGACTTCGGACGCGCCGGCGCGTAAGTCGCTTTCGAACGCCGCGTAGGTTTGTCGCACTTGCGCCCAGTAGTTCGATAGCAGCCGCAAGCGATCCGGATCAATGCCGGAATCGCGAGGGCCGTAACGCAATGCTTCGACGATTGATGTGAGATTGGGTTGCGAGGTCAGCCCGCTCATCGAATCGAGTGCGCCATCCACGGCATCGACACCCGCATCGATTGCCGCAAGTACGCCGGCAGCGGCGATGCCGCTGGTGTCGTGCGTGTGGAAATGAATCGGCAGTCCGATGTCATCTTTGAGCGCTTTAACTAATGTAAAGGCGGCGCGCGGTTGGCAAAGCCCCGCCATGTCTTTGATGCCGATGATGTGCGCGCCTGCCGCTTTGAGTTCGCGTGCAAGTCCAACATAGTAATTGAGATCGTACTTGGTGCGGTTGGGGTCGAGTAAGTTGCCCGTGTAGCAAATCGCCGCCTCGCAGAGCTTGCCAGAGTTTAATACGGCGTCCATCGCGACGCGCATGTTCTCCACCCAGTTGAGCGAATCGAAGACGCGAAATAGATCGATGCCGTTTTGAGCGGCTTGCTCGACGAAGTATCGCACCACGTTATCGGGGTAGTTTGTGTAGCCGACCGCGTTCGCCGAGCGCAATAGCATTTGCAGCAGCAAATTAGGCATCGCTTCGCGCAACGCGGCCAATCGCTCCCACGGGCACTCCTTAAGAAAACGCATCGAGACATCGAACGTTGCGCCACCCCAGCACTCCATCGAAAACAGGTTTGGGACGAGACTTGCGTAGTACGGCGCGATGCGTTCCAAATCTCGAGTGCGAAATCGCGTGGCAAGCAGCGATTGATGCGCGTCGCGCATCGTGGTGTCGGTGAGCAGCACGCCCTTTTGCGCCAGCATCCATTGCGAGAATTTTTCCGGACCGAGTTCATCGAGTTTTTGTTTGCTGCCTGCCGGCGGCGAGTCCACGGTAAGCGTAGGCAGTATTGCTTCCACGAGTTGCGCCGGACGCGGTCGATCTTTCACTTCGATGTTGCCGTTAACGACGACATCGCCGATGAAGTTGAGCAAGCGGGTAGCGCGATCGCGTTTTTTCGGGCTGCGAAACAATTCGGGTGTGTTGTCGATGAACTTGGTGGTGTAAGTGCCGTCGATAAATTGCGGATGCGTGATCACTTGATCGCAGAAGCGCAGATTGGTCACCACACCGCGAATACGAAATTCCCACAGTGCGCGATGCATGCGCGCGATGGCGCGTTCCGGCGACCGCGCCCAAGTAGTAACCTTAACCAATAGCGAATCGTAGGAGCGAGTGACGATGGCACCGGCATAGGCGGTGCCGGCATCGAGTCGCACGCCGTATCCCGCCGGACTACGATAGGCGGTAATGCGGCCATAGTCGGGGACGAAATTGTTTTCCGGATCCTCCGTGGTGACGCGACATTGCAACGCATGCGCCAACAAGCGAATATCGTCTTGCAACGGCACGCCACTCTCGGTCGAACCGATTTGCGCGCCTTCGGCGATGCGAATCTGCGCTTGCACGATGTCGATGCCGACGGCCGCTTCGGTAACGGTGTGCTCGACTTGAATGCGCGGATTGACTTCGATGAAGTAGAACTTGCCGGTGTCGGCGTCTTGTAGAAATTCCACCGTGCCGGCATTGCAGTATTTCACCGAGCGACCGATTTTGAGTGCGGCTTCGCACAACGTGCTGCGTTCGGCGTCGCTGAGAAAAAAGGCCGGTGCGCGTTCCACCACTTTTTGATTGCGCCGTTGTACCGTGCAATCGCGTTCATACAAATGCACGAGATTGCCGTGCGAATCGCCAAGCAATTGCACTTCGATATGACGCGCGCGACGCACCAGCTTTTCAAGGTACACCTCGTCGTTGCCGAACGCTGCGCGGGCTTCGCGGCGCGCAGCGGCGATGTTTTCCGTCAACTGACTCGCGTCCTCGATGACGCGCATGCCGCGCCCGCCGCCGCCCCAACTGGCTTTGAGCATGACGGGAAAGCCCACTTGATTGGCGAGCTTGAGAATTTCCTTTTCGTCGTCGGGTAACGGCGGCGTGGCGGGCATGACGGGAACGTCGGCGGCAACGGCAAGATCGCGCGCCGACACTTTGTTTCCCAGTCTGCGCATGGTATCGGGAGACGGGCCGACAAAGATCATTCCCGCCGCAGCGCAAGCCTCGGCGAATTGCGGATTCTCGGACAGAAAACCATAACCCGGATGGATGGCATCGACGTGCGCTTCGCGTGCCACACGTACGATGTTGTCGATGTCGAGATAAGCTTCGAGCGGCGTCTTGCCCGCACCGACCAGATAACTCTCGTCGGCTTTCATGCGATGCAAGGAAAAGCGATCTTCTTGCGAATAGATGGCGACGGTGCGAATGCCTAATTCAGCGGCCGCGCGCATGACGCGAATGGCAATTTCGCCGCGATTGGCGATCAGCAATGTTTTGATGGGTCGTGTAGTCATGAGGCTTTGGCTATTCAATTCCATTCAATAGCCAACAGCCTACAGACTCTTGCGGAAATGGTCACCCTCATGGTCTCCGCTAGACCACGCCGATAATCAACCCCAGAATCGACCCCAGAGTCAACCTTGGGCGGCGGAGCCGCGACTGCGAAACGATCCGGTAGCGAGTTCTTCGTATTCTTTATCCATCACGATGCACCGATTTCGTCCAGCGCCTTTGGCGTCGTAGAGCGCTTCATCGGCGAGCTGAACGAATCCATATTGCGATCGGTCCGGCGCCGGAATAACGCACGCCGCACCGACGCTGACGGTAAGGTGTTGGCTGATTGGCGAAGCGGGATGTCTAAGCGCCAAGCGTTCCATGCTCGCTTGAATTCGTCGCGCGACTTCTTCCACATAGTCGCGCCGCGCGTTGTACAGCACGATGGCGAATTCTTCGCCCCCATAACGCGCCGTGAAATCGAGTGGTCGCCGCGCACAATGGGCGAGCGTTCGGCCGACGTGTTTAAGGCATTCGTCGCCGGCTTGATGACCGTAGTAATCGTTGTAGGCCTTGAAATGATCGATATCGACCAACAACAACGCGACCGAAACCCGTTCGCGACCGGCTTGCTGCCAAATTTTATCGAGATGCTCATCGAGCATGCGACGATTGTAGATGCCGGTAAGCCCGTCGCGACACGCCATTTCGGTAAGCAGCCGCGCTTCCAAATAATTTGTGCGATGAACTTTTTCGAGCGCATAACAGACGGTTGCGCCGACCACGTTCGTACAAAAGAGCACAACAAAATTATAGATATGTTGATCCAGCGGTAGATGCGTTAGCGGTGCGCCGATTTCGTAAGCAACGAACACGATCAGCGCGGAACGTAGCGCCGCAAAGAACAGCATGCCCACCATCAAATAAATGGCGATGACGGTCAGCGTGACTACGGCGAATACCGAGATGCCGTATTTGGCGGCGATTAGGGCCTCGATGACCACGCTAATTCCGAACAGGGGCGCCAACACTTGAGCAAGCGGCGAGAAAACCTTCGCGTAGTGGCGCGAGTACGTTACGCCGAGTCCGATTGCCAGCGCCGGCACGACCACCGCGATCCGAATCAGATCGAGACCTTTATTGAGATCGCGATCCAGCGCCCAATAACCCGCTGCGAAGAAGGCAAGCATCAATGTAAACGCCAGCCACAGGTTGAAGCGCAGCTGTCCTCTGGTTTGCTCGCGATAGGCGGCGCGAAATTCGCCTTCCAATGGGCGGTCAAAAACGAGCCACGGGAACCCGCGTCGCAGTTGCAAGGCGGCCTGCGATTCCATTTCCTGCGCTTCTTCGTAGGGCTGCCGATCGCTTGGATTCTCAAGCGATGCACGTTCCGCGAAAGCGCGCGTATTAATCTCGGTCTGCGATTCGACCATGAGAAACGAACATGAGGTGTGTGAAGCGAGTTTCTTTAACTAGCGCCCGATCTTGCCGACGCTGCGGTTGAGAGCCTGGTTACGGTAGCGGGAAACAACACGCCGATTCAAGCGAGGAATGCCAATTTGAGGAAAAAAATTGGGTATTTGTTCCTTCGGCGGCTCGCGTTGGGGATTCCGTCGCGCCCAAGTCGGAATAGCCCTAAATTTGAGCGACCACAGGCCGCCACTCGTGGCCTTCAACAGGCCTCGATGATTCATCTTGAGGCAAGAATTATCCGGATGAGTGGCGCGGAGCGAAGCGAATGCGGACCAGAGCTTCGACGGCAATTACTGCGGAAACGAATGGCCGGCGCGGCGTTCACGCGCTTCTTTGATCAATCGGCGCCATACATCGTACGCATCCCAACCGCCCGTGTCGGAAGTCGGGGTGCTACGCAGTTGCGCAATTGCGCCATCATGGCTCACGTGATCGTTATTGGCGGCGGTTTCCGCGCCACGACGATCGGGGCGATTCTGATCGTATGCGATAGTCATAGTCGAGCGTCCGGATTTTCCTAGGCGTTCTTAGTTCGGTTCTTAATTGGTATTGTTTTGCGAGGGGCGCATTCTAGGGAGACTTTGTTAAGTTTCCATGTCTCTAATTCACATATTCACGGGGAAATCCCTAAGTTGCTGAGGAGTCTCAGCTTATATTTGCGGCCGGACGCACATTTTCCGACCGAATTGTCGCTAGGGCGCGAAGTACTGCGCCAGGTAGTCGTCGAAGCTCAAGGTGTCGGAGCGTTCCATCTCGGCTTGGCGTTCTAGACTTAGGTCCGCTTGGCGGCGAAATTCGGCAAGCCGCTGTTCATTAGGCGGGTACAAACCCAAGAAGTAAGACTTGTGCATTTTGGACATGTGCAAAGCAAATTCGTCGAAGGATTCGCCGCGCTGCTCCAATTCACGCAGCGTTCTCGCCGCTGGCGTGAGCGCCACGTCTAGAACTTTGGCGGACTGCACTTGGAGAGCTGCGGTATAGGGTCTGTCGCGCTCACCTTGGTCCAGAATTTCGCAGATACCGCGCATCTCGTCGATCAACTCCAACGACCACGAGTACAAACTGCGCTGCTTTCCGCCGAACGCGAGCATCAATCCCGGCTCGCGACCGCGATGCGCGACAATGGCGTTGTTGCCATCGAGGCTAGCTTGTTCGTCAGCATCGATGAGCGGACTGTCTTTCAACACCAATAGCGCCAAGAACGCTTCGACGAAGCGCAGCTTGTTTTGATTGACGCCCACCGGGTCGAACATGCTGACATCCAGCGCGCGGACTTCAACATATTGAACGCCCGCTCGCGCGAGCGCCTGAGTCGACCGCTCGCCGGAACGAATCACGCGCTTGGGACGAATAAAACTGTAGTACTCGTTCTCGATTTGCAGCATGTTCGCGTTGAGCTGACGATATTCGACGCCATTGGGTCCATCGATCTTGACGCCGATGCGCTCGTATTCAGGATTCGGAATCGTAATGGCGTGCGACAGATCGCGAATGTACTCGCCGACACTGTTCACCGAAATATCGACGCCCGCTTGATTTTTGTTGCGATAACCCAAATCGCTCATCCGTAGCGAGGTGGAGAATGGCTCGTATAACGTACCCGGCGTCAATTGTTTCAGCGTGTGCGAGCGGCCACGCAGAAACGACGCGCACAATACGGGCGAGTTACCGAACAAATACAGAATCAGCCAACCGTAACGGCGATAGTTACGGAGCAACCCGAAATACCGATCGGAAATAAAATCCTGACCGCAATCTCGTTGCTCCAACACATCGGCCAACACCGGCCAGAATTTTGCGGGAAAGGAATAGTTGAAATGGATTCCCGAAATCGATTGCATCATTCGACCGTATCGATGCCCAAGGCCTTCGCGATACACCTCTTTCATCTTGCCGACGTTGGAGCTGCCATAGCGGGCAATCGGGATGCCGGCGTCGCCTGGCAGGTAACCCGGCATACTGGTCGCCCACAGCAACTCATCGCCGAGATGGCGGTATACAAACTGATGTAGGTCGCAGAGAAACTGTAAAAGTTGCCATGATTCGGTGAAGGTCGGCGTGACCAATTCGATCAACGCTTCCGAATAGTCGGTGGTAATGATCTCGTTGGTTAGCGCCGAGCCCAAAGCGCTCGGATGTGGCGTCTGCGCCAGTCGACCTTCGGGCGTTACTCGAAGAGACTCTTTTTCCACGCCCTTGAGGCCGCCGCGAAGCACACCGCGCTCGCGACTGTTGACCAGTCCGGCTATGCGACGCTCGAAAACACGGTCGATACCGCGAGATGACATTAAATGGTCCAGGACTAATGGGTCGAAAAATGGGGTTGGGCAGTGTTGTCGAAGCGATCGTATGTCGTCAAGTAAGATGGTCGTCAAACAATAGACAGGCTTAATGCTGCGTTAAGAATTCACAGTTGAAACTTGAGTTGCCCGGCAGTTGCCTGGTCGCTTCGGTTGCCAATCGTTTTCTTTACTCGCTAGGATAGAACACCTGCGTAGGTTAATGGTTGTCGCTGCGGTTATAGCCTTATGCGGCGGCGTGTTGTCTTGGGCGCCGGCGCATGCCGATGCTCTGCGTTGCGGTAGTCGTTTGGCGCTGGCAGGCGACAGGCGCGACGCCGTTCGAAACAAATGCGGTGTGCCTACCGAGATGTCGCACCAAACGATTCCGCGGCGACCGTCGTTTTTTCGTCACGGCCGCGTCTACTTTCTGAGCGACGAATTGAATGAAGTGCCGGTGAAAATCTGGACGTACAATCTCGGTCCCAATAAGTTCATGCGACGCCTGCGCTTTGTCGATGGCTTGTTGGAAGACATCGAGACGCTGGAGTATGGTTATCACGAAGACAACTAATCCAATTACCGATGCGCGTGCGACTCGCGCGATTTTGCACGTCGACATGGACGCCTTCTACGCATCCGTAGAGCAACGCGACCGACCCGAGTTGCGGGGACAACCGGTCATCGTCGGCGGCGTTGGCGTTCGTGGCGTCGTTGCCACCGCGAGTTACGAGGCGCGAAAATTTGGCGTGCATTCCGCGATGCCGGTCGGCGAAGCGCGATGCCTTTGTCCCGACGGCGTGTTCCTTGCACCGCGCATGGCGGCGTACAAGGAAGCCTCGGAACAAGTGTTCGAGATTCTCAAGCGATTCACACCATTGGTACAAAGCCTGTCTTTGGATGAAGCGTTCTTGGATGTGACGGCGAGTCAATCCATGTTTGGACCGGCAATCAAAATCGCACGCGAGATAAAACAGCAAATTTACATTCGCACATTGCTCACCGCTTCGGTCGGTATCGCGCCGAATAAGTTGGTTGCAAAGATTGCGTCCGATTTACGCAAGCCCGATGGCCTCGTCGTCGTTACCCAAAACGAAGTGCAAGCGACACTCGATCCGTTGCCGATCGCAAAACTCTTCGGCGTCGGCCCAAAGACGCAAGTCAAGCTTCGAGAACAAGGCGTTTACACGTTTCGCGATTTGCGATCCGCCGGCGATGCACAGTTGCATCCCATCTTCGGGCGCGATGCGCACACGATCAGACAACGTGCGTCCGGCATCGACAACCGTCCCGTGTTGGCGGAATGGGACGAAAAACAAATCAGCACAGAGACGACGTTCGATGTGGATATCGACAACGCGAAACTATTGCGCGGCGAATTGGCGCGACTCGCGGACAAAACCTCGACGCGCCTACGCGCGAAACAAATCTCCGCACACGGCATTGCGGTGAAGATTCGTCGTCATGATTTTCATACGTTCACGCGTCAACGTCATTGCCAACCAGCGACTAACGATAGTCGCGTCATTGCCGCGTACGCGCAAACGCTGCTGGATGAATGGCTCGCCGAACATCCCGGTGCCGCTGTGCGTTTGCTTGGAGTGGGCGTTTACGATCTAGCCGCGGTAACCCAGTTGTCGCTGTTCGATGCGTCTACCGCACCCGAGCAAATGGAAATGTCGTCGGATAGTTCGCGTCTCGACACGGCGGTCGATCGGATTCGCGCTAAATTTGGCGTGAGCGCTGTGATGCGCGGAAGTAATTTGTCCAACACGCGCGCGCCGGCAATCAAATAGGTTGCATCGAGCATCTGCTGTTAAACGAAAGTGCCTGGCAGCTGTCTATCGTG
>JAYTQU010000287.1:0-4023 GCA_043746555.1 Pseudomonadota bacterium | reverse complement strand
CTTGGACGTGGCCGGAATTATTCGCGTCGCGTCGATGCAGCAGATGGCGGCTTGATTGGGCGGCGAGTTCCGGTATTAGAACGGCGTGAAATTGACAATTGAATAACTTTGCTTTGGGTGGAAGTACGTTTATGAATTCCTTTAACTTCAGTATTCGGTCGAAGCTGCGTGCAACGTTGGCGCTGCAAGCGGTGCTACTCATCGCGGTAGGCGTCACCGGCCTAATGGGAACAAGGTCGGTGAACCAGAAGCTGCAAACCATGTTCGAAGGCCGGATGCTGCCGGCATCGTGGATGCACGAAATCGTGACCTGGCACCGCAAGAGCCTTGAGGCGGTCGAGGTGGCGCTCATCAAGCAAGACGCCGCAAGCGTTGCGACGGCTGTTGCGACGGTTTCCGGTAATCGACAGACAACCGACGAGGCCTGGACCAAGATTGAAAAAGCGGACTCGAGCGATAAGGAAAAGGCAATCACTACTCGATTCGGCGCGCAGAGCAAGGAGTTGCTGGCCACCTTAGACGGCGCGGTTGCGCTGTTACAGTCGAAAAAATTCGACGAAGCCGAAAAATCCATACTTTCCCAGGGCCGACCGAAATACGAAGCGCTCGACAATTTGGGCGACGAACTGCAAGTCGCACAGATCGAAGCAGCGCAAGCCGTGTGGACGAGCAGCGATTCGGAATTCAAAGTTCAAAGCGCTTGGATGTTGGGCGCGATTATCGGCGGCCTGATATTGGCATTGACGATCGGCGGATTACTCACGACCTCCATCGTCTCGACCTTGAACGCGGCGGTTAATGTTGCCGACCGTATCGCGGGCGGGAAATTGGATAACGAGATTGTCGGCGGTGGATCCGACGAGTTGGGTCAATTGCTATCGTCGTTGCGCACGATGGACGCGAAGCTTGTCGAGATCGTCGGCAACGCTCGATTAACGGCTGGAGCCGTTGGTAGTGCGGCGCGAGAGTTGAGTCAAGGCAACGACGATTTAAGCAGTCGCACGCAAGAGCAAGCATCGGCGCTAGAAGAGACGGCATCGAGCATGGAAGAAATGACGGCGACGGTGAAACAAAATGCCGACAACGCGCGGCAAGCGAATCAGTTGGCCGCAGGCGCGCGCGAACAAGCGGAACGCGGCGGCACGGTGGTGCATCGTGCGATTGGCGCGATGGGCGAGATCAATACGTCGAGCGCCAAGATTGCCGACATCATCGGCGTGATCGACGAGATCGCCTTTCAAACGAATTTGTTGGCGTTGAATGCGGCGGTCGAAGCCGCGCGCGCGGGCGAACAAGGTCGCGGTTTTGCGGTGGTGGCGACCGAAGTGCGCAATCTCGCGCAACGCAGCGCCAGCGCGGCAAAGGAAATCAAAGATCTGATTAAAGACTCGGTAGAGAAAGTCAAAGCCGGTTCCGAGTTAGTCGACGAATCAGGCAAGACCTTGGCCGAGATCATGGAGAGCGTAAAGAAAGTGACCGACATCGTGGCCGAGATCGCCGCGGCATCGGAACAGCAATCGGCCGGTATCGAACAAGTGAACGGCGCGGTCGCACAGATGGACGGTGTGACACAACAGAATGCGGCCTTGGTGGAAGAAGCGTCCGCCGCGAGTAAAGCGATGCAGCAGCAATCGGAGAAACTGGTGCAACAGATCAGTTACTTCCGCACGCGCCACGACGGCGCTGCGCCGAGTACACCGAGCGCGGCGCGCAACCAAGCGCCGAAACCGATGCCTTCGACAACGCGGCTGGCGACCCGATCATCGCGAACAATGCAAACGGCGCGAACGCCACCGCGGCCCGCGCCATCGCCACCGGCTTCAACGCTGCCGCCCCTGCCGCGCGCCAGCGGCGATGACAGCGTGTGGAAAGAGTTTTGAATCGCGCCATGAGTATGGCGCGTGGAGTGAGTGTATGACGCAGCATGTAACGAATAAGGCGATCACGAACCAACAAGGTTCACGCCAAGTATTAACCTTTACGTTGGGAGCCGAGACCTACGGGGTCGACATTCTTCGCGTACAGGAAATTCGCGGCTGGTCCGCCGTCACGCGCATTCCGCAAGCGCCGCTACATGTGCTGGGCGTGTTGAACCTTCGCGGTTCGATTGTGCCGATCATCGATCTGCGCATGCGCTTTCAATTGGAACGCGCCGAGTACACGGCGCTCACGGTCATCATCGTGCTCTCGGTGGAATCCGCCGCGGGACGACGCGACATCGGCATGGTCGTGGATGGCGTGTCGGATGTCATCGACGTGGACAGCGCTAAAGTGAAACCCGCGCCCGATCTCGGCGTGCAAGCCGGCACCGATTTTATCCGCGGACTGGCGACGGTGGGCGAAAACATGGTGATGCTGCTCGACGTGGATAAGTTGATCGGCAACGATGCGGTTGCGAGCGCGGCGCTTCCCGACGATGTCGCTGCGTAGCGATGCAGTCCAGTCTCATTTCCATGTCCGGCGCGACATTGCAGGATTTCTCGCTGAACGCATTTTCATTGGAGATCGACGATCGTGATTTCGAATTCTTGCGGCATGTGGTCGGGCAAAATGCCGGTATCGTTTTGGGTCCAAGCAAGCGGCACTTGGTGCAAGGACGCCTCGCGCGCCGCGTCCGCGAACTGCAGCTTGGATCGTTTGCCGCGTATTGCGAACACGTCCGCAACTCGGGCCCGGAAGAGCTGGTTGTTCTTATCAACGCGTTGACCACCAACGTCACCGCATTCTTTCGCGAGAATCATCACTTCGAGCAACTTACACATCGCATGCTGCCCGAAGCCATGGAACGCAATGCGGTGTCGCGCCGCATTCGTATTTGGTCCGCCGGATGTTCGAGCGGCGAGGAGCCTTATTCGATTGCGATGACGGTGGCCGAAGCGTTGCCCGCCGGACAAGCGTGGGATGTGAGAATTTTAGCGACCGATATCGACAGTCACATGGTGCAAAGCGCGGTCGATGGCGTGTACCCGGAGGATCGTATGAACGGCATGCCGCTACAACTCGATCGACAAAGACGCTGGTGTCGGCGCGGAACGGGACCGCTCGCGGGCATGATCAAAGTAAAAACGGAGTTGTCGCGCTTTGTATCGTTTGGCGTGTTAAATCTTCTCGCCGAGTGGCCGGTGCGCGGGCCGTTCGATATCGTTTTCTGTCGCAATGTCATGATCTATTTCGATCAGCCGACTCGCGATCGATTGATTGCGCGCTTCGCGCAAATACTGGCCGAGGGCGGTCATTTGTGTCTTGGCCATTCCGAATCGATTCACGATCCCAACGGCCCATTTCGGCCCGTCGGTCGCACCATCTACAAAAAAGTCAAGAAGGTCGCGCATGGCTAACGCACACGCCGCTGCCGCGCTGGCGTACGAACAGCATCATGTGCGTCGCTATCAAGACGCGCAAGGCGGCTTTACGATTGCGCGTCTGCTGCCGGGCGATTGCTACGCGACCGATGCCGACGAAGTACTCGACACCGTGCTCGGCTCGTGCGTGGCCGCGTGTGTTCGTTGTCCGCGACTGCAAATGGGCGGCATGAACCACTTCATGTTGCCGCGCGCGAGCAATGCCGAAGCGGATAGTTGGAACGACGTGTGTGGACGAGCCACGCGCTATGGCGCGGCGGCAATGGAGCGACTGCTTAACTTGATTTTGAGTCGTGGCGCACGGCGCGACGAATTGGAAGTGAAAATCTTCGGCGGCGCGCGCGTGCTCGCGACAGTGAGCGACATCGGCGATCACAACATTCGCTTTGTGCGCGAGTATCTCGCACGCGAAGGGCTACGTATCGCCGCAGAGGATGTCGGCGACGAGTGTCCACGCCACGTGCGATTTTATGCGCGGACCGGACGAGTGCGTGTGCGTCGCTTAGGCACGGCGTCCGGCCGTGGCGTTGGCGCGCGCGAGGCAAAACTGCTCGATGCTTTGGATACGGAGCCGATCGCCGGGCCGATCGATCTGTTTACATAGCGCAAGGACACAGCAGAGATGGACAAAATAAAAGTACTAATCGTCGACGACTCCGCG
>JAYTQU010000286.1:0-9409 GCA_043746555.1 Pseudomonadota bacterium | reverse complement strand
CGATCAATTTCAAGTTGCGCCGTCCGCGCGCGTAGAGATTGGTTGTGCGGCCAAAGCCGATATAGTGAGCGCGCATTTCGTGGATTAAGCGAGCAGCGTTCAACGCGAGTTCGTAAGATCGGAACAGAGCGAAACTAGACTTAGAATCTCCGATCCATCTCGCGCTTCATTGCTATTTGCCCATCGGCTTGCCCATCTGTGGCATTTCTTTTTTCGTGTAGTCGCTTGGGATTGCAAATTTCCCCGCGTCGACGGCCTGTTGTTTCCAAGTCTTGACGATGAACTGTTCCGGCTCGAGTACGCCGTTTTCGTACGAGCGCGTCATGATCGGAAAGCCGTTGAGTTTGGCAAGCTGCGTGCTCGATTGCCGCATGATGTTGTCCATCTGAGCGCGCATTTGTGCGCTAAATTTTTCGAACATTGCAGCCATCTTTTTCGACACGGCGATCACTTCGTCGCTACCGGGCATCGCGCTGAGCGGTACGACGCACAATTGCTCGCTCAACACGCCGTCGCGAGTGGTGTCCCACAATTTGCACGATTTACCGTTGACGGTTTCGGTGCGGCCGGTGGGTTTAACATCGTAGATCACCTGTTTCTTCGGTCCATTCATACCGATCATGCCGCCGCGCTGCTTCATCATGTTCTCCATCATCGCGCGTTGCTCGGGCGGCATCTTCTCCATTTGCGCGCGCATTTTCGCCATCGCGTCGTTCATCGTTCCTGCCATCCGCTCGATGGTTGCTTTGTCCATGACGCGATACGACTTGCTTTGCGCTTGGAGCAAATACATTGCGTCGTCCTTAAAGATCGATACCGTCGACTCACTCGAACCACGGGAGCCTTCGGTGCGCGCCATGCCGTTTTGCACCCACATCGATTGCAGCGGTTCTTCTTTTCCGGTGTCGGCGTTACGCTTAACGAACTCGATCATCACGCCGGCCTGCGCCGCAAACGATGCGACGATTAGACCAACGAACAAATAAACGCTGTTGCTTTTCATGGCGATCACTCCAGACCTTGAATCGTTGCGAACTCATTGAGCGCGGCGCGTTCGGTGCGCAGCCGGTTGATAGGCGCGGTTTCGTCGCGATAGCCAAGCGCCATTCCCGAAAACAACATCAAGTTTGGCGGCAATTGCAAAAATTCTCCAACCGTCTGGTACCACGCCGCCCATGCTTCCTGCGCACAGGTATGCAATCCCTGTTCGCGCGCCAACAGCATGATGTTTTGCATGAACATACCGAGATCGGCCCATTGACCCAATCCCATTTGTCGATCGATAGCGAAGAATAACCCCACGGGCGCACCGAACAATTCGTAGTTACGCGCAAATTGCTTAAGGCGCGCGACCTTGTCCTCGCGCGGCACGTCGATGGTGGCGTAGAGGTCTTCGCCGCATCGGTAACGTCGCGCGAGATACGGATCGGTGAGGCCTTTCGGATAGACATCGTATTCGCTGCCTTCGCCGCGCGGCTGCGTCGGCAATTTTTCGCGAATTGTCGCGCGAAATTCGTCGAGTACGTCGCCTGCGAGCACATACACATGCCACGGCTGAAGATTACCGCCCGACGGCGCGCGCTTTGCCGTTTCCAGCAGTGTTCGAATCGTTTCGGCAGATACGCGAGCATTTAGGAATGCACGACAACTCATACGCGTGTCGATCGCTTCGGTGACGTTCATAGCAGTGGGTTTATTGTTGCGCGTTTCGGGACGAATAGTGTCCCTGCTGCTATGTCATTCGAACGAATGAACCGTAACCGCTCAATGCGGCATCGTTCGTTAGAAGAATCATAAGATCGGTCGAGGCTTGGGCTGCCAGCATACGATCGAATGGGTCTTTATGTAGAAAGGGAAGCGCCGCTACTTTCGCGGCATGTATCCCGGTGATGGGTGGTAAATTGAATCCCGCCGGTTCGACCGCCGCCAATACTTCCTCGGGGTTAGCCTTGAGTTTGCCTAGTGCCGATTCGATGCTGATCTCCCAGATGGACGCGGCGCTTACGTAAACGTCGGCAGTCTCGATTTGCTGACGAGCCGTCTTGGAAAGTTTAGATGGTTGCGCCAGCGCCCTTCAAACAGCGCGAGCGTATTCTCGTCCAATGGCGCATTGAAGTCGCGACCGATTTTGATTTTTCCTTTCAGCAATCCCAACTTTTTTCGTTTTGCCGTCGCAACGATCGGCACCAGACGAGCCATAGGTTTGCCCGCCTTAGCGATAACAACTTCGGCGCCGACAGCGACTTTATCGACGAGTCGCGAAAGATGGGTCTTCGCCTCGTGGATGTTGACTACGTTATTCGCCATCGCGTATCTCCGTACTAAACTAAGTTTAGTCTATTCAGGGTCAATTGCGATTGCAACTGTCTGCCGGCCATTGAGGTCGGCATCGCTTGGGTAACCGATTGCGCCGCTACTCCGGTCTTTGCGAAATTTCGGCGAGTGGTAGGCAAGGCTTGCGGACGCGTGGTCGCAGAGGGTACTTAGTCGGCATTTATCTTGATCTCTCGACGCAATTTGCTTAAGTTGCGAAACAGCATCGGTTCACGCGACCAGGGGAAACATGATGAAAAGATTGCAGTTCACGCCGCCGACAATTGCATTGGCATGGTGCGTAGTGTTCAGTGCGTGCAATGGGCCCTCCATTTCGCACGAGCCGGAAGCGGTAGCGAGTTCAGTTCCAGAAGTCACGACCGCCATGCAGCAAGCGGCCACCGCGATTACCGCAGACGACATGCGCGCGCATATCGTCAAACTCGCGAGCGACGAATTTGAAGGTCGAGGCACGGCGAGTAAAGGCGATGAGTTGGCAATGCAGTATCTCGAACAACAACTCAAAGCAATCGGATTCCAACCCGGTGGCGCGGACGGTTCTTATCGTCAGACGTTTGATGTGGTGGGGGTTACCGGCAAATTGCCGAAGACCTGGGAGTTTGTTCACGGTAACAAGAAACGCGCACTCAAGTACTGGGACGAATACATCGCGGCCAGCGGTGTGCAGGCACCTTTAGCGCAGATCAAGAACGCGGAGTTGGTGTTTGTCGGCTACGGCATTCAAGCACCCGAGTTTAAATGGGACGATTTCAGAGGCGTCGACCTCAAGGGCAAAGTATTGTTGATGCTTAATAACGATCCTGATTGGGATCCAAATTTGTTCGCTGGCAAGACGCGCTTATATTACGGACGCTGGACCTATAAATATGAGAGCGCTGCGCGTCAAGGCGCGGCCGGCGCGATTATTATTCATACGACGCCGTCGGCCGGTTATCCGTTTCAAGTGGTGCAAACCTCGTGGAGCGGTGAACAATTTCAATTGCCGGCCGAAGGCGAGCCGCGCATTCAAGTGCAGGGTTGGGCCACCGAAAAAGCGACGCGCGAATTGCTAGCCATGAGTGGGCACGATCTCGACAAGTTAATTGCTGCGGCGAAAACACGCGAATTCAAACCGGTGCCGCTCGGTATTACCACTTCGTTCAAGATCGAAAACAAAGTTAATCGCGTGCAAACCGCGAACGTGCTCGGTGTGCTGCCGGGTTCCGATCCGGTGCTTAGCAAGGAAGTCGTGATTTACAGCGCGCATCACGATCATCTCGGTATCGGGCCGCCCGATAAAACCGGCGACAAGATTTACAATGGCGCGCTCGACAATGGCGCGGGCATGGCGCAAGTGTTGGCGATTGGCAAAGCGTTCAAGTCGCTGCCGCAAGCGCCCAAGCGCACGACGATGATGTTATTCGTTGCGGCGGAAGAACAAGGCTTGTTGGGTTCGACGTACTTCGCGTCGCATCCGACTTTTCCCGCCGGAAAGATCGCGGCAAACATCAATTACGACGGCGGTAATATCTTCGGCAAGGCACGCGACATTACGTTTATCGGCAAGGGCAAATCGACGCTGGATCAAGTAGTCGAGGCGATGGCGAAAACTCAAGGCCGCACAGTCCTACCCGATCAAATGCCGGATCGCGGTCACTACTATCGCTCCGATCAATTCAGTTTCGCCAAGGTCGGAGTGCCGGCGGTGTATCTCGATTTAGGCAACGACTTCGTGGGAAGACCTAAGGGTTGGGGTCAAGAGCAAATCAGGGATTTCGAAGAACATCGCTATCACCAACCGAGCGATCAAATTAACGACTCCTGGAATTTCGATGGCATGATTGACGACGCACGCTTGGGATTTTGGGTGGGCGTCAGTATTGCTAACGCTGCGTCAATGCCGAGTTGGATGCCGGGCGACGAATTCGAAGCGGCGCGCAAAGCGGCGATATCGGCTGCAAATAGCGCGTCGACGCAATAGGCATTCAGTTCTGGCGGATCAGCAAGACATTCAGCACATCCTCGGCCGATAACCGTCGCGACGTCGGCCAAATCCTGGTCTTTGCGATCGGCATCTATTGAAATGCGCGATCTAAATAATGTTAATTCGCGCTCACTTTTTGTATAGGATTTGGCCGCATGCTTACATCCGTGTTGTTGCTGAGAAACAGCGCCACTGTGTTGAATTGATGTCGCCTCGAAGCGACGTCTGGGGGCGACGTCTGGGGGCGACGTCTCGACGGCCGTTCGATACGTCCCTAACCTAAATTTGAGAGTCTCGTTATAGATGTGATCGTGACTCTCAGCGTAAATTGAGCTGGCCGCGCAAAGTGCGCGCTCTATCGTGCCGGAGATGACATGCCTAATCGGCCAAAGCGGCCAAATAAGTTAGCGGTTGGCCTGTTGATCGCGATGTTTATTCCAGCGCTTGGATCGGACGCGGCTGAATACAATCCTGTCGCTGCGCATCCGCGACTCGACGCGCACAGCGCACCGACGGGTCGCATTCTAGTGAAGTTTCGGCGCACGGCAGCGGCGGCGAACTCGCGTCAAATTCAAGCGGCCCAGGCGACTCAATCGACTCAGGCGACTCAGGCGGATCCTGTGCTAACTCTTGCCCACCGAGTCGGCATTTCGGTGATCGCCTCGCGATTGGTCGCACCGAATTTGAATTTGCATGTGATGTCGTTGTTTGCCGTGCCGGCTGCCGATACGCAAGCCGCGATCTTGACTCGATTGCGCGCCGATCCCGATGTCGAATATGCCGAACCCGACCAGCTTCGCTATGCGCATTCGATTCCGAACGATACGGATTATTCCAATCAATGGTTTCTGCAACCGCCGAATATCGTCAGTACGCAGCTAGCCGCAATCGATACGCAGAACGCATGGGCGAAGACAACCGGAAGTAAGGGCGTGGTGATTGCGCAGCTCGATACCGGTGTGCGGTTCGATCATCCGGATCTTTTGCGAGCGCAGAACAACGGTCGGTTGTTACCGGGCTATGATTTTGTCGGACCCGATGACGGCACGTCGCCGAATGCGTCGTCCACGTATTTCACGGCGAATGACGGCGATGGTTGGGATCCCGATGCTTCGGACCCGGGCGATTGGATTAGCGCCGCGGATCAAACCAATCATCCCTCGCTATTCAGCAGCACCAGTTGCTCGGTGGCGGATAGTTCGTGGCATGGCACACGCACTGCGGGAATTTTGGGAGCGCTGAGCAACAACGGATTGGGCGTAGCAGGCACGACCTGGAACACATGGATCTTACCGCTTCGAGTCATTGGTAAATGCGGCGGCTACGACTCGGACATTATTGTGGCCATGCAGTGGGCGGCGGGAATCGCCGTGCCCGGTGTTCCGAACAATCCTTTTCCCGCTCAAATTGAGAATTTGAGTTTAGGCAGTAGCGGGGCGTGTCCGAAGACTTATTCGGATGTGATATCGAATCAGCTGCTGCCCAAAGGCGTTCTCGTCGTCGTCTCCGCCGGAAATGAAGGCGGTCCCGTCGATGCTCCGGCGAATTGTCCGGGTGTTGCCGGAGTGGGTGGATTGCGTCAGGCGGGGACGAAGGTTGGTTACAGCAGCCTCGGACCTGAACTCGCAATCTCAGCGCCCGCGGGCAATTGCGGACAGAACTCGACTAGCAGCAGCACTTGTCTGTATTCATTGGAAACAACCGTCAATCTTGGCGCGACGGCACCCGGTGCCAACTCATATACAGATCAACTAAGCAATCCGAATCTCGGCACCAGCTTCTCTGCGCCTATCGTTTCCGGTATCGCTGCATTGATGTTGGCGACCAACGGCAACTTGACCGCGCCGCAACTAATCGCGCGCTTGAAAGAAGGGTCGAAATCGTTTCCGCAAACATCCGCCGACACTTCGCCTACGGGTACACAACCACCCGCATGTCACGTCCCGGCAAGCTCAAGCGATGTTCAGAACTCCGAGTGCATTTGTACGCTGGATGGGAAAACCTGCGGCGCCGGCATGGCTAACGCGTTAGGCGCAGTCAATGCAGCGTCGCGACCTATCGCCGCAATCGTATTGCCAACTAACGTCGCGGCGGGACAATCGGTGACATTTGACGCGAGCGGGAGTGCTACAGCGTGCGGTCATCAAGTTCCCACCTATACGTGGAAGGTCAATGGCACCGTTGTACCCGGAGCTACCGCCGGTACTTTCATGACTAACGCGCCAAGCTCGGGCGCGACTGCGATTCAATTGATCGTCACCGATGACGCAAGTCAAACCGATTCAATCAATATTTCTCTCGCACCGTCATCGGCAACGGCTACGGTTCTATCGAGCGGATCCGCGCCGCCGGCGAACGCCGGGTCGCATCCGTGTTTGACGGACCTCAATGTGACGTCGCCACTGGCGAGCGCGACGTTGTCCGCGAGCACGGCAAGCGTTGCAGTGGGTGTCTCGGTGCAGCTTAGTTGGACCTCAACGAATGCCGGACAATGTCAGGCATCGAGCAGCGGATCGAAAGACGGTTGGGCTGGCTTGGTCGCCTCGTCCGGTAGTCAACTAATCACCGAAGCGACCGCCGGCAGTTACACGTATACGCTCACCTGCTTCGGCACAACGGTTTCGACTCCGCAGCAAACAACGGTCGCTTTCCAAAATGCGCCTGTTGTATCGTTGTGGTCATCGGCGGATTCGACGCAACCAGGTCAAGCGATCACATTGTCATGGAGTTCTTCAGGCGATACGTCTTGCAGTGCATCGGGCGGCACAGCGGGAGATGGCTGGACGGGTACGTTAGCGACGATTGGCAGTGCGAGCGTAACCGAAACAACAGCGGGAACTTACGCCTACTCACTTTCCTGCACGAACGGAACGTTATCGGCACAATCTCAGAAAATCATAATCGTTGCAAGCTCGACCTCGTCCGGCGGTGGCGGTCATGGTGGCGGCACGATGGATATTATTTTGCTGCTGACACTTGGTTCGCTGACCATTCTAACTCGGCGTGTCCTTCCTCGAAACGAAGCGCCAGGCAAGCGCAGCGTAGCGTCATAACTTCAAACAGTGAACGCGCATGGATCGCAATACTTTCATCGCAGCGTAGTTTACGTTGAGTGATCGCGTCGGATGGTCGCGAAGAATTATTCGGATCGCATTCTTCCAAAACGCCGATCACAGGACCAATAATTCCCAGCGCGGCATTGCGCGCTTGTTTTTGCAAAACTACATTAATGGCTTCGTTTCAGTGTATGTCTTAGTCAGTGCTCGCGCAGAGCCTGAGTGAAGCGGTCGATACATCAATTCGTGTGCCGTCGAACGCTCGGCCGATTCAAGTTTCCAATTGTTTTGCCAATATGTGATTCAAGTGCGAGTTATCGCCTCTGGCTCGCGTATTTTCGCCTTCAGCCCTCAAGACGCCTGCGTCGCGGCCGTCTTCCCGTCCGAGCAGACCAGCTTTTGTGAATCTTCTTCGAGTGCCAGCAATCGTTGTTGGCCCGGGGATTCATGTGTGTCTGCGGAGGACTTCCCATGTTTCGACTTCCTGGTTTGATTCGTACGACGACACGAGTAGCGGCATTGATTGCCGTACTCACAATGCTCTCCGCTTGTGGTGGCAGTAGTTCGAATACCGCGGCGACGCTCACTCCGACACCAACCCCTACGCCGACACCGACGCCCGCGCCTGTAACGGGAGTTGCCATTCCCAGCAGCGTGTCCGTGGTCACCGCGACCAACGCCAACTAATTCGTATCGAATCCATTTTCCAGGAGAGTGTTCATGTTGTATCGAATCATTTTCAATCGCAAAGTTTTGCCGCATGCGATGGCCACCATTTTAGCGGCTGCTTTTTCAAGCGCGAGTTCCGCCGCACCGACTGCCGGTTCGCCGTATTTCACGGATAACCAAAACACGCATGTCGAAGATGCGACGTCGAAAGGTATCGGTACGGTAAATATGATCGCGTGCGTCATGCATGCGTTAGCCCCCGATCAGTTGGTCAACAAAGGCGATTACGTCGCGCTGGTCGACGAGAATAAATGCGATCCGAATGGGCGATCAAGCAGTTCGCAATCGGGTTCGTCCGGCTCTGGCTCGCAAACTTCGTATACGACGACGCTGGTCAATTCAAGCCGCGCGACTAACAACGATCCGATGATCGGCAAAGTGTGGGTCAACGAATCTCAGGGCGGTGGCGGTACCAGCCAAGCGATGACGATTTTCGTGCACGTGTCCGCCACCTCGGCACCGACCAACACGAATCCGTACGGCGTGTTTCGATTGGATTTTTGCGGTCATCCCGATAGCGCTACAAGCCCGGCTTGCATAATGAAGGGCTATCTCGATGCCAAAGACGGATCGCTTAGTTTTTATCAAGATGAAAGCGGTGGCGGTGGCGGTGGCGGTGGCGGCAACAGTTCGTCCACTACCGCTTTGCAACTGACCAGCGTTGGAACCGGCACCGGTAGCGGCAAACTGTCGCGCTCCGAGACTCAAGGCACCACCACCGCAACCGAAACATTTGCGTTTGCGTATGACCAAAGTTACTTCCTGCGCGGCGATCAATGTTTCACGCGCGATGCCTCCGACACGGCGACCGGCCAATCGGTGTGGAGTTACGGTTTGTACGATGCAACCACCGGTGAGCGCATCGAGCTAAACTCGGGCTTTCCGATTCAGTACACTTCAGGCGGCACCAAGTATCAAGGTTTTCTAGGTTACTGGGGTCTGTCATCGCAACCCGGTGCTCCAGCCTTGGCGAACGGTGCGACCGTGCAGAAAGTGGATTACAGCTCCGGCAATAGTCCGACGACGACGAACTACACGGTCGTCAAATCCGACGGCAAGCTTACCAAGTACACGCGCAAAAGCACGACGCTCGACAAGTTGGACAAGATTGCGATCAGCACATGGATCAACGACGCGACTGGATTCTTCACGGGCGCGCCGTCAAACACGAACTACAGCCTGTATTGGGATAATACCGCCGGCAACTTCGTAGTCACGGGGCAAGTCATCTGCGGCAACAATGGTTGTCAGTCTCAAGATCTGCCGAGTCCCCAGACAGTAGCCGCGAGCTATTTTGTTTCGCACGGCGGCGGTCTGCAAGGGTACG
>JAYTQU010000285.1:0-45333 GCA_043746555.1 Pseudomonadota bacterium | reverse complement strand
CAAGTACGGAGTATTTTCTCAATGGGTCGAGCCTTCTAAGTTTGTGAAAATAGAATTCAACACCAAAGAGAACAGACTCTTGAAATGGGCAAGCTTTTCGGTTCTAAGTGGACTGCTTGCAGTCGGAGTGCTGCTGGCTTTTAATCCACAGCGCTAACTGGAGCAGATTGGGGTCACCCATCAGTCATCGGTAGTCAATGGCACAAACGCACTCTTCGAAGCGCGCAGCGCGCATCGTTAAACATGATCTCACTTCATTACACATCCGTCGTGTCGCAAGTTGCTGGATTGGTGGATTGGTGGATTGGGGTCAGGTCTTGCACGTTAGCTGCTGACTTTCTTTCGCGCTCTTCGATTTTCCGTCGTGTAGTCAACACCGAGATGCGGCGCAATTTGTCGTTGCGTGTAGAGTCCACTGCGATAGAGGTCGCGCGGAGTCGGTGCTGGACACGCAAAAAGGGGATATCGCCGAATTGATTTATTTTATCGGCACTTCTTCTGCGAGTAAGTTATGGCGCTTGAGGACAAGCGTGACGATGAATACGTCGCCGCCGCGCACGTGGTAGTAGAGAATGCGTCAGGAGTAAGACGGCGCTTTGCGGAGTTGCTCATCGTTGACTTCGGGGGGGTTAACGACCGGAGTAAGGAAGCTCCGTCACGCTCTCGGCTTTTACCGAATCTCCTGCGCGACGCGTTTGGCATCGCGCGGCGAGCGTTTAGCTCTGTAATCGTGACTGGCTTTGAGGTCGACGCGTGCGCGCAGTGACCACTTCACCATCGCTCGATCTCTTTGGCCAATTGATCACTGGAAATAGCGCGGCCGGCGTCGATGTCCTGCATGCCTTGATGCGCTTTGTTGAGCACGTAGAGGCGATAAATGATCTCATCGAGCGGCACGTTATCGGGTAAGCGGTTAATCGCTTCGATGGCGTGATGTTCGGCGCTGTGTGCTTGCATGGCGATCTCCACCATCTGAAAAATCATAGGCAGCTAAACGTGGCGGCCTTTGACGTGGCGCGATAATCAGAGACCGTCTTGCCGTAGTCAACGAGTTTCTGTGCACGTAGCGTCTATGACACTACGTTAATACTACTGACGCGAAAATGCATGAGATCAATCGCCTTTGCCCGCGGCAATCGCCTTCGATGTCTGTTGTCCGAGCGCGATTGCGTCTTGTTGCGCTGCCGATTCGAATGCTTCGACGACGCTGCCCAATCGATTTGCTGCTGCGGTTACGGTGACGCTCACGGGAAAGACGCCGATCAGTTTGCGATCCTTGATGCGGATCAATGACCCGACCAACGTGACGCGAATCGTGGGCGGCGATGAATCGGTTGCGTATTCGGCTTGAAAGTCTCGGACCTCGAGATCGAGTAAGTAATTGACCGTCACGCGCGCTTGTTCGGTGGTAACGCTGCGAAAAAAGTTTTGCTTTTGCAACGAGCCGACGACGAGCGCTTGCACAACTTGCGGTAGCGCCGCACCCCACTGAGCTTCGCGGTAGTAGTCGAGACGACGCGCTTCATGCAACACCGCAATGCGATCGGTGTCGAGGCCGGGGGTTGCGGTGGGCTGTCCAATTGCCAAGTCGATTGCCATCGCGTTGTTTGCTGTTGTCGCGGCAGAGTTTGCCGGTGCGGCAGCGAGCACGTAGACGGTGGGTACGGGCAGTTTGCTTTCGAGCAACGAGCCCGTGCAGCCCGACAGCATCAGCAGCGTAACGATTGCCGTTCGGTTCATCGTGGAATCTCCATACCGCTCACCGGTTTTTCGTACATCAGTTGCGACGGCTGTTCCTTCAAGCTACGCGATAGTTCGCGAAATTCGTTGGCCGCGGATCGCGCATCGCGCATCAAGCGTTCCAATTCGAACAGGCCATGTTCGCTAAGATGTGCAACTTGCCCTTCGGCGCCATTGACAAATTGATTCACTTTGTCGGTGGTTTTGGCGAGATTGTCGGCCGCAACGCGCGCGGCTTCGAGCGCTTCTTTGACTTGCGGTCGCGAGTCGTCGGCGATGGAACGAATTCCCGCCGCCGCGCCGTTGACTTCGACTAGCGTTGCCTTTAACTCGTCGATCAACTCCGCAACCTTGGTCGCTGTTTTCGGCAATCCCTGACTGGTCGCGCGCAGGCTCTCCATCGTTTCGTTAAGCGCGGCGATGTTTTTGTCGGAGAACACCTTGTCGATGTTGTCGACTAACGCGATCGCGCGGCTAACCAATTCCGGCAAACTATTAAGGAGCACATCGAAGTCGGAACTTACCGATTCGATCATCGGATATTTGTCGCCCTGCGACGGAGGCTTGGTTGCGTCGACGCCTTGAATTTGCTTTAAGTCGACAAACAATAAGCCGGTGACGCCTTGCATTTTAAGGCTGGCGCGGGTGGCCAGAGAGATCGGTGCGCTGTCGTCGACGTCGACGATCACTTTCACGCGACTCGGATGACTGCGATCGATGGTCATGCGTCGCACGCGGCCGATTTCCACGCCGAGGTAGCGAACCGGACTGCCTTGGCTTAGCCCGCTGACACCGTTCTCGAAATAAATTTCGTACGGCGTGTAACTGCGTGCATCGCCGGCCTTGGAATACCAAAGCACAAAACCCACGCCCACCGCGAGTAACACCAGCATGAATGCGCCGACTGCGACGTATTTAGCGTCACGTTCCATGAGTTGCTCCCGCTTTTTCGCGTACTGACCCAGTTACTAATCTGGCGCGATCGCCGTGGAAGTAATCGTGTATCCAAGGGTGTGGATTCTGCATTATTCCTTCCAGCGTATCGACAATGACTCGTTTATCCACCAGCACCGCCACCCGATCGCAGGTGGCCAAGATGCTGTCGAGATCGTGAGTAATCATGACAACGGTCAAGCGCAAACTTTTTTGCAAATATCCCAACAGATGATCGAATGCCGCGGCCGAAATCGGATCGAGTCCCGAAGTCGGTTCGTCCAAAAATAAAATTTTAGGATCGAGCGCCAAGGCACGCGCCAGTCCCGCGCGCTTAATCATGCCGCCGGATAACTGCGAAGGCAATTTCGGTCCGGCATCGAGCGGCAATCCCACCATACGAAGGCGTAGTTCGGTGAGCACGGCGAGCGTTGCTTCGCTGAGATCGAAGTGCTCGCGCATCGGCAATTGCACATTTTCCGCCACCGTTAACGCCGTGAACAACGCACCGTGTTGAAACGTCACGCCATAGCGACGCTTCACCGCCAACAATTCGTTATCCGACAATTCCGTGATGTCTCTGTCCTCCATCGAAACAGAGCCCGATTTTGGACGCTGTAGCCCGAGCATTGTGCGCAGTAGCACCGACTTGCCGCTGCCAGATCCGCCGACGATGCCGAGTACTTCGCCGGGATACACATCGAAGCTCACGCCGTCGTGCACAACTTGCGCGCCGAAGCGGTTGACCACGTTGCGGACTGAGATGATCGGCGCCGTCAAAAGTCCAGCTCCATATAGATAATCGCAAATATTGCGTTGGCCAGTATCACAAGAAAAATCGATTGCACTACGGCCACGGTTGTTAGGCGGCCTAACTCGCGCGACGAATCGCGCACTTGCATGCCGCGGTAGGTACCGGTCATGGCAATCAAGAATGCGAATACCGGCGACTTGATGAACCCCGCCCAAAATGTTGTGGGCGATAGCGCATCTTGCATGCGCGACACGAATTGCGGCGTGGAAATATCGAGCAGCCACGAACAAAGCAGCGAACCGCCGGCCAATCCCATCGCGTCGGCAAGAATCGTCAACAACGGCAGCGCGATAATCAAACCGATGACGCGCGGCACGACCAACACTTGATAGGGATTCATGCCGATGGATTTCAACGCATCGACTTCATCGTTCAATTGCATTACGCCGATCTCGGCCGCGAATGCGCTGCCGGATCGGCCCGCGACGATAATCGCCGTCAGTAGCACGCCCATCTCGCGCAACACGCCGACGGTCACTAAATCGACCGTAAAGATCTCCGCGCCGAACTTTTTCAATTGCTGCGCGCCGATGTAAGCGATTACCAAGGTGATGAGAAAAGCGATCAATGCGACAATCGGGATGGCTTGAATGCCCGTCTCGTACACATGGCGCGCAATCGACGGTAGCCGCAGTCGCTTTGGATGCGCGATGGCACCAAGCCAAGTTGTCAACACACGTCCATAGAAGTCGAGTGCCGAGCGGATGCGAATCGATTGTGCGATTGAAGATCGACCGATGCGCGCAACTGCCGCCGCGATCGGTTCTTGAGTCTCATCGGGTTTTGCGGGAATGTCGATCGCCGCGGCGGCAATTTCTTCGATAAACGTCAGCTGATTCGGTTGCGGCCCGACGAATTCCACTGCCGATCTGCGTTCCGAAAAATCGCGCAATCGTTCGCGCAATAACCACGCAGCGGATAAATCCAACGCGGTTAGTTGCGAACAGTCGACACGCACGCGAGTGCCTTGTGGCCCGACAATACTTGCGAGCGTTGCTTCGATTTGCGCGACGTGTTCGATCGACCAATCGCCGCGCAAATGCAACGTAACCGCATCGTCGGCCTGATCGATAGTTAGGAGCATGATGAGGTTACGATTCGCGTCGTCAACATTTTTTTGCGGAACCCAATCGTAACAGCAGGAAAGGATGAGCTAAAGCGTTACCGACCTGACCTCGGCCGACCTTAGCCAACTATTAATACTCCTGGTAATACTCCTGGCGTTTTCGGTGCTGGTCGTGGCGGCGTTTCGTCGCTTCGAGCTGCCGCCGATTCTCGGTTAGCTCGCGGTCGGCATGTTGCTCGGTCCGTCGGTGTTGAGTATCGCAGCCTCCGGTGAAACCGCGCAAGTGTTAGCGGATTTTGGCGTGGTGTTCTTGATGTTTAAGCCGAGACTGGAATTTTCGATGCCGCGCATGTTGGCTATGCACCATGAAGTGCTGCATAGCGGCGACGTAGTATTGTTGTACGGCACGCCCGAAGCTTTAGATCGCGGTGAAGTGAGATTGTTGACGGCCTGACAAAATAGAACTAACCGGCAGCGACGGCGGCGACAAACGCTTTGACCAACGGTGGGAGCTGATTGCGCAACGCGGCGCGTTCGGGTTGAAATAGCGTGCCGATGAAGAAGGGATGTTGGTCGAGTTCGACCGCGCGCACGCTACCCTCATCGTCGCGTGCGGCAATCTTGAGGGGTCCCGTTGTTAACCGATCCGCATAGAAGGAATTGAAACCGTAGCTGCAGTGATATTCCTCCTTGGCCGAATCGCGACCGTAGATTTTTCTGAGTCTTGAGTTCGGTTCGAAGTGCAGTCCACCGGTCACTTCAACCAGCGAACACACCAATGGCGCGATGACCGGATTCACTGCATCGCGATTTGACTCCGCATGCGCTGCGTCAATGCCCCAAACACTTTGTGCATATTCGATCATCGCGTGTTGAAATCCTCCGCATGTGCCGAGGAAGGGCCGCTTGGTCACGCGCGCAAACCGAATTGCCGCGAGCACGCCGGCCATATTTTCGTACGGACTACCGGGTACGCACCATACAGCGGCAAACGGATCGAGCATTTGCTCCGCATCGCCGGTGATCATGCGCGAATGCACCCATTCCCATGACACGTCGGATTTGGTCTGCTCCGCAGCCAGGCTGAGCGCAATGGGAATCGCTCGATGCGCGACGATGCTTTCGCTGTAGTCGCCGACCAAGGCGATGCGTTTCATGTTTGCTTGCCTGTCACCGGTAGATCCGGGCCTTGCACATTCTCCTCCAACTGCACCCCGAATGAATTGAGCGCCATCGACACCATGGTGTACTGGCCGACGGTGAACACCAAATCAATCAACTGATTCGTATTGTAGTGCTTGATGAGTCCGCTCCAGGTCGCATCGCCTATAAACGCATCGTTGTGCAGTTCGTCGGTGGCTTGGACGATGAGTCGCTCGCTCTCGCTCCAGCCATTGGCGTGGGTGCCTAACTTGGTCCGTTCGATTTCTGCGTCGCTCAAACCGGCTCGCTTTCCGACCACGGTGTGTTGTGCAAATTCATATCCCGAACGGCACAGGTGTCCGATGCGCAGAATCGCGATCTCGCGGTCGCGAGGCGAAAGCGTCGACTTGAACAGAATGTGATTGCCGAATGGAATCCAGCGTCGATACAGGTCGCTGTGCCGCGCAATGGTCGCAAACACATTGAGGATACGTGCTGGATTGCCTTTGGTGAGCAGTTCGCGTTGTTCGGGCGTGCATTCATCGAGCGTGAGCGGCGGAACACGGGGTTTGTTTAGACGCATAGGAGCCTCGCGCAGTGGAAGAAACGGCGATCATAATGCATCGCGCCGCCCAGAACATAATCGTAAATCTGTCTCACTCACTCAGTCTTGACAGCGTCTGCATATTTATGCATGATACCGCAACTTTATGCAGAGGTTGCTCTGACCCACAGCCCAGCCTACCGTCTACAGTCCTCCCATCATGTCAGCCGAACTCCAACACCCGACCTCGCGCCGCGCGGCGATTCTCCGGATTATCCGGGACTCGACCGTGGGCAAGCAGGACGAACTGGTTCGGTTGCTTAAGAAGCAAGGGTTCGACGCCACGCAGTCGAGTGTGAGTCGCGACCTGCGCGAACTGCACGTGGCCAAAGCCGGCGACAAATACATTGTCCACCCGAACGAACATGCGGTTCCGAAGAATTTATTTGCGGCGATCGCAACGTTTGTGCTTGAAATAAAGACGGCGGGCCCATCGCTCACCGTTATCAAAACGATCACAGCCGCCGCACAAAGCGTTGCGGAAGCGATCGATACGTCCGATTGGCCCGAAGTGGTCGGCACTATCGCCGGCGAAAACACCATATTCATTGCAACCGAGGATGGTCGTGATCAGCGCAAGCTGACCGAACGTCTTCGCGCAGTATTGCGCAGCTAACAATAACTCCCGAAAGGGGAGCGCAATCCAAGATCGGTATTCTTGCTCACCACCCATCACCGCTTACTCATCACCGCTTACTCATCACTCCTCCAATGACCGACAACATTCAACCTGGCACCGAACCCATCCTGCTTGCGTTCTCCGGCGGGCTCGACACGTCATTTCTCGTTCCATGGATCAAAGAAACCTACGGCCGACCGGTCATTACGGTGACTGTCGATACCGGTGGTTTAGACGCGGACGCTGTGAAGGTGCTCGATCAACGCGCTCGCGCATTGGGCGCACAAGATCATGTCATTGTCGAAGCGCGCAAGAACTATTTCGATTCGGTGCTCAAGTATTTGCTGATGGGCAACGTGCGTCGCGGACAAATGTATCCGCTGTGCGTCGGCGCCGAGCGCGTCATGCAAGCGCAAACCATTGCGGAGCACGCGCACAAACTGGGGACGAAAATTGTCGCGCACGGTTGTACTGCGGCGGGCAACGATCAAGTGCGTTTTGAAGTCGCGCTTCGCACCCTTGCGCCGGAACTCACGATTCTCGCGCCAGTACGCGACAAAGCCTTTAAGCGCCCCGATCAGCTTAAGTATCTGCAAGATAGAAAATTGACAGTGCCGCCTTATGGCGCGGCGTACTCGACCAATCGCGGCCTGTGGGGCGTGACTATTGGCGGCAAAGAAACGCTGACTTCCAATGACACTATTCCCGAAAGCGCATGGGTATTGTCGAAGGATGCGTTCATCAATCCCAAAGCGCCCGAGTCGCACACCATCGGTTTCGAGAAAGGCGTGCCCGTCAGTTTGGACGGCGCGAAACTCGATGTAGTAACGCTCATCGAAAAAGTCGAAGCGATCGGCGCGAAGTTCGGTGTCGGTCGCGGCATTCACTTGGGCGATACGATTATCGGCACCAAAGGCCGAGTTGCATTCGAAGCACCGGCCGCGGCAGTGCTGATCGACGCGCATCGTGAATTAGAGAAACTCGTTCTCACCGGTCGTCAGCAACGCATGAAAGACTTGGTGGCGGCGCCGTATGGCGATCTCGTGCATGAAGGCCAACACTTGGAACCGGTGTGCCGCGACATCGAAGCGTTGCTTGTCTCGTCGCAACAGCGTGTCACCGGCGAAGTGAAAGTCATGTATCGCCCCGGCAACGCATTTGTCGAAGGCGTGACCTCGCCGTTCTCGCTCATGACGGTGTCGAAGGGAGTGTACGGCGAAGTCGCCGGCGAATGGTCGCCCGCCGACGCGTTGGGCTTCTCGAAGATGGTTGGCCTCACGAGTATGTTCTGGCATCGCGCGGGCAAGCAATAAGTTTGCTTATTAGTTTTCACTTACTACCGATCACATTGCAATGAAAAACGTCGTCGTCGATAAAGTCGCTTCCATCACACAAGCGTTGAACTTGGGTCATGAGCTGCGCATTGCCACCGACAATATTCCCGCCGATGAAGGCGTGGTGTTGGTCGTGGAGGTATTAAACGACAAATCCAACTACAACACGCTCGAACTCACCAGCGGTCGCATGGCGAAAGTGGCGCGCGGCGATGTCGTGGTGGGTGCGCTCGGTCATAGGCAAGCGTTGTTCGGCTATTCCGGTCATTTGCCGGAAAGCGTCAAGGAAGGCGATGTGATTCAGATGCTCAACATCGGCGGCGTGCTCGGTATCTGCGATTCGGCGAATCCGGAAAAAGGCAAGCCATTCGATTGTCGAGTGCTCGGTGTCGTGCTGCAATTTCCCTTTCTCGGCGAACGCATCGGCGTGCCGGCGCGCGTCGGATACAAACGTCTCGACTACAATCAAGTCATCAACACGCGCAATGTGCCGGTGGTCGCGCTCGCCGGAACTTGTATGGAAGCCGGAAAAACCGCTGCTGCCTGTGCAATTGTGAGTCGCATGCGTCATCGTGGCTTGAACGTTCATGCATTCAAAGCAACCGGCGTGTCACTGCGCCGCGATATTCTTGCGATGGAAGACGCCGGTGCCACTAAGTCGATGATCTTCACGGATCTTGGTGTGGTCACGACCACCGCGAAAACGGGTCCTGCGATCACGCGCGCACTACTTACGGAAATGTCGGAAGGCGAGCCCGATGTGATTGTGTTTGAACTCGGCGATGGTCTACTCGGCGCGTACGGCGTCGAAGCGATTTTGCTGTCTGAAGATATTCGCGCGAGCCTGACGTCGGTCGTGTTGTCCGCGAACGATCCCGTCGCGGCTTGGGGCGGCGTAAAATTGCTCCGCGAGAAATTCCACATCGAACCGAGTGTGGTGACCGGACCTTCGACCGACAACGCCGTCGGCGTCAATATTATTCGCGATCAAATGGGCGTAGCGGCTTTCAACGCGATGACCAGCGGCGTTGCGCTGGGCGATTGCGTGATCGATAGTTTGAAACTCTCGCCGGCGAAACTTGCGAAATCGATAGTGGCGCAAGGTTGACGACCATGTCCTCGGAAAGAATTCCAACGATAGTTCTTGGCGGTACCGGTTACGTTGCCGGCGAATTACTGCGTCTCATCGTTGGTCACCCGCGCTTGGAACTAAAGGCGATTCTCTCGGACAGCCAACCGGGAGAGTCGGTCGCGAAATCGTTTACGCATCTCGCGCCCGCATTGGGATCGCTTAGATTCTCAACTCTCGACGAGATCAAGAATTTGGTTGCGACTATACCGAACGCCGCGATTCTCGCCGCTGCGCCGCATGGCGTTTCCGCAGGCTTGATCGATGGCATCTTATCCGCTGCCGAAACGGCCGAAACGAAACCACGCATCGTCGATATCTCGGCGGACTTTCGCTATTCGAATTCGGCTGCGTACGAAGCGGTATACAAACATCCGCATGGCGCGCCGCAACGATTGAAACAGTTCACTTGCGCTGTGCCAGAACATCTCGCGAAAACTCCGACGCCGCATGTCGCGCATCCCGGTTGTTTTGCGACCGCGCAGTTGCTCGCGATTGTGCCGCTGTTGAAGTTGGGTTTATGCGAACCGCGATTGTTCGTCGCCGGTGTGACAGGCAGTTCCGGTTCCGGCCGCACGCCGAGCGCGGGCACGCATCATCCACAGCGACATAACGATATGTATGCCTACAATCCTTTGGGTCATCGACACGCACCCGAGGTAATCGCGCTGTCGGCGGCAGCCACCGCCGTACAACCGGAGGTGTGTTTTATCCCACACTCCGGTCCGTTTGTGCGCGGTATTCATGTCACAGTGCAGGCAAATGCGATGAAGCCGATGAAGACGCCCGACTTGATCGCCGCACTGAGCGATTTCTATAAGCATTCACCGTTTGTGCGCGTGACCACCGAAATGCCGCGTGTGAAAGACGTGGTCGCGAGTAACTTTGCGCAAATGAGCGCCGCCACCGACGGCAAAACCGTCGCGGTGATGTGTGTGGTAGATAATCTCACCAAGGGCGCAGCGGGCGGCGCGATGCAATGGATGAATCGTTTACTAGGATTTGAAGAAACGCTGGGACTTACCGCGCCCGCAGCAGGCTGGACTTAAAACTATGTCACTTAAAAGCACAACCAACATTATTCCCATGCCGAGATTCGGCGACGATCATCTCGCGCATGTGTATTCGATGCTTCCTCTCGAAGTGGTCGATGCGCAAGGCGTGTTCTTGCATACCAACGATGGGCGTCGCATTCTCGATTTGTATGGCGGACATGCGGTCGCCGCGCTCGGTTACGGCCATCCTCGTTGGGTCGAAGCGCTGACGAAACAAGCGCGATCGCTGGTGTTTCAGAGCAATATCGTCCACGTCGATGTACGCCGTCGAGCCGCCACTCGCCTCACCGAATTTTGCGGCTTGGGTCTCGACACGGTGTTCTTCGTCAACTCGGGCGCCGAAGCCAATGAGAACGCGATCAAGATCGCGCTCAAAATCACCGGCGTCAAAAAAGTGGTCGCCGTGGAAGGAAGTTTTCACGGTCGCACCGCGGCAGCAGGCGCGGTGACTTGGGGCGCACAAAAGAAGTGGTATGGATTTTCACGTACGCCGTTCGATGTGCAATTCATCCCACGCGGCGATATTGCCGCGATCGATCTCGCGATTCGCGACGATACCGCTGCCGTGATTGTCGAACCCATTCAAGGTGTCGCGGGCGCTGTCGATCTGCCCAAAGAATTTTTGCAGGCGCTCAGACATCGCTGTTCGGAAATGGGCTCGCTGTTGATTTTCGACGAAGTGCAATGCGGCGTCGGGCGCACGGGATTTCCGTTCGCCGCGAATATGTACGGCGTTACGCCCGACATGATCACCACGGCGAAAGCGCTGGGCGCGGGATTTCCAGTTTCGGCGTTGTTGCTTGCCAATCACGTTGCGTCGGGACTGAAGACCGACGATCTCGGCACGACTTTCGGCGGCGGCCCCATGGCCTGTGCGATTGTCGAAGCAGTGATCGACATCATCGAGCGCGACAAATTGCTGGACAACGTGCAAAAGCGTTCCAAGCAAATTCGCGAAAGCTGCATGGTTGGTCCCGTAATCGGCATGCAAGGCGCAGGACTCATGTTGGGCCTTAAGACTTCGCGACCCGCCAAAGAAGTGCATGGCGAATTATTGAAGCGTGGCATTCTCGCCGGCACTAGCGGCGATCCTAATGTGATTCGCGTGCTCGCGCCGTACGTGCTGGCAAGCGAGCACGTTGAATTGTTGCGCGCGGCGTTAGCGGACATTAAATAGCGAATAGTAGAAAGTAATCATGCAACGATTTCTCGACCTTGCCGATTTTTCTCGCGAACAAGTGAAGGACTTGCTGGGGTTGGCTACGCGACTGCAGCGACAACCCGATCCGCATGCGCTTGCGGGGAAAGTGTTGGGTCTGCTTTTCATGAACCCGTCGTTGCGCACGCTCGCATCGTTTCAAAGCGGCATGATGCGTTTGGGCGGTTCTGTTTACGTGGTCACGCCCGGACAAGGCACGTGGCAAATGGAAACTCGCACCGGTGCGGTGATGAATGGCGCCGCGGCGGAACACATTAAGGAAGCGGTACCCGTGCTGGCTTCGTACTGCGATGCCATCGGCATTCGTATGTTCGCCGAAGCGAAAAATCTCGCCGCCGATTTAGCCGAAACACAATTCAAAATGATGGCCGAGTTATGCGATAAGCCGCTCGTCAACATGGAGTCGGCGGTGAATCATCCCTGCCAAGCGCTCGCGGATTGGTACACGATGGACGAGCTTAAAGTGCCGGAGCGCGGCAAGTTTGTTTTGAGTTGGGCGAATCATCCGCGTGCGTTGCCGCTTGCCGTACCCGCGGCAAGTGTCCACATGGCCGCACAACGCGGCATGGAAGTGGTTGTCCTGCGTCCCGATGGATTTGCATTGCCGGAGCCGATCATGGAAAAAGCGCGTGCGGCTGCAAAAGCATCGGGCGGCACGTTAAGCGAAACCACCGATCGCGCCGAAGCGTTGAAAGGCGCGCATGTGTTGTATGCAAAAGAATGGGGTTCGCCGCAACATTACGGCGACACCGAAGCCGAAGCGCGCGTGCGCGAATATCTGGGCGATTGGTGTGTGAAAGACAGTTGGTTCAAGCACACCGATCCGAACTGTCATTTCATGCACTGCTTGCCCGTGCGTCGCAATGTCGCTGTCGACGATGAAGTCCTCGATAGTCCACGCAGCGTTGTCGTCCAAGAAGCGTTCAACCGAATGGTTGTGCAGATGGCGGTGTTGTACAGACTGCTGCGCGGCTAATAAAGCCTTAACCCTATTTCCAGTTTCCAGTTTCGATTCGATATTTCCGTTTGCCAATTACGTATCACGAGTGACCCTCATGCTCCATCGCACCGATACCACTGCCATCATTCGCGCACTTAAAAGCGCCGCGCCTTACATTCGCATGTACAAGGGCAAGGTGTTTATCGTTAAAGCAAGCGGCGGCGTGTTCGGCGACTCCGTCGCAACTCGCGCGTTGATGGAACAAGTCGCCATCCTCCATCAAGTCGGTATTCGCGTCGTCGTTGTGCATGGCGGCGGACAGCAGTTGACTGAGATTCAAGAATCGCTCGGACTCGAAGCAAAGATGGTGGCGGGACGACGTGTGACCGATGCGAAATCGATCGAGGTCACCAGCATGGTGCTCAACGGTTTGGTAAACACACAAATTCTCGGCATTTGCCGCGAAGTCGGCATTAGCGCGGTGGGCGTAAGCGGTGTCGATGCGAATTTGATTCGCGCACACAAGCGCGCACCGGTACAAGTGGAAGGGCAAACCGTCGACTACGGTTTTGTCGGCGACATCGATTTGGTCGATGCGAAAGTGCTCCAACAATTGCTTGACGACCACATCATGCCGGTCGTGAGTCCGGTGTCCGCCGACAATAACGGCGTGTTGCTCAACATCAACGCCGACACGGTTGCGGCCGCAATCGGCGGCGCGCTTAAAGCCGAAAAACTTTTGCTGATCACCGGCGCACCCGGCATTTTGGAATCGCTTGAAGATCCGCGCTCGCTCGTTTCATACACCGATCTCGCAGGATTGAAGAAACTGAAAGATCAAGGCAGTTTGAAAGACGGCATGCTTCCTAAAGCGAAGGCCATCGAAGATGCGATCAACGGCGGCGTGCGTCGCGTCCACTGCATTTCCTATAAAACGCCCGATAGCATCTTGGCCGAAGTATTTACCAATGAGGGCACGGGTACGTTGATCGTCGATAACGTCACTACATTAAGCGCGGCGGAAGCTGCGGCGAGCTAATTTAATGAGCCGACTGTGGGACAAAGGCGCGCCGCTTGATGCTCGCGTGCTCCGCTACACGGCGGGTGAAGATCACCAGCTTGATGATCGACTGGTGGCTTACGATGTTCGCGCGTCGATTGCTCACGCTCGAATGTTGCACAAGCAAGGCTTATTGTCGGCCGCCGATTTCGAACAAATAGAAAAAGGACTAACTGAAATCTCTGCCGCACACGCGCGCGGCGAGTGGCAAGTGACGCTCGATCACGAGGATGGACAAACCGCGCTGGAAACGCTGCTCACGGAAAAAATCGGCGAGGCTGGCAAGCGCGTCCATCTTGGACGCTCGCGTAACGATCAAGTGCTCACAGCGCTGCGTCTATATATGCGCGATGCGGTTGAACAACTGAAAGATGCGACCAACGCCGTCGCCGATGAACTTGATGCATTGGGCGAACGCCATAGCGATCTTGCATTGCCAGGCTACACGCACATGCAACAAGCGATGCCGAGTTCCGTGAAACTTTGGGCCGGCGGGTTCGCCTCGGAACTGCGCGACGATGCGGACGGTCTGCGGCAAACGCATCGACGCCTGCAAAAAAGTCCTCTGGGTTCCGCGGCCGGTTATGGCTCACCGAACTTGCCAGTAGATCGCGAGATGACCGCGCACGAACTCGGCTTTGTGCAAGTCCACGAGCCGGTTACGGCCGTGCAGATTTCGCGCGGTAAAGCCGAAGCGCAATTGTGTTTTGAAATAGCCATGGTGATGCAGGACGTCGGTCGCTTGTCGTCCGATCTTTGCCTGTTCTACACACAAGAATTTGCGTTTGTTCAACTCCCCGATGCCTTTACTACCGGCTCGTCGATCATGCCGCAAAAACGCAACCCGGATGTGTTCGAGCTCATTCGCGGACGAACAGCGACGGCGCATGCCGCGCTTATGGAAGTGCTTGGCATCTTCAGTAAACTTCCCTCGGGCTATCAACGCGACTTGCAACTCATCAAAGCGCCGCTGTTTCGCGCCATCGATTTGTGCATGGAAACTCTCGACATCCTCGCGCCCGCATTGAAGCAAGTGCAATTCCGCAAGGACAATATCCACATGGACCCGTCGATCAATGCGGCCGCCGAAGCGAATGAAATGGTGGTGAAAGAAGGCATTCCGTTTCGCGAGGCGTATAAGACGGTCGGCGAGAAGTATCGCAAGAAGTAATTGTTTGCCACTTAGATCGATCGAATTGATCGACTACTCTCTTCGACGCGAGCATTCGCCATGCCCATTTACTCGGGTCGCAGCACCACAATTCCGGCGATGAGTAAAGCAAGTCCGACAAGCTTCTTTGTTGTGATCGGTTCCGCGAAGAACACGATGGCCGCGATGACCGTCACGATCAACATGGCGACATCGATGATCGGAATGGAAATGGAAGCGTCTATCCGGCGGCTGTTAGCCACATAGTTGAACGCAGTCGTGCCGATGCCCATGAGGATTCCGGCAGCGGTCAATTTTCCGACTTCGCCGGATGACGGTCGCACAGCGACTCCGTGCCAAAAGATGGCGATGCCAATCGGCAGCAAGGCGCTTACAGTCAGTAGTAATGCGCCAATGGGCGCGCCGACGCCGCTCGATCGCGCAATGAGCGGATATCCACCCCATGCCAACGCAACAGCGGCAATGCAGATGTATTCAATGCGCACGCGTGTCCCTCACAATAGGTCAATCGTCGGGAACGACAATCTCCTCACTTTACCTGACTGACTGCTCATTATGCTGCTGTCAGTCGGCGCGCAGCGGTATTACAATGCCGCCCCCTAAAATATGGCCGCCTTTAAGGCGCAATCCAATCGAATTGTTGGCGCAATGAAAATTTCCAGTGTCTTGGTCGTGGCAGTGTTTGCCGTGTTGACGTTTGGTCTGTGGGCCAAGCTTAACAAGCAAACTAGCGAAGAGGATTGGCCGACCGAACGCATCACCGGATTTGCGATGCAACCGTTTCGTCCGGGCCAAGACGCCACGAAAGACGAATGGCCTACGGAACAACAGATCGATTCCGATCTGGCGTTGCTCGGCAAGCTTGCGATCAACATTCGCACCTACTCATCGCGCGGGACATTGGCCGCGATTCCTCGTTTGGCGGCCAAACACAAACTACAAGTGGCGGTCGGCGCTTATCTGTATCCGGACGATGCCGAGCGAACCGAGAGCGAGATTAAGGCCGTGATCAAAGCCGCCAACGAGAACAGTAATGTTTTTCGCGTGATTGTCGGCAACGAAACGATATTGAAGGCCGACTATACAGTTGATGAGTTGATCCCGATTCTGGATCGCGTTCGAAAATCGACCAACAAGTATGTGAGTACCGCCGAACCGTGGCACATCTGGCTGGCGAATCCCAAGTTGGTGGATCATGTCGATTATCTCGCCGTGCATATGCTTCCGTATTGGGAAGGATTGCCGGTCGATTCCGCGGTGGATTACATCGTGGACAAGATGCAACGGTTGCAAAAGAAATATCCCCGCAAGCGCGTCGTTATTACCGAAGTGGGTTGGCCCTCCGATGGACGAACACGCGATCAAGCCGTAGCCTCGACCGCGAATGAAGCGCTGTTTTTGCGCCGCTTTATTCATCGCGCCAAACAAGAGGGCTACATCTATTACATTATGGAAGCCTTCGATCAACCGTGGAAAGAGAATACGCCGGAAGGCAGCGTCGGCGCGTACTGGGGTGTGTTCGATAGCAATCGCCACGCGAAGTTCGCCTTCATCAATCCTATCGAACGCTTTCCTGCCTGGGATGTGCTGGCGGCCATCTCGGTTGTGATCGCCGCGATTCTACTCGGTGTCTTTTATTTGTACAGCCACACGTTGCAAGCACGCGGCCGCACTTTTCTCGCCGTAGTTGTTTACGGAACGGCAACCGTGACGGTATGGATCATTTACGATTATTCGCGCGCTTACCTTTCGATGACCACCGTTTTGGTCGGTGCGCTATTGGTGCTTGGTATGTTGGGCGTCATTGCCGTAATTCTCGCCGAAGCGCATGAGTGGGCCGAGGCGCGCTGGGTCACTTCTCACAAACGCGTCTTAACGCCGACCGCAACATCGAAAAATTATTTTCCCAAAGTATCGTTGCATGTGCCGGCGTACAACGAGCCTCCAGAAATGTTGATCGACACGCTCGACTCACTGGCAGAGCTTCACTATCCCGATTACGAAGTGTTGGTCATCGATAACAACACCAAGGATGAAAATGTATGGCGGCCGGTCGAGGCGCATTGCGCAAAACTCGGACTCAGATTTCGATTCTTCCATGTAGCGCCGCTCGCAGGATTTAAGGCCGGCGCGCTGAACTTCGCGCTTCAGCAAACCGATCCGAAAGCGGAAGTCGTTGCGGTGATCGATAGCGACTATAAAGTGGAGCCGAGCTGGTTGAAGGACTTAGTGCCCGCCTTCGACGATGATCGGATCGCCATCGTGCAAGCGCCGCAAGATTATCGAGATGGCGGCGATAACGCATTTAAAGCGATGTGCTATGCGGAATATCGCGGTTTCTTTCACATCGGGATGATTACGCGCAACGAACGCAACGCTATCATTCAACACGGCACCATGACCATGGTGAGGCGTGACATCTTGGAGAAACTTGGCGGTTGGGCGGAATGGTGCATCACTGAAGATGCCGAACTCGGCCTGCGCATTTTCGAGGCCGGCTATGAGGCGACTTATCTGCCAACCAGTTACGGTCGTGGCGTGATGCCCGACACGTTCATCGATTTCAAAAAACAGCGTTTTCGCTGGGCGTATGGCGCAATGCAAATTCTGCGGCGGCACGGGCGAAGTTTGTTCTTCAACAAAAAGAATGCGGAGGGCGGACTTAGTTCGGGTCAGCGCTATCACTTCATCGCCGGATGGCTGCCGTGGATCGCCGATGGCTTCAACTGTATCTTTACGATCGGCGCGCTAGTCTGGTCGCTGCTCATGTGGCTCGGTTCGGTACGACCGACGTGGTTTACGTTCGAACCGCCGCTCTTGGCGTTCTCGATTCTGCCGCTCATTCTGTTTACGTTTAAGCTCGCTAAGCTGCTGCATTTGTACGTGACGCGAGTGGGCGCCAACCTTCGCCAGACCGTTGCGGCGGCGACGGCGGGTCTCGCGCTTTCGCATACGATTGGCGTCGCCACACTGAAGGGGTTGATTACTCGCAACGAACCGTTCTTTCGTACTCCGAAGTTCGCCAAGCCCCACGGTTTTGCGATTGCTTTTTCTTCGGCGCGTACCGAAACCGTTTTAATGTTATTGCTGTGGTTGGCGGCGGTCGCCGTCACTCGCGTGCCTGAAGAATTGACGAGCCCCGATCGTGCGATGTGGGTCATCATGTTGTTGATTCAATCGCTGCCCTATCTGGCGACCTTGTTGGTGTCGCTGGCGAGCGCCTTTCCCTTTCCGGCGCGCTGGCTTGGCGTCTTGCCTACGAGTCAAGCGCATTTGCCGATCGAGCGAGTCTCGACGAACAAAAAACTTCACGAATAGATTAATCGCGAGTCGGCAGAATTCCGCCGGAATGCCGATTCAATGATGCAATCCTTTGCGCTTGAGACTGCTTCTTAAGCTTGCCTTTCAACACGGCGATTCTCGAAACGCGAATGCTCGCTTGAATTCTCTAAGCGTCCCACCCTTTGCTTTCGAGCCAATTCCCTCTGCACCAGATAGCGGCGGATAAATTCGCTGGGATTACTTTCGGGCGCGAGCAATAGTTGGTCGCGTAGTGCGTTGCGCTTAGCTTGGAAGGTCCACATTGCAATCGTCTCTGGGTTATCGCCTGGTTGTCGCTGGGGTGGTCGCTGGGGTTGTCGCTGGGGTTGTCGTGCGTGAGTCGTCGAGCGCAATTGCGCCTGGTTGGGGGTCTTGCGGGGGACAGCCACCACATCATTTCATCTTTGCTTACCTGGACTTGTAAGCGGTCGGTTCTAAAACGGCTGCGAATCGGCTCCGTACGACTCAGTCCTATAAGTCGCTCCTTGCCGATCCGCATACCGTCCATCGGGAGGCTAGACGCTTTAGGGGTACGCCTCAATTGTCCAAAAGGGCATAGCCCCAAAGGGCCATTGCCGGGTTCCAATCCTTGGACGTACCATGCGAACTCCCGTCGTGTTCGCGACCGCAGCCCAAACTTTGTCCAGGCAGCGCTTGCGCGCAGGCCCAGGCATCGATTCAGTGATCGGCCCAGGCATCGTTACAGACATGCGTTCGAACATCGTGCACGTATCGTGAGTTGCGCCAACTCCAGGAATTAGGCTCGCCATGAAGATTTTGATTGTCGACGACCACCCTTTGTTTCGAGCGGGCTTCCATGCCGTTTTGGAGCAAAGTGCGCTCGAAGCTTCCATCCTGAGCGTTTCAACGCTGCACGAAGCGCTGGATTTGCTGTCGATCGATACGGATATCGGCCTCGTGTTGCTCGATCTGCATTTGCGCGATAGCGATGGCTTCTCGGCCTTGCGGCAAATCGGCGATCGATCGCCGACCACGGCATGCATCATCATCTCCGGCGACGAACACGACGGTATCGCCAATCAGTCGGTGGCGGCCGGCGCTTCCGGTTTCATTCCAAAATCGTTCACCGCCGATGAAATGCTTGCGGCGATCGACGATGTCCTCGATGGAAATATCTTTGTGCCGAAGTCCGACGAATCCATGGTCCGTCCGGACTCCTCCGGCACCCTCACATTGCGCCAACTGGAAGTCGTCAGCATGCTGGCACGCGGCCACAGCAACAAAGAAATCGCACGCGAACTGCAACTCGCCGAACGCACGGTGAAAGCGCACGTTACCGCCGTGCTCGAAGCGCTCAATGTCAAGAATCGCACGCAGGCGGTGATTGCAGCTCAACAAAACGGATTACTTCCGTCGGTATCCAACTATGAGATCGCCCGCACTCATGCGTAATGCGTCGCAGTCGGCCAAGGAAACGGTCGGCAGCGCGCCTGAAAATGTTCAAGCACCAACCAACGGTGTGGACGTGGCGTTACGCACACGCGTGGACAACGATCGAATTTCAGTTCTGTATCGGACCAATCTCACCGGCACATTGTTGACGATGGGCATGCTCGCCCTCATCGTCGTGGCGGCGTGGAAAGAAGTCGCGACTGAGATACTGCTCGGTTGGGCCGCGATGGTGGTTGGACTGCGCGTCGCTGTCGATGTGCTCGGTTATTTTTATCGAAACGCGCCCGACTGCAATACCAACGCACGTCGTTGGGGATGGTTCTATTCCTGGGCGGTGTTGCCTTCCGCGTTGGCGTGGGGCGCGGCAATATTTTTGCCCGGTCTCGACAACAATGTCTGGACACAAACCTTTGTGTTGATGTGTTTGACCTGCCGCATGGCCGCCAGCATGTTGACGCACGCATATTTTCCACCGGCGCTTTACACGTCGACGACGCCGCTGTTAGGCGCGTTGGCCTTGCGCTATCTGACTAACGGGTCCGACACGAAGATCCTCTCTATTGTGATTTGGCTTATCGTGCTCGCGTACATTTTGTCGGTGGGTCACCGACAAGCACGCTTGGTCATCAGCTCAATCAAGTTGCGTTACGAAAACGAGCAATTGATTCGCGAATTGCAACAAACCAACATCGCGGAAGCCGAAGCACGCAATAAAGCCGAGCAAGCAAGTTTGGCGAAATCTCGATTCTTTGCGGCGGCCAATCACGATCTACGTCAACCGTTGCATGCCTTGGGATTGTTCGCGACCACGTTGCGCAATTCCATCATGGAAGCCGGCAAACGTCAGTTGGTCGAACAGATTCAACACAGCATCGAGTCGTTGGAATCTTTGTTCGACGACCTACTCGATATCTCGCGCCTGGACGCCGGACAAATCAAACCGCGCATGGAGCATTTCAAAGCCAGTATTGTGTTCGATCGCATTCGCACCACGTACATGCCGGCCGCGAGCGAAAAAGGGCTGCGTCTGCGTGTGCATCGCACCGAAGTCATGCTGTTTTGCGATCCGTCGTTGCTGTTTCGCATTCTGTCGAACCTTGTTTCTAACGCGATTCGTTACACCGAACAAGGCGGCGTGGTCGTTGGCCTCCGGCGTCGCAACGGAAAGATGTCAGTAGAGGTTTGGGATAGCGGCATCGGAATTCCGCGCGATCAACAAGACAAGGTGTTCGAAGAGTTCTATCAACTGCACAATCCGGAGCGTGATCGACGCAAAGGATTGGGCCTTGGATTATCGACGGTGAAGCGTGTGGCAACGTTGCTTGAGTGCCCACTGACGTTGCAATCGCGACCTGGCAAAGGCTCGATGTTCGCGCTTGAAGTGGAGCAGGGTCTGGAAGCGCAGCCGTACACGCATATTTTAACGGCCGAAATCGCAGTGCCCGATTTGCTTGCCAATCGCACCATCGTGGTAGTGGACGATGAAGCCTCGGTGCGCTTGGGAATGCAAAGTCTGCTGGAAAGTTGGGGCTGCCGTTGCGTCGCAACGCCTGGTGCCGCCGAGGCAATCGATGCGCTGCATAACACCGCGCCGGATTTCATCATTGCCGACTTTCGGTTGGGCGATAACAAGAACGGCATCGAAGCCGTGCGCGCGCTGCGCGCGGCGTTGGGTGACAACATTCCTGCGGTCGTCTTGAGCGGCGACACGGCCGTCGAACGCTTACGCGAGGTGAGTGCGGCGGGACTTACGATGCTGCACAAGCCGCTTAAAGCGGTTCGACTGCGCGCATTACTCAATCACGAGTTTGCAAGAAAGAAGCATTAAGCGTCGCAACTCACTAAGGACAACATTTCCAAGGAGTGGAATAGATGAAGTCCGACACTGTATCGGTCGCAACCATCACGCGATCAATCCTGATTTTGCGCAATCAACGCGTGCTGCTCGACAGCGAACTCGCCGCTCTCTATGGCGTAACGACGAAGCGCTTTAACGAACAAGTCAAACGCAACGTTGCGCGTTTTCCCACGGATTTCATGTTTCGAGTCAATGCGGATGAACTTCACAGTTTGAGGTCGCAATTTGCGACCTCAAACCCTCGGCGTGGCGGTCGACGTTATGCTCCCTACGCTTTAACCGAACACGGCGCCATTATGGCCGCAATGGTTCTCAATAGTCCGCGCGCGGTCGAAATGAGTGTGTACGTGGTACGAGCCTTTGTAAATCTGCGGGAAATGCTTTCGTCGAACAAGGAGCTCGCTAAACGTCTCGACGAATTGGAACAAAAACTTTCCACACACGACCAGGCCATCACAGGAATCATCAAGACGATCCGTGAACTCATGACGCCACCGACGAGCAAGAAACGCCCGATCGGGTTTACCGCAAGATTCGACGATTAGGTAAATACTGATCAAGTGCCGCCCGAGAAGGAAGCGCTTCTGGAAGCGTTGTCCACCGCGTGTCGTGGTCCGGTAAAGGCCGGAGAACGTAACTTAACCAGTGCTTACGTAGATCGGACCGAAAGGCGTAACGACTAGAGTGATTGCCGCATTGCCAGTACCATGCGCGCATGCAAAAATCCACTACACCGCGTTCCAATGGCGTTCGATTGCAGAAAGCGCTCGCCGACGCCGGCATTGCGGCGCGTCGCGATTGCGAGCAATTGATTCTGAATGGTCGCGTCCAGGTGAATGGACGTGCCGTCACGTCTTTGCCGTGCTTCGTTGATCCAACTCGCGATGTGGTCACGTTCGACGGCTTGCCGGTCGATGTCAGCGGTAGCGTGCCGAATACGCCAACGGCCACCCCTCGCAAGCTCACCTATTTCCTGGTGAATAAACCCAAAGGCGTGATCTCGACGACGCACGACGAACTCGGCCGGCGCAATGTATTGTCGTTGTTGCCGCCGGCGATGCGCGCCGAAGAACGACTGTATCCGGTCGGCCGTTTGGACGGGGATTCAACCGGCTTGCTCCTAATCACCAACGACGGCGATCTCGCGCATCGACTCACGCATCCGCGCATCGGCATCGCCAAAGAATATCGCGTTACGACTGCCGGCTTGGCGAGCGAAGAGCAATTGCAGAAACTGCGTCGCGGAATGTATCTCATCACCCCCGATGCAAGTGGCGCAAAAAACGCCAAGCGCGCGGCGATGGAATCCGTGCGCATCGTTAAGCGCTTTGTCGATCGCAGTCGCGGCGATCGCACTGTGCTCAGCGTCAAGCTGCGCGAAGGCCAGAATCGCGAGATTCGTCGCATGCTCGCACGTGTTGGTTTGAAAGTGCGTGAACTAGAACGCATCGCGATCGGACCGCTGCGAGTCGCCGATCTCAAACCCGGGCAGTGCAAGTTGCTCGGCAAGAAAGACGTCGACAAATTGCGCGCTGCCGTGTTGGATTCGCATCGCGCTTGAACAATTTACCGATTCAGTTGCCGATCGATGAGGCGCTGCCGCGTCTGTTCGTCGCGCTCAATAATCATCGCGCCGTCGTGTTGCAAGCGCCGCCCGGTGCCGGAAAATCGACCGGCGTACCGCTCGCATTACTCGACGCGCCCTGGCTAAAGAATCAAAAGATTGTGATGCTGGAACCGCGACGTCTTGCCGCGCGTGCGGTTGCGACTCGCATGGCTTGGCAATTGAACGAACCGGTTGGACGCACTGTAGGCTATCGCACGCGACTCGATTCGAAAGTCAGCAATGCCACGCGCATCGAAGTAGTGACCGAAGGGATTCTCACGCGGCGACTGCAACGCGACGCAGCACTTGAAGACACTGCGCTCGTGATCTTCGATGAATTTCACGAACGCAGCTTGCAGGCCGATTTAGGGCTCGCGCTGTGTCTCGATGTTCAAGCGCAACTTCGCGATGATCTGAAGTTGCTGGTGATGTCGGCAACTCTCGATGGCGAATCCATCGCGAAACTTTTGGGTGATGCGCCGATTGTCGCGTCGCAAGGGCGATCATTTTCCGTGGAGACCGTATATCGCCGTCGCTCGAAGGAATCCGATATTGCAAGAAGCATTGCGTCGACCGTTTTGATCGCGCTGAACGAACACGCAGGCGATATGTTGGTGTTCTTGCCGGGACAAGGCGAGATACGTCGCGTTCAACGCTTGCTGGAAGAAGCGCAACTGCCCAAGTCCACATTAGTTCTGCCGCTCTTTGGTGAACTATCGACGGCGGAACAAGACATTGCAATCGCGCCGAGTACGCCGGGCCGACGCAAGATTGTGTTGACGACCAATATTGCGGAAACCAGTTTGACCATCGAAGGAATCCGCATTGTGATAGATTCCGGACTCGCGCGACGTTCGCGATTCGATCCGGCAACAGGGATGAGTCGACTCGATACGGTACGTATTTCGCGTGCTTCCGCCGATCAACGTCGCGGTCGTGCCGGGCGGCTAGAGTCAGGCGTGTGTTATCGACTTTGGTCCGAATCCGAACATGCCGCACTTGCTGCGCACACACCCGCGGAAATTGTCGAGGCCGATCTCGCGCCACTCGCGCTCGAATTGGCGGCTTGGGGTATTCAAGACGCAAACGATTTACGTTGGCTTGATTTACCGCCGACGGCCACGTTTTCCCAAGCGCGCGATTTGCTGACTTCGCTGCAAGTACTCGATAGCGCGGGTCGAATGACCGAACACGGTCGGGCGATGGCCAACATTGGCGCGCATCCGCGACTCGCGCATATGTTGCTGCGTGCCAATACGATTGGACAAGCCGAAACGGCGGCGCAGTTAGCGGCAATGCTCGGCGAGCGCGATCTAATTCGACATCGAGCGGGTCAAGCTCGCGACGTCGATTTGCGATTGCGCTTGGACGCGATTCGCGGCGCTGCGCTGGCGCGAGATATCGATGTGGATCGCCTCGCACGTCAGCGAGTGCAACGAAGCGCCGAGTTGCTATTGCGACAACTCGATAATGCATCTGCGAAACCTTCGGCCGATGAAGACATCGGGCTGTTGCTCGCCTGGGCGTTTCCCGATCGTATCGCTCAAGCGCGTGGAGCAAGGGGTAGTAGCGGAGGTCGATATCTCCTATCGAGCGGTCGCGGCGCCATGCTTCCCGATCCGCAAAGCATCGCGAATGCCGAATTCTTGGTTGCCGCCGAACTCGACGACGTCGATCGCGAAGCGCGCATTCGTTTGGCTGCACCGATCGAACGCAGCGTTTTGGAATTTCACTTTGCCAAAGACATTCGTGAAACATCGCGTATCGAATGGGATGTTCGCGAGCAAGCCGTCATCGCGCGCAGCGAACGCACGCTTGGCGCGTTGGTGCTGTCGAGCAAAAACTTGGACGACGCCGATCCGAACGCAATCAGCAGTGCCATGCTCGCCGGAATTCGTCAGCTTTCGCTCGATGCATTGCCCTGGACTCCTGAGGCGCGCACGTTGCAAACACGTGTCGTGTTTGCGAACCGCATCGATACGATTCCGCCGGAAGTCTGGCCGGCGGTGACGGATATCGATTTGCTGGAAAATCTGGATTCGTGGCTCGGACCTTGGCTTAGTAATATCACGCGCCGCGATCATCTTGCGCGTATCGATGTGCAGGCAACTTTGCTCGCGTTGCTGACTTGGAGCCAACGCACTCGTCTCGACGAACTGGCGCCGACGCATTTGGCGGTTCCAAGCGGATCGCACATTCCGATCGACTATTCCAACGATCCACCGACGCTCGCAGTGCGTTTGCAAGAAGTGTTCGGCTTAACGGAAACGCCGCGAGTCGGCGGCGGTCGAGTTAGTTTGTTAATGCAATTGCTCTCACCGGCGCGACGGCCTGTGCAAACGACGCAAGATCTCGCAAGCTTTTGGGCGCGGGGTTATCACGACGTAAAAAAAGATTTGAAAGGCCGCTATCCCAAACACCACTGGCCCGACGATCCCTTGCAGGCACAAGCGACGGCGCGCGCGAAACCACGGTCCCGATAGCTTTCCAGTTGGCCATCAAGAGGCGAGCGATCTATTCGATGATATCCGCACCGGCGATGGTCCAAATAGCGTTGGACGTAGCGCTTTCTAGTCCCTGCCCCGCAAGTAATTCGTAAGCGCTTTCGATATCGATAAGATCATGGTGATGAAGCGTTGTCAGCAGACCGACAAGGTTGGCGTAGTACACGGTGCTTGCCAAAGGCGACATGCGATGTGGCGGTGTGGCTTGCACTTGCGCGTCGAAGGCCTCGATAAAGGCCGGCGACAGCTCCCAAGCGGCGGCGATGGCGCGTGCGACTTGCGGCTCGTGATCGATCATTACTTTAATGAATACTTCGGGGCGCGGCATGATATTGCCTTGTAGTCGATACTTATCCATCGTCAATCTAAATAAAACGATGCGACTCAATCCTCCGAGCATGCCCGCCAAGTGAGCGACCAGCGCATCGGTGGAAACGTGAGCTCGTGCGATCTCCTCCGCAGCATAAGCCGTGCGGCGTGCCTGCTCCCAAGTAATCGGCGCAAAATGCTCGAAGAATCCGGCCGGCAATTGAAACACGGGCTGCATGATGGCGCTCGCGACGGGCGCGCGCATGCCTTCGTTACCGAGAATCAGCACCGCGCGATCGATGCTTTCGACAACGTCGGTGCTTTGCCGATAGTAGGCGCTGTTGGCTCGTTTCAGCACATTGCCGGCCAATACCGCGTCTTGCAAAATCAGTCGAACGATTTCGTGGCGACCATTGTCGAGCGTGTTGATGGCGCGCAATAACTTCGGCAACAGCGCGGGCTTGCGCGGAAAATAACGCGGCTCGTTCATCGCGCCGGCCACAGCGTCTTGAGTTGCTTTTAAAACGCGAACGTGTTCGCCGAGAATTCGATAATCAATGCGCTTAACGCCGAACGCCAAACGATAGATAGCGTTTTGCTGTTCGACGATGGCGTCGGTTTGAAAAGGAATCGTCGCGGCGATGTTGCGATCCGGCGTGGCCGCATCTTCATCTCGCTGTGCTGTCGTTGAAATCGAGTCGTCATCGGCCGACGCAGCGTGTCGCCGACGAAAAATCAACGCGCCGATCGCAACGACGATCACCGCCAAAATGAAAACGAGCGCATACCATAGAGCCATGGCGCCCGATTATTCAGGCGAACCGTACTAGGGTATGTAAGACCGTGGAGGAAAGTTTTCCGTTTGAGTTGTGCCGCAAACGGAATTTATCGCGCTACTCGTCGTCCATTCCCAATTCTTTCAATTTGCGCGTGAGCGTATTGCGACCCCAGCCGAGCAGGCGTGCGGCGTCTTGGCGGCCGCCTTCGGCTTTGCGTAGAGCGCTGCGAATCAGTGTGCGTTCGAACTCCGGTAACGCATCGTCGAGTAACGGTTTCCCGCCGCCGGCCAATCGTTTATCGGCCCACGATGTCAGTTGGCGCGTCCACTCGTCTTGCAATTTCGTTGGACTCGGCGAACCGCCCAAGTCGGTGGGAATGTCCTCGGCTTTGATCTCGCTGCCGGGCGCGCTGACAGTCAAGCGCCGACAGGTGTTCACAACTTGACGGACATTGCCCGGCCAATCGAATTGCGTGAGCGCCGCTTCCGCTTCGGCAGTCAGTACTTTTGGTTCGACGCCAAGCTCGACGGCCGCCTCGTTCAAATAGTGAAGGATGAGTTCAGGAATGTCCTCGCGGCGAGAACGCAAAGGCGGAACTTCGATTCGTATGACGTTCAAGCGATGCAGCAGATCCTCGCGAAACAACCCTTGCGTGACTCGAACATCCAAGTCTTGGTGCGTAGCGGCGATTACACGCACATCCACGCGAACCGGCGTTTGTCCGCCGACTCGATAGAACTCGCCTTCGGCCAGTACACGCAGCAATCGGGTTTGTAGCTGCGGCGACATGTCGCCGATCTCATCGAGAAATAATGTGCCGCCGTCGGCCTGTTCGAATCGCCCGCGACGCAGCGCATCGGCGCCGGTGAACGCGCCTTTTTCGTGGCCGAACAATTCCGATTCGAGCAAGTCCGCAGTGAATGCCGAGGTATTCAATGCGATAAATGCTTTGTTGGCGCGCGGACTATGGCGATGCAAGGCGCGCGCGACCAATTCTTTGCCGGTTCCGGATTCGCCGGTGATGAGCACGGTCATGCTCGAACGCGACAGTCGGCCGATGGCGCGAAACACTTCTTGCATCGCCGGCGCTTGACCCAGCATCTCGGGAATGCGACGCGACTCGGGTGCCGTTTCTTCGGTACGCGTTTGTTGTTGCGCGGCGCGACGCACGAGATCGACGGCTTGGTCGATGTCGAAAGGCTTTGGAAGGTATTCGAACGCGCCGCCTTTGTATGCGGCGACCGCGCTATCGAGATCGGAGTGCGCCGTCATCACAATCACCGGCAATTCCGGTTGACTGCCGCGAATTTCCGTTAGCAATTCCAATCCGCTGCGACCGGGCATGCGAATGTCGGTGATCAACACATCGGGACAATTGCGGCGTAACGCGGCGAGCGCGGTGTCGGCTTGATCGAAGGTGGTGGGCGCCATTCCGCCTTGGCGTAACGCGCGCTCTAGCACCCAACGAATCGATGCATCGTCGTCGACGAGCCACACATTGAGCGGTTTGGAAGGGTTAGACATGTGAGTTTGCATCGAGTGACTCGGCAGTGGTGGAATCGAACGGCAGTAAAATCGTGAACACGGTGCGCCCCGGGCGGCTTTCGAATTCGATGAGACCGTCGTGACGGCTGACTAAATCTTGCGCTACCGCTAAGCCAAGTCCCGTGCCATCGGTGCGTCCGGTGACCAACGGATAGAACAATGTGTCGCGCAACGCCTCGGGAACGCCGGCACCGTCGTCTTCGAATTGCACGCAGGCAACTAATCGATGACGTCTATTGCCGATGTACGCATGCGTGCGTGCGCGGGTACGCAGCAGGACTCGTCGGGAGTTTTCGTGTGTGTGTGCGCTCACAGCCTGCAATGCATTGCGGCCGAGATTGAGCATGGCTTGGATAACCTGGTCGCGGTCCAACTTGATGGACGGCAGACTCGGATCGTAGTCGCGCTCGATCTTGACGGACGCAGGCGCTTCGAGTTTGAGCAATTGCCAAACGTGTTGCACCAATTCGTGCACGTTGATGAGTTGCTTGCGCGGCGCATGACCCGGACCGAGCAAGGTATCGACCAGCGTTTTTAAGCGATCCGCTTCGTTGATGATCACCTGTGTGTATTCGCGCATGGTCGCGTCGTTCAATTGTCGTTCCAGCAATTGCGCCGCACCGCGTAAGCCGCCAAGCGGATTTTTGATTTCGTGCGCCAATTGACGAATCATTAACCGACTGCCGCCGACTTGCGCGAGCAAAGCGTTCTCGCGGGTAATGCGTTGATGTTGCGTGGCGTCGCTCAGTTCGATGAGTAATCCCGTTTCGTCGAACGGCGAGATGGTGCAATCGACCACCAGTTCGCTATCGCCGGCGGCGGGGCGCAAGGGCAACTCTCGTCTCGAATACGGCCTTTGTGTTTCGATGACGCGCTCGATGACTTCCACTAGCAACGCGCCGCCGCGCAATAATTCCGACAGCGGTCGTCCTTTTGCCTGATTGCAACTGGCACCCAGCAATGTCTCGGCTGCCGCATTGAGATGCAACACCGACTGCTGCATATCGACCAACACGACGCTGGTGGTCAGACTATCGAGAATGCGCGCTGCGGCTTCCACTGATTTGATCACGGATAATGGGCGCAAGTCGCGTGCCGCACTCATCGATCGCGGTGCGGACATAGCAATCCTAGTGTCAATGAGTGCGACGCATCGGCATCGCGTCGCACTCGGTGATTTGGGCGACTTGCAACTAGCGCTTTCGCGTCGGCGAAAGTATCGATGGTTGGCGAACGTAGAACGTGACCGGCTTGCTGTGAATCACGACGGCGCCATCGGCAGTCACCATACTGGCACTCACCGTGTGCGTGCCGCGCGGTACATCGCCGAAAGTAAAATTGAGCGCCGTGCGCGGTTCGCCTTGCGGCTTGCCGTCCAATTCCACGCGCAGACGATGATTCGCTTGCAACGCCGGTTCGATGCGCACGCTCACATTGACGTTGTCGTTCGGTCCTTGCACTGTTTGGTCGACGCTGGGCGATGTGATGGCAAGACGTTGATACGGCGCGGACGCTTGTGACGCTTTCTTCGCAGAAGAAGCGCTTGGCTGTGTGTCTGGCTGTGCGTTTGGCGCATCGTCGGTTTGTATGCGCAAGTCTATCTTCACTGCGCCAGGACCCGGGTGATCCGAGTAGTGCGTTACGCCGTCCTTGTCTGCCCATTTCCAAACGGCATTGTGATCGGGAGCGTTCTCCTGCCCAAACACCGCGTTGGCGAAAAGCAAAACGGCCAAAGCGAAACTGGAACGTCGTGCACCCATGAGGCAAGAGAATAGCTACTTCGATGCGATCCGGCAAAAGCGAGGGCGCACTTGTCGAAGCGATCGATCGTAAACCTTGGTGCGGGCAAAGCCTCACACGACCTCCGTTATGACTAGTGCCAACTGAACCGATCTCCTCGGGAACTGCTTCCGAGCGATCCGAGCCGCAAGCTCGGATGAAGCAAAGCCCTCCGTGGCTCTGCGAGTCGAGCGCTGCGTTGCAAATGCAACGCCCGACGAATCCAACGCCATCGAGCCAGGTGCCGAGTTAGACGCTGTAGTACAGCTCGAACTCCAGCGGATGGGTCGACATACGCACCTTAGTGACTTCTTGCATCTTGAGGCCAATGTAAGAATCGATGACATCGTCGGTGAAGACGCCGCCGGCCTTCAAGAAGTCGCGATCCTTGTCGAGGCATTCAAGCGCTTGTTCCAGCGAGTAGCACACTTCCGGAATCTTCTTGGCTTCTTCCGGCTCCAAGTCGTACAAATCCTTGTCGGCTGCGTCGCCCGGATGGATTTTGTTCTTGATACCGTCCAAGCCCGCCATAAGCATCGCCGAAAACGCAAGATACGGATTGGCGATCGAGTCCGGGAAGCGCACTTCGATACGGCGACCCTTAGGATTGGAAACCCAAGGAATACGAATCGATGCCGAGCGATTGCGCGCGGAGTAAGCGAGCATCACCGGCGCTTCGAAACCGGGGACTAAACGCTTGTAGCTGTTAGTGCCGGGATTGGTGAAGGCGTTGAGTGCTTTCGCGTGCTTGATGATGCCGCCGATGTAGTACAAGGCGAGATCGGATAGACCGCCGTATTTGTCGCCGGCAAATAGCGCCTTGCCTTCTTTCGAAATGGATTGATGAACGTGCATGCCGTTACCGTTGTCGCCGACCAGCGGCTTCGGCATGAAGGTTACGGTCTTGCCGTAAGCATGCGCAACGTTGTGAATGGCGTATTTCAGCATTTGCACTTCGTCGGCCTTTCGCACGAGCGTGTTCGCGCCCACGCCGATTTCGCACTGACCCGCGGTCGCGACTTCGTGGTGATGCACTTCGACGATCATGCCCATTGCTTCAAGTGCGTTACACATTGCCGAACGCAAATCTTGATGCGAATCGACCGGTGGCACCGGAAAGTAACCGCCTTTGATGCCGGGACGATGGCCGCGATTGCCGTCTTCGTACGCTTTGCCCGAGCTCCATGAAGCTTCGACCGCGTCGACTTCGAAGAACGACTTGCCGATCTCGGTGCCGAAACGAACGCTATCGAAAATAAAGAACTCATTTTCCGGGCCGAACAACGCCCTGTCGCCCACTCCACTAGCCTTCAAATAGGCTTCGCAGCGCTTCGCGAGCGAACGCGGATCGCGTTCGTAACCTTGCATCGTGGCGGGTTCGAGCACGTCGCAACGAATGATGAGCGTGGTGTCTTCGAAGAAGGGATCCATCACGGCGGTCGAGGCGTCAGGCATCAGCACCATGTCGGATTCGTTGATTCCCTTCCAACCGGCAATCGACGAGCCGTCGAACATCTTGCCGTCGTCGAAAAATCCTGGGTCGATGGTTGAAGCCGGCACGGTTACGTGCTGCTCTTTACCGCGTGTGTCCGTGAACCGTAAGTCCACGTAGCGCACTTCTTTTTCTTTAATCATGCTGATAATTTCAGCGCCGGTCGTCATGGGATCTCCTCCACTAACTGTTCAATTTATCTAGTCGATTGTGTAATCGCGTGTATGCAATCAGGTCCGAACTCACGATTTTGCAGGATCTATGCCAACGAACTAAAGACTCATCGAGCCCAGTGGGAGCCGGGATCGCGCGAATCAGGTTGGGTCGTTACGCTTTAGAAGCGCTCTATCGTGAGGCGCACGGCACAAGCCGTGCCCCGTCATAGTGCGCTAGGTTGCTCGTCCTGGCAACGGCTGGTTGTGCTAGCAGTTATACTCGCGCGCCGAAAATTCGTCGAAATGAAAGGATCAGGCATGCTCGCCGCGCCATCGCTTAGCTTTCAAGACTTAATTCTGACCTTGCAGCGCTATTGGTCGAATCACGGCTGCGCGATTCTCCAGCCCTATGATATGGAAGTCGGCGCCGGCACTAGCCACACGGCGACTTTTCTGCGCTCGCTGGGTCCAGAACCGTGGAAAGCCGGGTATGTGCAACCAAGCCGTCGCCCCAAAGACGGACGCTATGGCGAGAATCCCAATCGACTCCAACACTACTACCAGTTTCAAGTGGTGTTGAAGCCTGCGCCGGCCGACATCCTCGACTTGTACCTGGGATCGCTTAAAGAACTGGGTTTCGATTTGCGCGCCAACGATGTGCGTTTCGTCGAAGACGATTGGGAAAACCCAACGCTCGGTTGTTGGGGTCTTGGTTGGGAAGTGTGGCTCAACGGCATGGAAGTCACGCAGTTCACGTATTTTCAACAAGTCGGCGGCATCGAGTGCAAACCGATCACCGGCGAGATCACGTATGGACTCGAACGACTCGCGATGTATTTGCAACGCGTCGATAGCGTCTACAAATTGAAATGGACCAATGCTTTGAGCTACGGCGATGTCTACACCCAAAACGAAGTCGAGCAGAGCGCATACAACTTCGAGCACAGCGATGTGAAGTTTTTGCTGACCGCATTTGCCGCGCACGAAAATCAATCCAAGTATCTTATGGAGCAGCAACTCGCATTGCCTGCGTACGAGCAAATGTTGAAGGCCGCGCACACCTTCAACCTGCTCGATGCACGCGGAGCGATAAGCGTGACTGAACGCGCCGCGTACATCGGACGCATTCGCAATCTCGCACGAGCTGTCGCGCAGAGTTATCTCGACAGCCGCGCTCGACTTGGTTTTCCGCTAGCAAAAAAGGAACGCGCCGACGAAGCGCTTGCGGAACTGGCCCAGCAGAAGAAGGCGGGCTGAGTTATGACGACAAAGAACTTACTAGTCGAATTATTCGTCGAAGAATTGCCGCCGAAATCGCTGCAAGCGCTGGGCGCCGCTCTCACGCAGTTGTTGTTCGATAGCTTGCAATCACAAGGATTACTGTCTCATTCGCAAGCGATAGCATTTGCGTCACCGCGTCGTCTGGCCACACAGATCACAGCGGTGGCTGCCAAAGCAGCCGACAAAAGCGTGCAGCAAAAACTCATGCCCGTCAGCGTGGGTTTGGATGCATCCGGCAAAGCGACGCCCGCATTGTTGAAAAGATTGGCGGCGCTCGGCTTCGATGTATCTGTCGTCCCGAATCTGAAACGTGCGATGGACGGCAAAGCGGAAGCATTATTTCTCGACATCACGGTTCGCGGCGCGACTCTGGCGGAAGGTTTGCAGAAGGCGCTCGACGACATGCTCTCGAAGTTACGGATTCCCAAAGCGATGAGTTATCAGCTTGCCGATGGCTGGACCACCGTGAAATTTGTGCGTCCCGCGCATGGGTTGGTCGCGTTGTATGGACTTGAAGTCGTTCCCGTTTCGATCTTAGGCCTGGATGCTCAACGAATCACGCACGGCCATCGCTTCGAAGCTTCGCAAGAGTCGATCAGTTTGAAGGACGCGGACAACTACGCACAGCAATTGGAAAATGAAGGCGCGGTTATTGCCAGTTTCGACGCGCGTCGCGCTGAGACTGCGCGTCAACTTCAAACGAGTGCGACAAAAGTCGGATTGAAACCGATTGACGATGACGCGCTGCTCGATGAAGTAACGGCGCTGGTCGAACGTCCAAATGTATTCGCCTGTCAGTTCGAGAAAGAGTTTTTGGAAGTCCCGCAGGAATGTTTGATTCTGACGATGAAGGTGAACCAGAAATACTTTCCGTTGTTCGACGCCGACAACAAACTGAGCAATAAGTTTTTAGTCGTAAGTAACATTCGTCCCGCCGATCCGAGCCGCGTGATCGAAGGTAACGAACGTGTTGTGCGCGCGCGCTTGGCCGACGCGAAATTTTTCTTCGATCAGGATCGCAAGAAACCGCTTATTTCGCTGTTGGAAAGCTTGGATAGAGTTGTCTATCACAATAAACTCGGCTCGCAGCTCGATCGCGTGCGGCGCATTGAAGTGATCGCGCAATTCGCCTTCGGTCAATTACCACCAAGCTCCGCAGCGACGACTCGATCAATTAGTGAAGCCGCGCGGCTTTGCAAATGCGATTTGCTCACCTTGATGGTAGGCGAGTTCCCCGAGCTGCAAGGCGTCATGGGCCATTACTATGCATTGGCGGATGGCGCGAGCGACGAGGTTGCGGAATCGATTCGCGAACACTATTTGCCGCGCGGCGCGGGCGATGAGTTGCCGGCCACGACCACAGGCATGGCGCTTGCGCTTGCCGACAAACTCGACACCGTTGCCGGCGTCTTTGTCATCGATCAAAAACCAACCGGCGCGAAAGATCCTTTCGGCGTGCGGCGTGCGGCGATCGGCCTGTTGCGCATTGTCATTGAACGGAAACTATCCGTCGATCTCGTGGCGCTCATCGAACAGGCCGTGAAGTTGCAGCCCTTCAAGTTCAGTGCCGGCGTCGCGACGGAAATCTACGACTACATCATGGAACGATTGCGCGGTTATTACCTCGAAGAGAGTAAGCAACTCAACGTGACGACGGAAATGTTCGACGCCATCCTCGCCAATCGTCCTGCGGTGCCACTCGACTTCGATCGGCGGTTGCGCGCACTGAGTGAGTTCTTGAAATTGCCCGATGCGCAAAGTCTCGCAGCAGCAAACAAGCGAATCAGTAACATCCTGCGCAAATCGGGACAAGACTCTTTTGGCGCGGTGAACGCCGAGTTATTGCGCGATCCCGCCGAGCAAGTATTGAATGAACAAATTATCGCGATGACCAAAGTGACCGAGCCTTTGTTTGCCGCTCGCGATTATGCACAAGTATTGTCGAAGCTTGCGGGTCTGCGCGCGGCAGTCGATGCGTTCTTCGACGGCGTGATGGTGATGGCCGACGATACGAAGCTTCGCGAGAATCGTCTCGCGTTGCTTGCGCAGCTGCGCGGGCTATTTCTACGTGTTGCCGATTTGTCGCGATTGCCTGGATAACATTTCAGTGCAGCTATTACGTTCGATAGTCTTCACGACAATGTTTTTTCTGGTCACGGCGCTCTATGCCGTGATCCTGTTGATCGGTTCCGTGATTCCTTATCCAAGGCGATTTGTCTTGGCAAAAAACTGGGCCGACGTCTTACTGTGGCTGCTCGATAAGTTGTGCGGCCTCAAGTATCGAGTGACCGGTCGTGAAAATATTCCTCAAGGTGCGCACATCGCGATGTGGAATCACTCGTCGTCGTGGGAGACGATCGCACAGGCCACAGTGTGTCCAACTCAATCGTGGGTGTTAAAGCGAGAACTGCTTTGGATTCCGCTGGTTGGTTGGGCTATTAGGCTGCTGCATCCGATTGCCGTCGATCGCGGCGCCGGAACGTCTTCGGTTAATCGCGTCGTCGCGCAAGGCAAACGACAATTGCAAAGAGGAGTGTGGGTTGTGATTTTTCCGGAAGGCACCCGAATGCCCGCGGGCGAGACACGAAAGTATGGTGTCGGTGGCGCGCTACTAGCCTCGCGTGCCGGCTGCAAAGTGATTCCGGTTGCGCACAACGCTGGAAAGTTTTGGCCGCGCCGCGGATTGATCAAAAAACGAGGCACCATTCAAGTCGTCATCGGTCTGCCGATCGACGCAGCCGGTCGCGATCCGCGAGCAATTAACGCTGACGCGCAACAGTGGATCGAAGCGACGTTGAAGACACTCAACTGAAGCAACCAATTAACATGGATGGCCACCGCAAGCTGTGGACCGATGCACTCCAGGGTCAACCTGCCATTTGACGAATTGACGAATGACTCCGATACTTGGGGCATGTCCGCGACTACGCAAACACTGATGCCGTTGACGTTCGACCGCCGGTACGAGGAGCGGTTGGTGGAGTTGTGCGCTCGAAACTCGTTCGGTGTTCGATCGTGGAACGAAGTTGGCCCGAGGTTTTTTATGGCGGGACTTGCAGTGATGCTTGCCAGCGTTCCGGAGTACGATCGCGTGAAATTATTGGCGCTGGCGGAGCGTCTATACGCGGGGAGTTCGACTCCCGCGACATTTGCGCGTTGGCTTGAGCTCTCGCCGCTTCGTCCCAGTCGCTTCTTGCCGATATTGGCGCAGCGAATACCGTATGCGGCCTAAGACGTTCACGAACTCTGTTTACGTCGATGCGTTCGCCGAATTGGCGGCGCGAATCGCTCGATCGCTCGAAAAGGTTCCCAAAAAACTACTACCGATAAAAATGTATGTCGCAGGCGGCACGGCGCTGCATTTCTATACCGGCTCGCGTGTCTCGGTCGACGTCGATGCTGCTTTCTCGCGACGTATCGCAGTGCCGGATAATTTGGAAGTCTCGTATCGGGAATCGGATGGCGCCGCGCGACTACTCTATTTCGACAAACAATACAGCGATACGCTCGGACTCATGCACGAAGATGCCTACGACGAATCTATTTCGTTGTCATTGAAAGGCGTGAACTCAAAGGTGCTCGATATCCGTCTGCTAACTCCGCTTGATTTGGCTGTCAGTAAATTGGGTCGTTTCGCCGAACAGGATCGCGAAGACATTGCTGAACTCGCAAAGCGCCGACTCATTACAGCGAAGGCCCTGCGCAAACGAGCCGAAGCGGCGCTGGTTGCCTATGTGGGCGATACGTTGCGTTTACAAGGGTCAATCGATTTTGCCTGTAGACTTCTCGATCGAAATGCCGACGCTCGTGCGAAAAGAAAGAGCGCGACGAGCAAGAAGATGTCCTAGAGACATTTCCACCGACCGCTCTACTTCAACTGATCGACCACACGATCCACTTCCTCCGCGCTGCCTAATATCACGGCGGTTCGTTGATGAATGTCGATAGGCGTCACGTCCATGCTGCGTTGATTGGGTGAGGCGAAGGCTTGGCCGCCCGCTTGTTCGATGAGCATCGCCATCGGATTCGCTTCGTACATCAATCGTCGTTTTCCTCGGACGCAACGATTGCGACGCCTTCGCGCGCGCCAAGAGTACGGAGCAGCACCTCGTTTGCAATCACGTCGAGTTTTTGTTGTTGCTCGCCTTGCACATTCTCCGCGCCCGCGTGGCCCAACACATTATCGAGCTGCGCGCGCCGCACGGTGTTAGCGATAATTTTCGTCGATATCGATAACGCCGACAGAATCCATGCGAGCGTGCCGTTATCGGCAAAGCGCGTTTGCGCTTGCAGTGCGTGCGATTGCAGGGTGACAAGATGCGGACGAGGAAATCGGCAAGCATGAAATATCTCGTTGATAGAGTGACGACAAATCGGAATGGCTATCTTAATTCACGCCATTCTGCACACGACAGGCAGATGCCATCTTGCAAAATGTATTTGTCGCCAATCGGTGCGCGTGGCCGCACTCGAAATAGTGTGCTCTAATGAGTCGAAATTGATCGGGGGATATTCCTGCGAACGGCGCCGCCACTCTGTGACAATACTCGTGACGGTCGCCATTCTCTGGAACATAGTCGAATAATTCAGCGATTAGGTCATGCACAGCCGAATCGAACTACATAAGAGACATCGCCATGAATGAAATCAAGACGAACGAAAGTGCCGCGCCCGCGAGGGATCCGATTGCCGACAAGTCTTACGTAGGTAGTCGTTACGCCAAGTATGTGTTGGTCGTGCTGACCATCGTCTACGTATTTAATTTTCTCGATCGGCAAATTATTTCGATTCTTGCCGAAGACATTAAATCGGATTTGAAAGTCACCGACGCCGACTTGGGAATTTTATACGGCACCGTGTTCGCCGTGTTCTACGCACTATTCGGCATTCCGCTGGGCCGACTCGCCGATGTATGGACGCGAAAGTCGATGATCTCCGTCGGTCTTGGCGTTTGGAGCGTGATGACTGCTTTGTCGGGCACCGCAAAATCATTCGGCGTATTGCTTGGCTTTCGCGTCGGCGTCGGCGTTGGCGAAGCAAGCGCAAGTCCCGCGGCATTTTCGATGTTGTCCGATTATTTCAAGCCAAAGCAACGCGCAACAGTAATGGCAATCTATTCGAGCGGCGTGTATATCGGCGGCGGTTTGGGTGTGGCGATCGGCGGTGTGGTGCTGGACGCATGGCATAAATGGTTTCCCGATCCGCTCACCGCGCCGTTCGGATTGAAGGGATGGCAGATGGCTTTTCTCTTGGTCGGCATCCCCGGCGTGTTGATGGCGCTCTGGGTCAAAACATTGCGCGAGCCGACGCGCGGGATGAGCGAGGGACTCAGCGTCAAGCACGAGTCGCGTCCGTTTGCCGTAGCCGGGCGAGAATTCATGGGTGTATTTCCGGGATTGAACCTCGTCAATCTGTTCTTGAACAAAGCGAGCGGCAAAACCATCGCGATAAACCTGGTTGTTCTGTTAGCGGTCATCGCGGGCGGTTGGCTTCTCAATCTGTGGATGCCAAGTAAAATCCAATGGATTTCTATGGGTGTCGGCGTGTATTGCACGTTTACGTGGTCGCAAGCGTTGATCCTCCGCTCGCCGGAAGTGTTCGATGCGATTTTCAAGAATCGCACGGTGATGCTCACGTGCATTGGCTTCCCCTGCATTGGCTTTGTGGGGTATGGCAGCAATTTTTTTGCGATTCCGTATCTGCTGCGCGCTCACGAGGTCAGTCGCGCGGAACTCGGCACGGTCATTGGCTTATCCGCAGCGGTAGCGGCGTCGGTGGGAATCTCGCTCGGCGGCGTCGTCGCCGATAAACTGAAAGAGAAATGGGAACACGGCCGGTTGTTGGTCGGTATCTTTTGTATTGTCGCGACCATTCCGTTTGCTGCGGGCGTGTATTTTGCGCAAAGCATGGCGGTCGTTTACATCTGCAATTTCTTTGCGATGTTTGTCAGCCCCATGTACATCGGTCCGGCGATGTCGACCGTTAACGATCTGGTTGCGCCGCACATGCGCGGAACAGTATCGGCGATCTACTTGATGCTGATGACTTTCATCGGCTTGGCCATGGGGCCATTCACCATGGGACAAATCAGTACTGCTTATGCGAAGACCGGTATGGCGGTCGGACCGGCATTGCGACTTGGCGTTGCCTGGGGTTACTTGATGACCATTGTCTCGCTGGTCTTGGTCGTTATCGCATGCTTCACGATTCGCAACGATACCGCGAAAGTGAAAGCCGCGATGGAAATCGCCAAAGGACACTCAGAGCTTGTGAAAGTTCGCAATGAAACGATAGCTTCCGTTTGGCGAAAACGATTACGACAACCGCAGCGCTGCTGAAAGCGTATCGCCAATGCCTTCGTGGATAACAAGATCGGCTAATTTATCAAGGTCGGTGGGTTCGCGATTGACGATCACTAAGCGTGCGCCGTTTCGTTTAGCTAGCACAGGAAAATCCGCGGCGGGGAAGACGACGAGCGACGATCCCAACACAATAAACAAGTCGCAGAGCTGCGTTTCAATTTCGGCGCGCCGCATTGGCTGTTGTGGCATCGACTGTCCGAAAGAGATCGTCGCCGATTTGATGATGCCGCCGCAACGACAGGGCGCGACAGATCCTGTCGAGTGATATTCCACTTCGATTGCACTCAGTTCAATGCGTACGCCGCATTGCAAACACTTCGCATAGGTCGCATTGCCGTGTAGCTCGATCACCTTTTCGTCGGGCACGCCCGAAATCCGATGAAGGTTATCGACGTTCTGTGTAATCACGCTGGCCACTTTGCCGCGTGCGACCAATTGCGCCACGGCGAGATGACCGCGATTGGGTTTGGCGTTGTTCCAACCATCGGTGTTTGCAAAACGTCGACGCCACGCTTCCTTGCGTGTCTCTTCCGATGCAATGAACTCTTGAAAATAGATCGGCTGCATCCTCGACCACACGCCGCCGGGACTGCGAAAATCCGGAATCCCCGATTCGGTGCTGATGCCCGCGCCGGAAAAAACGACCGCGCGTTGACTGGCGGCGATGAGCGAACGAAGCTCGGCTACTTTATTCATCGCGATTTCCGAGATACGAGACTCAAGACACGAGACTTGTCGGAGTTGAAATCATCGCCGTGCGTTTCGTCTCTTTCGCGTGCCGTGTCTCGCGGCTCATTGCCCGACTCTTGCCCCTCCGGCTCGACCACGCTCCACTGTTCGCGAAAGGCTTGCAAGGCTTCGCTGTAAACACTCGCGTGCCGTTGCGACAGCATAAGCGAGCCTGGCGAACAGACACGGGCACGCAGCAATCCGAGATCGACGGCCGCGTCGAAGACACTGGGATACCAGCTTTCCCAACCGGGTAATAGTTTGTCGACTTCGTCCCGCAAGCTCATAGGCGTATTACACCCGAGCGGCTATGACAAATTCAACAGTGACGAGTTCAACGACTTTGTAGACTCGCTAGCGGCACGGCGCTTGGAGCGGATGCCACCGAGTTACGATGATCGATCGCCTCGGCGATCAGCAGTTCGCCGGCGAGATTGGTGCGATCGAGTCCTTCAACCGAATACAACGCCTCGAAATTCTCTGCGCCGCCCGTGCGCTTTTGTAATTGCGCCAGCGAATCCGCGCGACTGACCACTTCCGATGTGTGCATGAGCGCGACATCGCGAGTCCCGGCTAGAATCACAATGCGTTTTCCGCTTGGGCCGACCAGTGTCGAAAAATATCCGTAATCGCGATACCGTGTGGAGGTGTTGTCGTTGAATGCAACCGTCGATTGACTGACATAGATGCGATTGGTCTTGCGATCGATGAGTTCATCGTAGGTATCGCCGATCTTGAAATGCGAGTCGGCAAACGCGATGTCGCGCAACATGCCCATACCGCTCAGTAATCCGATGTAGATGATGTCCGCCGAGCGAACCATGCTCGGCGTTAAGTCCGACGCCAATACGACTTGCACTTGACGCGGCTCGTTCGATTGCAAAAGCGGCGCGATGCGTTGCAACGCAAAGGCCGACGACACCGGCAGATAACGCAACGCGACATCCATGTAACGATCGGCCAGTTCCGGTCGCATTGCGATTAAGTCATCTAGATCGCGACTGGAGTTGATTGAAAAATCCCGAATCAAGCGCCGAACTGGTTCGGGGTTCGATGGCGTAGCAGAACCTAGTTCGCCAAAGATGTAGTAGTCGCCGACGACAATATAGACGGGCGCCGCATCGGACAAAATCGCGCGCCACACCGATTGGTTGCGCACTGCGGAGATTTCGCTCAAGGTCGCGTCAAGTTTTTGTTCACCGCGATGACTCAATACCCACACTGCGACATTCGCCACCAACAACACAGCAAGCGCGGCAATTCCCCAATTCAGATGAGGCTGCAAGCTAGAAGCCACTCGTGCGCGAAAGGTAATGGGTTCGATCGACGCGAGCTCATTTGGCGACGCGAGTTCTTCTGCTGTCGCTTCGATTACTGGCGGAGCAGCGTTTATCGCAACGTCGACTGCGCTTTCTTGGAACACTAAACGATACTCGCCGCGCGGAATCATCAAGCGACTTGCTTCATCGCGGCCCGCGCCCGCATAGTAGTTTTCGAGTTTGCGTCGTAACTTATGAATATATACGCGCACCATCGCGTCCTGCGCCGCCTCGAACCCGCCGTTGCGGCCGAACACCTCGATCGCGATCTCAACTTCTTTCGGCGCTTTGTCGGCGATCGAGCAGTCGACCAAGTAGTCGAACAATCGCTGCATCAACTCCGACCGCCCCAAAACGCCCGCTTCGCGAATGCGTTGTGCTCGCGTTTGTAAATGTTCGCTGGCTGTCATGGCGGAAATGTCGAGACTCGTTGTCTTGCGGATCAGTATCTTAGACGAAGCGATGTTCGAATCGTTAACGTTAACAAACATCCGACAAACCGTAACGATGCGGACATTCATGACAATACCCCGCATCATCAAACTTCTTAATTGAACGGCTGAGTGTTGGAGTAACTATGACGACCAAACCTCGACGGAGCATTATTGGACGGCGATGATGGTATTGAGTGGGACTATTCCATTTAATTTTGTCCGTCGTAGCCGCGAAATCGCGAACCGAAACCCGGGTCGCCATTTCGCCTTTGGAACCAATCGAACAATCCGAAGCGATTATCGCGAACGGAATTTACGCCGCCGATCTTTAGGCGACCGAATAATGGTTTCGGTGCCACGCCGATTGCGGCTACCCCTTGACCGATTGCACGAGTTTCTTCGACACGCGAGAACTCAAGATTGAGAAACCGCTCAGCACCGATGCGCATTTCGCGGCAGCAGGGCTCAAGTCGTTGCGCACATCGAGTAGGCGATCGTCGTCGCGATCGAATCGAGGTCTTCCGGTAGGGACTCCACCACAATTTCATGTCTTCCGGAGTATGCTTCACGCTCGATCTTCACAGCTGGAGAAAATTATGGGCCTTCTAGACGGTATGCTCGGTGGATTAATCGGCGCGGGCATCAACCAAATGATTCAACAGCACGGCGGCGTGCAGGGCTTGGTCAATCAATTCGAGCAGAAGGGGCTGGGCGGCATTGCCAAATCGTGGGTGAGTACCGGCGCGAATCAACCGATTTCCACGGAACAACTGCACCAGGTTATGGGACCGGAACTGGTCGCGCAACTGGCGAGCAAATTGAATGTGAATCCACAGGACTTGCTTGGCAAATTGGCGGAGTTACTGCCGCAAACCGTCGACCAGATGACGCCTGACGGCGCAATTCCAAAAGTTTGACGATTGCTTTTATGAAGGTCAGCGTATGGATCGTCGCGTCGTTGTTGTCCGTCGTAGCAACCTTCACGGCGACTTACGGGCAAACGCCGCAGCGCGTTGCCGACGCGGTTCACGCCACCGACACCATCACCGACTATCGATTGCCGACTGACAAATTGCAAAAGGCCGAGGCGCTGTATCACACGCGCGTCGCGATGTTCGTGGTCGGCACAATTTACGGATTAGCAGTGTTGATCGTAGTGCTCGGGTTGCGACTCGGTCCCCGATTTCGCGACGTAGCGGAGCGAGCGAGTCGGCGTCGCTTCGTGCAGGTCGTCATATTCGCGCCGTTACTGTTGTTGTCGATCGATGTGCTCAGTCTGCCGCTCGGTATTTACGGTCATCATCTTCAACAAAGTTATGGGCTATCAGTACAAAGCTGGGGCTCATGGTTTTGGGACTGGACCAAAAGCGAAATAGTCGGCACCGCGATCGCAACATTTTTGGTTTGGGGCCTGTATACGATTCTGCGCCGCAGTCCGAAACGCTGGTGGTTTTACGGCTGGCTAGCATCGATTCCGGTCATCTTGTTGTTGGTGTTGATTCAACCGATCTTCATCGATCCGCTGTTCAACACATTCGACTCGTTGGAGGCTAAACAGCCGAAGCTGGTGACGCAAATAGAACGAGTGATGCAACGCGGTGGATTATCGATCAATCGTTCGCGCATGTTCGAGATGCAAGCCAGCGATAAGGTCACCACGTATAATGCGTATGTCACCGGCATCGGCGCGAGCAAACGAGTCGTCGTTTGGGACAACACTTCGCGTGATTTGAGCATTCCGGAAACAATGTTCGTATTCGGTCACGAGCAAGGGCACTACGTCCTCAATCACATTTGGCTGTCGTTGACATTTTCCATCGTTGGCCTATTGATCGGATTGTATTTGGCCTATCGATCGATCGGCAGCGTGCTCGCTCGATTCGGAAAGCGCTGGGCGATTCGCGATTTGAGCGATTGGGCGTCGTTGCCGGTGCTCTTGCTGCTATTCAGCGTGTTCTCTTTGCTCGGTCAACCGATCGCGGCGGGCTTTTCGCGTTACTTGGAACATCAAGCCGACATTTATGGGCTTGAGGTCATTCACGGGTTAGTGCCTGACTCATCGCAAGTCGCCGCGCATGCGTTCCAAAAGTTAGGCGAGAAAGGATTGGCGTATCCAAGTCCCAATCCGCTCTATGTATTCTGGGCTTACGATCATCCGCCACTGGACGAGCGAATTAGACTCGCCGCGGAATATCGGCCCTGGGATCGAAATATGGCGCGCTATATCAAGTAGACGATTGCTGTGTGGCTTGTTGTTGCGCACCGTTTTTGCGTTTGGCCATCAGCGTAAAGAACAACGGCACGAACACGGTCGCCACAAACGTCGAGATCAACATGCCGCCGAACACACCAGTGCCCATCGATTGACGCGCGGCAGAGCCTGCGCCCGTTGAAATCGCCAGCGGCGCGACGCCGAACATGAACGCCAGCGACGTCATCACGATCGGACGAAAACGCAATCGCGCCGCTTCCAGGGCAGCTTCGATCGGCGATTTGCCGGCGAGAAATCCTTGTTGAGCGAACTCGACGATCAAGATCGCATTTTTCGCCGCAAGACCGATGAGCACCACCAAACCAATCTGAAAATAAATGTCGTTGGTCATGCCGCGCAACCACACGAATAACAGTGCGCCTGATAGCGCAAACGGAATCGTGAGCACGACGGCAAAAGGTAAACGCCAGCGTTCGTACAACGCGGCAAGAATCAAAAACACCATCACGATAGCGGCACCGAACGCAAACGCCGACGCGCTGCCGGCAGTGCGTTCCTGAAATGCCTGTCCGCTCCATGCGAGTTCATAACCGCTCGGCAATGTGCTCGCGGCAACTTGTTCGACGGCGAGAATGGCGTCGTTGGAACTCACGTCCGCTTTGCCGCTGCCAAGCACTTTTACCGCGACGAAGCCGTTGAAACGCTCCAACTGTTCCGGACCGACGACGTTGCTCACAGTGATGACCGTCTTCAGCGGAATCATCTCGCCGGATTTCTGCGAGCGCACATAGACATTGCCGAGATCTTCAGGCCGCATACGATACGCAGCGTCAGCTTGCAATTGCACGCGATAGATGCGACCGAACTTATTGAAGTCGTTGACGTACAGCGAGCCGATCGTGCTTTGCAACGTGGTGAAAATATCGTCGATGGAAACCCCAAGCGCCAAGGCCTTTTCGCGCTCGACATCGACGCGCAATTGCGGCGACGTCGCGCGGAAAAAAGTGTTCACACCGGTTAGTTTGGAGTTATGGTTCAACGCATCGACTAACTGCTGTGTAACGTTCGACAGCTCAAGCGGCGTCGCATCGGTGCGCGCTTGCACATAGAACTCAAAGCCGCCCGCCGATCCCAATCCGCGAATCGGCGCCGGTCCGAACGCGCGCACCGTACCTTCGCGAATCGCACTGCCCTTATTCATGATCTCCGCAGCAATCGCGTCGGAACTCATATCGCGCTTGTTCCAAGGAGTCATGCGCAAGAATATCGTTGCTGTATTGGTCTTATTCGCGCCGCCGATGAGATCGACGCCGTTGATCGCCGCCATATATCGAATGGCCGGTTGCGTTTCAATTGACCTTCGCAGCTCGGTTGTTACACGCACCGTGCGCTCTAGCGTCGCCGCATC
>JAYTQU010000284.1:0-5578 GCA_043746555.1 Pseudomonadota bacterium | reverse complement strand
GATTTCCAAAGAATCCGCCGATCGCGCGCAGCGCAACATAACGATGGCTCCCGGCCATAGTGGCCGATTCTCATCCGATGAGCCGCAGCTCTGAAGATTTATATCTTCGCAACGCGATTGATTTGGCCCGCACAAGCCGTCTCATAACTACAGACAAAGAGTGCCCGGTGTGAGAAATCGCGCCGAGACACTCGCCATTAAGCAACGGCTCTCCACAACGAAGGAGCTGTTCAAACGAGTTGCGAAGGGCAAGGGGAATCGAAGGTGTTGGGTGCGGGCGAAAACAAGCTAGAAACGATGTCGCTCGGGCTGACCGGGCGGCGTTGGCTGGGATTATTGTCCGTCGGCATCGTCCTCGTTTATGGAATGCTATTTCTACTCTTTTTCAATAGCACAGGCCCCGAGGATCACGATCAATTCTTGGTGTTCCACGAATTGCAGTTGTGGAACGCCACTTTGTTCGGCATGGCAAAACAATGGACGCCGGTTATGTGTTCGGGACTGTCGTTGGCCGGCGAGCCGCAAGTGCCATTCATGTCGCTCAGCATGGCGCTGACCTATATCCTGGGGCCGTTACTTGGACTGAAGTTGGCGACGCTTATCTATTTTATCGTCGGTTGGGTCGGCGCATATCTTTATGCCGGACTTTGGCTGAAACAATTCGGTCAGCGGGCACTTGCTGCATCGCTATTCATCGGCAATGGATTTTTTATTTGCCGGCTTGGTTTTGGGCATATCGACTTTATTCCTTTTCTCACGCTGCCACTTTTGCTGTGGACGTTGCACCGCGGCGCGATGTGGCAGCGAGAGATCGAAACTGTGCAATGGATCGTTCGTTTATCCGTCGCGACGCTACTCATGGGCGCTGTGGTTGCGATGGCGATCGACGGTTCGCCGGTAGCCATCGTTCATTTGATGTTTTGGGTTGGCCTTTATGCGCTGACATTGACATGCACGCTCCGATCGGTGGTACCGCTGGCCATGTTTGCTTGCGCAGTTGCGCTTGCGACAATTTTGGACGCGGGCTACCTCTGGCCGATGCTCGAAGCACAAGCGCAATTTCCGCGTCATACCGAAGATACGTTTAGTAGTGTGTTCTCGCTATTGTGGTTCGCGTTGTTGCCGTTGCGTGGAAAGTTATTGCCGGCCAATGGCAATGGTCATGAACTCAGTGTGTTCATCGGTCCCGTAATCGCATACTTGCTGTGGACTTATCGCCATTGGTTGCGTGCGACGTTACCGCGCTCGATGGGAATTCCGTTGATTGTCGTTGCCGCTGTTTCCATCGTTCTCGGCATGGGTAGCCTCAAGCCGCTCCACGTGCCGACGTGGTTGAGTCCGTTCGACATGTTGCGCCCACTGCCCGGCTTTCGCTCGATTGGCGTCACCGGCCGATTTTGGGGTTTCCTTGCTTTGCCGTTGAGTTTGCTCGGAGCCGCGGCACTATGGCGCTTCGTTAGCGAGTATCAACATACAAAAAAACTGCACATATTTTTAGGATGCGCATTGCTGTTTCAATTCGAGTTCCAGAGCGAGACCGTGCTCTCGCAATGGCTCGGAACCCGCACTTATCAATCGGTGCCTGTGAATAGTCAATTCCGAAGCGGGGCCGAAGAAATCGAATACGTATCCATGGACGCAACTCGTTTGCAAGGTGAACTCATTACGCCAACTCGCTCGGTACTCAATTGTTACGACATGGACGATTTCATTCGAGCCGACGTGAATCCGGGTAAGCGAGTCGTTCGCGAAATATTGGGCGATGGCCGAAAACAATCCGACATGTTGAGCGCGAAAGGAAAATATATTGGCTGGAATCACCTGCAAGTGGATGTGCAACAATTCTCGCCTACAATTCCGCCGCTCATTGGCTCGATGCAGCAACCGTCGCGCATTCAAGTGGTGCTGAATCAGTCATTCAATTCCTCGTGGCGCGCGCCAGGCTGCAATGCCACCGGTAACGAGCACGGTAATTTGTTATTGGATTGCCCGATGAACCGCGTGAGTCAAGGGCCAATCGATCTCCTATTCCGCGATGAACTGAGCGAACGTGCGTCAGCGGTCTCCATCGATGCATGGAAGTTGTGGCTCATTCTATTGGGCGGCGTACTGCTCGGTTCCCTGGCCATGCCATTCGAATGGAATATTCGCCGGCGCTTCGTTCGCGTTACGCGCCGGACAATCGAGCAGGAATGAATTGACAGTACGAACAACTGCTGCAAAGACGCGCACTGCCGCTATGGAGTTTCGCGTTTGACAGATGCCGAATAGCAAGTTGCTTGGAATCGTAAAGGATCTGCGCGCTGCATATGCAGTGCTCGCAGTTCAGCCGCTACTAACGGAACAAAAACCCAGTATTGGTTGCAATATCAAATGGCGGTCGTGCAAGCGAAGATACCGGCACCGATGATTTCACGAATGCTAAGATTTTTACACTGGCGCGGAAACTCCCGGCGTTAAATTTGAAATCGACACAGTGCGCCGCAGTACGGATATCATGGCGCTGTCGTGAAATCTAACGAGGGCCTATCAATTGAGTCTACAAGCTAAGCGCATTCTTATTGTCGGCGGCGGGTCCGGCATCGGTTGTGCCGTCGCACAGGCAAGCATTGCAGACGGAGCGAGCGTGACGATTGCCTCGACTAATCTCGAACGCACGCAAGCTGCCGCAAAGGAGTTGGGGGCTGCCGCTTCGGCGGCGCGATTGGATCTAACGAAAGAATCGGATGTCGCTGCGTTCTTCGCCAAATCGGATTCGTTCGATCATATCGTCACCACAGCGGGCGATTGGAATGGTCCGAGGCGAGGACCTTTAAGCGATCTCGATCTCGATGCGGCAAGAAAAACTTTTGACGTGCGCTTCTGGGGCGCGCTGGTGCTCGCTAAACATGGTGCGAAAGCACTTTCGCCGAACGGTTCGCTGACATTCACGGATGGCATGATCGCTCACAAACCCTCCAGGGGTTCGTTCGTGTCGACAGCGATGACTGGTGCCATTGAACATCTGACGCGTGCGCTTGCGTTGGAGTTGGCACCGCTACGTGTCAACGCAGTCTGCCCCGGGCTTATCCACACGCAAATATGGAACAGCATTCCCGAAGAGCATCGCGATGCACGGCTTGCCGAGATGACAAAGGGCCAACCCATTGCACGCGTCGGCACGCCGGCGGAAGTGGCAGAAGCATATCTTTACTTGATGCGCGCGGGTTACACGACCGGCCAAGTTCTCTATGTAGAAGGCGGCAGTGCGCTGAAATCGTAGAGGTGGAAACGGAGGTGTCCCCCTTCTACCCAGCGTTCTATTATTCGATCGATGCGGTTACGATTCGTTTTGGTGCATTCAATGAGCGTGGCAACGAGCGTGGAAATCATTTGCAAAGGGCTGCAATTCCCGGAAGGTCCGGTGGTGATGGGTGATGACTCCATCATCTTGGTCGAGATCGCGCGACATACTCTGACTCGCGTGGTCAACGGACGTGCGGAAGTCATCGCGGAACTCGGCGGCGGTCCGAATGGTGCCGCGATCGGACCAGACGGCGCCATGTATGTATGCAACAACGGCGGCCGATTCAAATTTGCGCGCTTCTTCGGTCGGCGCTTCCCCGGTCGCAGACCTGCTACCCACAAGGGTGGAATGATTCAGCGCGTTGATCTGAAGACGGGTCAGTTCGAAACAATTTATGAAGCTTGCGATGGCCGACGACTCAACGCGCCAAACGATTTAGTGTTCGATCAGCAAGGCGGCTTCTGGTTTACGGATCACGGCGGGGATTCGCATACCGGCGGTTTGTTTTATGCCAAAGCCGACGGCTCAACCATCAAGTGTTGGAAAGACCATCAAGTCTCACCAAATGGTGTGGGTCTCTCGCCGGATGAGAGGACCGTGTTTTTTTCAGATACTGTCCCACGCAAAGTTTGGGCATTGGAACTTGCAGCACCCGGGGTGCTCGCCGATACACCCAGTCGCCCCAACGGACTTTTAGTCGAGCTGCCCAAACGCAACATGCTCGATAGCTTAGCCGTTGAAGCCGATGGCAGAGTGTGCGTCGCGACGTTGATGCACGGCGGAATCACCGCGTGCGCACTGGATGGCACCTTCCAGCATTATGCGTTTCCCGATATCATGACGACCAACATCGCCTTTGGCGGCGACGATATGCGCGATGCTTATCTCACGCTTTCAAGTTCGGGAAAACTCGGCAAAGCGCGTTGGCCACGGCCGGGACTGCGATTGAATTTTCAGACCTGACGAGGACGCGAGTGCCGGGCTTTGATGAGAGACACCCGCCCGATACCGCGAGCAGTGAATTCCGTTTTACTAGCTTGTCACTGCCAGCATGCCGTCAAGTCGCCGGCGAATGATCGCATCCGCTTCACGCATGATCCGGGTCACTAACTCATCTACCGTCGGGATGTCGTGGATGAGGCCGGTCACCATACCGCAACTCCAAGCACCCGCATCCATCTCACCTTTGTACATCACGCGGGGATACACCCCGGCCACTTCCGCCGCGATATCGGCGAACTTAAGTTCAGCACCGAGGGTGCGTTCTTTTTCGAGTAGCCGTTCGACGCCTGCGTTAGTCAACACTCGCTCGGTGTTTCGAAGTGGTCGCATCACTAATCGCGTGTCGAGTTCGGTTGCTTTAACGAGTGCATCTTTAACGTTCTGATGCACCGGCGCTTCAACCGTCGCCATGAAGCGAGTACCCATGTTGATACCCTCTGCGCCCATCGCGAGTGCCGCGACTAACGAACGTCCATCCGCCATGCCGCCCGAAGCAACGAAGGGAATTTTTAACGCGTCGGCGGCCAGCGGCAGCAAAATCATGTTGGGCACGTCGTCTTCGCCCGGATGACCGCCGCACTCGAAGCCATCGATACTCAATGCATCGACGCCAATGCTCTCGGCTTTGAGCGCATGCCGCACAGAGGTGCATTTATGAATCACTTTGATGCCGGCTTCCTTCAATGACGGCAACCATTTCACCGGATTGTTGCCGGCGGTCTCGACGATTTTGACGCCACCATCAATGATCGACTTCACGAGCCCCGCATAATCGGGCGGCGTCACAGCTGGCAGAAAAGTTAAGTTCACGCCGAAAGGTTTGTCGGTCATGCCGCGACACTTTTTAATTTCCGCCGATAATTTTTCCGGCGTGCCCTGCGTGAGGCCCGTGATGATTCCAAGCCCACCCGCATTCGAAACAGCAGCAGCTAGCTCCGCCAAGCCGACACAATGCATTCCGCCTTGAATGATGGGATGGCGAATACCAAATAATTCTGTGATACGTGTACGCAAAGTCACTCTCCACAAAAATGCATTGAAACTAATACACCGCAATGAGGCAGATCGACATCGTAGCTGAAGACGCGAACGAAGAAACGCTAGCCGGCGTCATTCTCTTGGAGATCGGATTGGCAGTATCGCTAAAGAAGTCTGCTTCACAGGCTCTCAGAGATACTCCCGTCGCTGATCCAGAAGGAACGGCCGGTCGATCTGCGCCGCGTATGAGTCGATGTCGCGACGTGTGACGCCTTGGGGTTTTAAATGTTCCTTCCAACCGTTTACGGCCCG
>JAYTQU010000283.1:0-9911 GCA_043746555.1 Pseudomonadota bacterium | reverse complement strand
CTTGCGTGGGGTTCGATGATTGGCATCGATATGTATGTGTTCTATTTGCTGCGCAAGGCGAAGTGGCTGTAACGCGGCGCATTGATATGGTTCCGCACTAACGTTGACTGGGAAGAAGTAGCGAATCGGCGATGGCAACAAAGCGCGTTGCCGCGCGTTTTAGCGACTCGGCGGTTAATTGCGGTACGCCGTAAACTTCGACGTCAAGCCCATGTCGATCGCGTAAACGCAACGCCAGCAGATCGAAATCGCCATCGCCCGACGCAAGCACGACAACGTCGGTGCTAGCGGCAACATCCATCGCGTCCAAAGTAATTCCGACATCCCAGTCGCCTTTCGCCGATCCATCGGCTCGCGAAATGAATGGTTTGAGTTTCACTTCGAAACCTATTCCACGCAGAATGTTTTGAAACTGGCGCTGCTTCTCGTCGCCGCGATCGACAGCAAATGCCGTTGCTTTTACAACCGTCCTATCTGCCGTGACTCGTCGCCAAAATTCGTTGTAGTCGAAGTGAGCGCCGAACGCTTGGCGAGTGGTGTAGTAGATATTTTGGACATCGACAAAGATGGCGACACGCTTCACTTGCTTTCGGCCTCAAAACAACGGGGCCGGTAGCCTACTCCCTTGGCGCTTATTCGTTCGTCATTTCACGCAATGCTCGAAAGTTAATCGACAATCGCGGAGTAGATAAGGTTCTTAAGTTGACCTCGAAAATTGAACGTGGCCGACGGTATGAGCTGCGTCATGAAGACGACAATGAGATCTTCCTTGGGATCGACCCAGAAAATGGTCGAAGCCAAACCGCCCCAAAAGAAATCCCCCGCGCCGAATGAACCGGCCACGACTTCGCTCAATGTGGTGGCAAACCCCAATCCAAAGCCAACGCCGTCGTATGCCGTTTCGGCAAACGTACCGAGCGCAAGATCGGTGAGATCGGCGTTGTTGGGCAAGTGATTCATGGTCATCAATTTAATGGTGCGCGAACCGAGAATGCGCGCGCCGTCGAGTTCCCCACCGCGCCGTAGCATTTCGCAGAAGCGACAATAGTCGGCCGTGGTGCTCGTAAGTCCGCTGCCGCCGGCGAAGAATTTTGGCGTTGCGGCATACGAGCTTTTTTGCGGATCGTCAACCAGCGCCAGTGTCTTGTCGGCTTCGCGTTGATAGCACGCCGCGAATCGGTCGATCTTTTCGGGCGAAACGACGAATGACGTATCGCGCATGCCAAGCGGATCGAAAATGTTTTCCTGCAAATAGCGATCGAAACGTTTCCCCGACAGCACTTCAACCAGGTAACCGCACACGTCGGTCGCATACGAGTACATCCATTTTTCGCCGGGTGTGTAGCGCAGCGGCGCACGCGACAGTTTCTGTACAAAGCTCTGAAGCGTTTCACTCGGATCGCGACGAATACCGAGCATCTTGTACATGCCATCGACGGGATGATTAGTCGTGAGCAGCCCCGGTCCACCGCCGTAGGTCAGACCCGCTGTGTGACTTAAAAGATGCCGAAACGTGATCGGCGTGCGCACCGGACGCGTTTCCATCGTCACGCCTTCGCCACTGACGTACTCCTTGAGGTCGCGCCACTCCGGGATGACGCGATGAACCGGATCGTTAAGTTGAAAGAGTCCCTGCTCGTACAACTGCATCAGCGCGACCGACGTGATCGGCTTGGTCATCGAGTAGATGCGAAAAATCGTATCGTCGCGCATCGGCTTTGCGCGCTCGCGATCCATTTGTCCAAACGACTTGGAATAAGCAACATGACCGTGACGAGCCACTAACGCCTGGCAACCGACAATCTTGCCGGGCTCGATATAGTTTCTATTGAGATGAGTGGCGATACGATCGAGGCGATGGGTTTCGAAGCCGGCGGATTTCGGATCTATATTCAAAGCATCACTCGCTGTCGCATGACTGACGTTATAGTTATGAATGGTAGTTGATCGCGCGCAACCCTTACGCAGCGCCCATCATCTCTTGAAAATTACTGTAGTAAAACTTGTTCTTGGCCTCTTCCGAAATTTCCTTGAACGTCCGTTCGAATCGGCCGATCGGATCGTCGGTCCCTTCGGGATGCGGATAGTCGCTGGAAAACAAGAACAACTCCGGCCCCACATCGCGGATCATGCGACCGACATCTTCGCCGGGAAACGGCGTGAACTTCACGGCGCGGCGAATATAGTCGGAGCCTTTCATCGACAATGCGGCAACGCTTTCATCGGTGCGTTTGAAAATCTTTTGACTCAAATCGAGCGTGCGCAAATATTCCGGCACCCAACCCGCGCCGAGTTCGATGACGCCGCCTCGTAGTTTCGGAAAGCGTTCGAACACCCCGTCGAACACCAACGCCGTTAGAAATTGTTGCGGCCCGATCGACAGCAACATGAAATCGCGCACGCGCAAATTTTCGCCCTGCTCTGCACCCGTGATGTCCTTGGGTCGAGGCTTGCCGTTGTTTTCGTACGCGGCAAGTTTCGTCGGACTATTCGGACCCACATGCAACATGAAAGGCACATTGAGATCGCAGAGCGCCTGCCAAATCACATCGTAATCGGGATGCCCCGGCGATTTACCTGTCGTCGCATCGCCCACGGGCATGCCGGGAATCCAAAACGCGCCGCAACCTAAGCGCACGCCTTCTTTCAGTTCTTCGACACAGCGCGCGGGATCTATAAACGACAATTGCCCAACGGCGATCAGTCGCTCGTCGTCATTGCAGAACGTCGCCATTGCGCGATTGTGTGCGCGCACGCCGCCGTAACGCACATCCATGTCGGCGTGTTGCAGGTACGTGCTCGCGGAAAACGTCGAGAATACCAATTGTTTCTTGAAACCGAGATCGTCGAGTGCTGCCTTGCGTTCGGTGGCGTCGAATGCGCCGGGCGCATTCCAACCTTTGATGCCTTTCACAACGTCGTTGACCGGTGCGCCTTGCTTCGCTCGCTCGATTTGTTTATCGACCGCATCGCTGATGAAATCGAAGCTCTTGGTGCCGGATTTGGCCAACGAGATGCCGGGCAATTTGCCGAGAATGCTTGCGTCGGCGTGCCGAGTGAGCCAGTCCTCCGTTTCCATGATGTGGCTGTCGGCATCGCAATAAGGACGATTCGTCGCGTAAGTCATGATCGCACTCCTCTCTGGCCAATCAGCACGAATAACCTCGGCACTCCAATTCGGCCGATCAGTCGTGCGTTAGTAGACTCAAGTTATAATTACGTCGATCTCAAGTCAAGTTATCTGGTGCGCGTCGACTTGGCGCGGCGCGACAATTTGGACGGTCTGGGCTTTCCGAAGTTCGCCTGTAAAGCATTGTTTCCGCCAATGGTAAACGCGCTCCACACTTCGGCGGCTCGCCTGGCGGAAATGCCGCGGCGCTTGAGCGCGCGCGCTGACAGAATCGGAGCGTTGACGGTCATAATCGCGCAAATCGCGGCGACATCTTTGGGGATACCGTACACCTGCACAAGACGCTTGACGAAGTAATCGGTAATCCCGCCGCGCTCATCGCGATCGCGACGATGCATCAATGCCGTTATCGAACGATCGCTAGCCAACAAACGCATAATCGGGCCGCGCTCATAGAGATATTCGATAGAGCGAAAATTGGCGCGCTGGATGAGCTCGTCGAACGGTAGATCGCGCGGCACAACATCAAGCCCGCGACCGCGCAGAAAGCGATACTCGCGCTCCACCAACGCTTTAAGCAGATCGTCGCGACGCGGAAAATATTTGTAGATGAGCGGCTTGCTGATCGACGCTGCGACGGCGACGCTTTCCAACGCGCAACTGGACAAACCGCGCGCCACGATCAACTGCACCGCGCTATCTAGGATTTGCTCGCGCCGCTGTTCGGGTGACATGCGTTGTGCGCGTTTACGATTTGGCCGTGTAGCCATGAAGATTCAAACCTCGTTGGATCATCGATTCAATAAAATGCAATGCACGACAATGCACGAACACCCTTACCGCAGCCCGATGATTTCCGGCAGTTCACAGTGATCGCTAAAGATATGATCAGGTTCGGTGGCGCGCAATGATTCCGCATGCTGCAATGACGTTTCTGCGTCGGGCATGAACAATGCCGTCGCGGTGCCGGCCGCCTTGCCCGCCAACATGTCGGCCGTAGAATCGCCGATCATGATCGCCTCGCGCGGCGCGCGAATTAGCGCTGCAAGCGCAATCAATACCGGTTCCGGATGGGGCTTATGATTTTGCACATCGTCGGCGCACACTATGTGATCGAACGCGGCGTGCAATCCCACTCGCGGTAGCACATCGTCCAGAATGAAGCGCGGCGCGGAGGTAACGAGCGCAGTCTGTAAGCCGCTATCGCGGCAACGCGCGATGATCGAACTTACTTCCGGAAACAGCGTGCATTCGTGAAACGCGAGCCGTAGCCCGGCATGAATCTCACGCTGCAAGACCTCCGCCGATTCCAATTTCAATTCATCCGCGACCACCGCCCAATCTCGATAGAAAAAACGCCGTACGATTTCCCGATCGGAGAATTCACAATCGAAGTGTTTCAGCGCGATGCGAAACGCCTTGATCCAGAGCGGCAACGAAGGCGTAAGCGTGCCGTCGAAATCGAACAGTATTGCGCGGTAGTTCATGTTGACGAACGCGATTAAGTGGGCGCGCATTGTACTGCGACTCCTTCCCTATTTATTGTCCATAAACCCAATGCTAGCTTCCTATTTCCTCCTTCGGTTGCCCTTCAATAACTGCTACGATCGTTGTCCGAGTTGGCGCTGTAATAAGTGGCTTCGCTCGCGGGTCTAGTGCCGGGTATCGGGATCAGGCAATCGATATTTCAATCATTCGCGTTAGAAGGAAACACAATGAGTACACAATCGCTCGCGCATTCACTGCGGCGTCTACTTGATACGCTGACTAAATCCGCGAATCTTTTGCAATCGCCGTTTGCATTGGGCGCGCGTGTGTATGTCAGTTGGGTGTTTCTGCACTCCGGGCTTCTCAAGATCGGCAACTGGGAACAAACCATTTGGCTGTTCGAGAATGAATATCGTGTTCCCGTGTTGTCGCCGCTGTGGGGCGCGATAACGGGGACAGCGGGCGAGTTGTCGTTCTCCGTGCTGTTGATTCTGGGGCTTGGCGGCCGTCTTCCCGCGCTCGGGCTATTCGCGGTGAACGCGATGGCCGTAATTTCGTACTGGCATGAATTGTCCATCGACTCCGGCATCGCCGGGTTGCGGCAACACGAGTTGTGGGGCTTCATCATCGCCATGCTGTTTTTTTACGGATCAGGAAATTGGACGCTGGATAAACTCATCGATCTTTGGCGCACGCGAAAAAAGACGGCGTGATCGGGAGGCTTTTATGATCCAGCTACACCAACACCCTTTCTCGACGTATTCGCGTCGGGTCGTCATCACGCTTTTCGAAAAACAAATCCCGTACGAACCCATCATGGTCGATATGGCGAAGCGAGCGCATCGTCAGCCGGAATACTTGGCGATGAATCCTTACGGTCGCGTCCCGGCGTTTGTGGATGGTTATTTTGTGTTGTACGAGTCGACCGCTATCTTGAGCTATTTGGAGGCCACACAGCCAACTCCAGCGCTGGCTCCCGTCGATGTTCGTGGGCGCGCGTTGGTCGATATGCACATGAAACTCTGCGATCTACAGTTCACTCGGCAAGCGGGCACGATCATTTTTCCAAAGCGATTTCTGCCGAAGGAAAAATGGGATACCGCGATGTTCGCCAAAATGAAGGCGGAAATCGACAGTCACTTGATCATTCTCGATCGGCAGTTGAGTCGCGAAGACTATCTCGTGCGCAACACTTTCTCGCTCGCCGATATTTGTTACCTCCCGTTCTTGGATTTTCTACCGATGATGGATGTCACCCCACCGCCCGCTGTCGCTGCTTGGGCTGCGCGTCTTGCTGCCAGACCGAGTGCGATCAAGACCAAAGCGGCTGCATAGTCAAGCCTAAGCCAAATCTGAAATAGCGTAGACACGGGCCGCCGTGTCGTGAAACAGCGCCGATTTTTCAGCGGTGGAAGAGTTCATAGCGATTCGCTTAAACGAATTCCAGAGCACCGAGTACGAACACGAGATTTTATCGACCGGGAAATTGCTTTCGAACATGCAACGCGCGACGCCGAAGCGTTCGATGGTATGCAGGTAGTAGCGCTGTGTCGCGGCGACCAATTCTTCCGATGTGGGCGGTCGGTCGCGCTTCTGCCAAGCGAATCCATTGATCGCCATATTGATGCCGCCGAGTTTGGCGACGACATTCGGACAACGCGCCAACTCGTCAATGGACTTACGCCACTCGGCGAACACGGCGTCGGCTTGATCGGTATAAGGACCAATTCCCAGCGGGCCGCCAAAGTGATCGAGCACGATATTGGTTTCCGGAAACGCTCGCGCCAAGTCGGTCAACTCGGAAATTTGTGGATGATATAGCCACGCATCGAAGGAAAGTCCAAGCGGCTGCAATTGCGCAAAGCCTTCGCGAAACTTCTTCTGAAGCAATAATCCCTGCGGCGGATTGCTATGTGAGTTGCGAATGTCATCGCTCGCATGCCAACCGGCGGCATGACGAATTCCGCGAAACCGATTCGGACTCGCCGCTATGTGCGCCTGCAGTACATCGCGCACCGATGCGCCGAGCGTTAGATCCGCAAAGCCCACGATGCCCGCCGCCACGCGCGTTGCTCCGTATGCGCCGCTCGCGCTCATTGCCGCGATGCCTTGCACGAATTCTGTTTCGCCGACTGGCCGTAAAGATTCGGGACCCGTCGCGCGATACATCGACGCGCATTCGATGAACACCGTTGCAACGATGTTGTGACCACTCCCGGTATCCGCCAACAACTCATCCAACAGATATCGCCCGTGTGCAGTCTTGGGATAGTCCCACAAATGATGATGCGGATCGATGATCGGCAGCTGCGGTTCGAGAATTGTTTCTTTCACTTGATCCAACCACGAATTGGTTATCGTCATAGAACCTCATCGAGCCTGGTAAATCAGAAACGAATAGACGCCATCATAGTACCTTCGAACCGCGACCGCTTCATGGCATGATGAATCCACGGAAACGACAACTCGATTTATAGTAGAGGCAGCCCATCGCCAGCTCGCGAGCGACTTAAGGCTGCTGACGCATTCCGAATCGCGGCATCTGCGCCGCATCCAAGTGATCGCTCGACAGTTGGCCGCACATATCGCGTTGCCGACCTAGCGCGGTGTCGTCGCGACAATCCTCAGCGACAACCCTTAACTGTGAGCCTGAAGAATTCGTCCGCGCGCTTTTGTGTATTGCTCGTCCGTGAGCAGTCCTTGTCCGTGTAGTCGCGTGTGTTCGCGCATTTCGTCGCGCAAATAGGCTTGACGCGATTGATTGAGTTGGCGTCGTGCGTCTTTAATCTGCTTCGCAATCTGCGCGACGCAAGGAGCGGCGCGCCGCATCATGCCGACGTGACCGATGATCGCAATCACTGGCACTTTCCCATGCACGCTCTCGAAGGAGAGCGTCTCTGTGGTCAAATAGAAACTCAAGACAAAAAGTCCGACCGACAACGCCCCTAGACCAATCGGCGTAAATAGACCGCCGATCGATTTCGCGACGTTGGGCATCAGTGCGTATAAAACGATCCCTATCGCCGTGAGCAACGTGCTGCCGATCGCCGCGTATAAAAAAGGCCAGGGAAGTTTGCGGACGCCACTTGCGCGCGGATCGACAAAACGCAGGTCGACCATAAATTCGTCCGTCATCGATCCGGTGCGTTGCGTTTCGACCTGCACGTAGTGATCGCGCAAGATCGAAACGCCGGTGGTAACGCCACGTCCGCCCTTGCTCAGTTCGTAATGTTCTAAAGGTGACGCGGGATTCGGCTTGGCGCGACTCTCTGGCGATTCGCCTTCCAGCGAGATATGTTCGGCGCGACCGGCAAGGGCATTGCTTAGCGGCGAGTTGAATGCGGCGGACATGCAGGTCGAACACTCCAATCGATTGAGCACGAACTGCGGTCAAATGGGTCGGCCGCTGTCGGATGAAGTGTCAATCTTAGAGAAGACCGTGCGAACGGAATGGGAGGTCCGTCACACAGCAAATCCAGCCAGCTTATGTGGCCGAGAGTCGCCGACTTTCGAAGGATTAAGACAGCTTTTTCCACGCAAATCTGAACGGCGCAGGCTAATTTTGTCGCGAACGAAAGGTATTTATTCGGGTAAACGCTTCGCGCGAGCCGTGCCGTATCGACCCGCTCCCGCAGCGAATGCCTTTGCGAGGTATGTTTGCGAAAATGCTCTGAGCTACTTGTTCCCCAGCGATTCCAAATACGCGGCCACCGCTTGCATTTGATCATTCGATAAAGTTCTGATCACGCCGTGCATCACGGGCGCTGTTCGTAATGCATTCTGAATGACCAATAACTGCTTAAGTACATACGGCGCGTGTTGGCCGGCGAGTCTTGGAAAACCAGCTTGCCCTTGCGCTCGATCGCCGTGACACGATGCACAGGCCGGCACCCCTGTCGCCGCGACACCTTCGGTAAAAACTTTCTTACCCTGCGCAACCAACTGCGATGGCGGCACATTGGCCGTTGCCAGTGCTTGGGTCGAGTAGTAATTTGCAATCGCGCTAATCGTCGCGTCATCGAGTTGCGCGGCCATTCCCCACATATAGGCTTGCGCATCCGGATCGGCGCGCGACCGATCGCGGAAAGCTTTCAACTGCGTTTCCAAATACATCGTCGACTGCGCCGCAAGATTGGGCACTGTCGGCGATGGGCTGCGCCCGCCTGGCCCGTGACAGGTGGCGCAAACTTGCGTAATGAGATTGTTTACCGTTTTAGCGTCGGCAGCCGATGCAGGAAGCGATACGCTACCAAAAGCTATGAGTAACAAAGAAGCGAACATCATTCTTAGAGCGGTCATTGCGGTTGCTCCAAACGAACGCGAAATTTCGCGCGAAAATATATTTAAGACGCCTTCGATCTAACAAACAACAAATAGGACAAACAACAAATCGGACAAGATCACCAGTTCAGCCAGACCGATAGATACAACGTGTCGTTGTCGGATGCGTTGCGACCTATACCTGCGTAGTCGGTCGAGAGGCCGTTGAATTTCGAGTAGTGCACAAACTGCAATTGCAACTTGGTGTTGAGCCAAGGTAAATAATTGGCCTCGAGTAGAAATCCACGCCCGTCCGGACTGCCGTTGATGCTGCCATTGACGTCGCCTGTGTCCGCGTACAAATTAACGTCGCTGGAACCGGTCGTGTTGAAAATACCCAGCGTGCCGCCGATCAAGCGCTTATAGCTGTACTCGGCAGCAAGCTTGATGGTTCGCAAATCGTTCTTTACTTGCGCTGCTGCGCCAGTTACTACGCCGGCTTGCAGATCCTGATTTTCGTGAATGTAAGTCGCGAGCAGAGTAACCAAGTGTTGCTCGCCGACATATTGATATTGCGCATCCACGGCCATATCGGTGTAGCGATCGCTTTCGCCCGACAGCGGCAAGCCATCGCCCGGCAGAATGTCGAAACGACTGCCATAGGTACCGACAAATAGCGAGTTGCGGTCCCAGCGATGCTCGTAGCCGAATCGCCAATACGGGGCGAGGCCTTGAATGACTCCCGCTTGAGTGCTGTCGAGCGGATGCGCGCCGCCATTTTTCACCGCCGTGTAGAGACTCAGTTCGGCATAGATGGAATGATCGACCCATACATAAGCGCCGATACCGCCTGCGTCTTGTCCGATGCCACCCGCACCCGAATCGAGTTTTGCGGATGCGTTTAATCCCGGTGCCACGCTGCTCGCCGAATAGGGCAATCCCCACGCTGCAGTGGTATTCCAAGGATCTTGAACAGTCGGGTTGTTGTTAATCGTCACGCCAAATATCAAATCGTGTCGTTTACTCCAAGATT
>JAYTQU010000282.1:0-11787 GCA_043746555.1 Pseudomonadota bacterium | reverse complement strand
CGATCGACAAACGCGAGTAAAAAGCTGCGCAACCAATATCGGTCTATCCGGCGCACCGACCGTCATTGACGGCGCCGTTGTCGAAGGAAGTCTCGATGGCTTCTTACGCGCGCTCGATGCTAAAACCGGCGCAGTGTTATTCAAGTTCGATACGGCGCGCGATTTCGATACCGTCAATGGCGTGAAAGCAAATGGCGGCTCGATCGATGCGGCATCAATCGTTGCCGCCAAAGGTTATTTGTTTGTCACATCGGGCTATGGAATGTTCGGCCAAATGCCCGGCAATGTGTTGTTGGCTTTCAAACGCAAAGAAAAATAATTTTTGAGAGATTGAGTGATGCGACATCGCCTCACTCAATCCGTACGTACTATTTTTTTGTCACTGTTTACGTTCCATTCGCCATCGCCTGTCCTGCTTGGCCTTTCGCACCGAGCGCCCACGTGCCGGTTGCCTTGTTGCCATCGAAGGTTGCAGTCAGCGTGACCTCACCTTGTTCGTCGAGCGGATAAGCGTACTTCGCCGCCAACTTGTTGCCGTCGAACGATAGCGATGAAAACTTCGCCGTGTAGTCGCCGCCTTCGGCGCCGACATTGACACTGCCGGCTAATTTCCCGTCGCTACCGGCAACCAACGTCACATCAAACTTTCCTGTGCCGCCGCCTTCCCAACTGCCGGTCCATATGCCGGCAAATTGACTATCGGAGTCCGCCGCCACCGACAGCGCGCTCAATCCGACACACAGCAATAAAAATACTTTCAATATCAATCCGACTTTCTTGTTCATCGCCCTCTCCCATAAAGAATTTAGCCAACACCACCCGAATTATCAAACCGCATCGGGATGCATCACGCCGCTTTCTACGGGACGACGTCTTGCTAACGATATCACGTGCCAAAAACAGCGAATGATCGCAACCACCGCTCGGCATATGCTCACTGCTGCGCAACACGATCTCGCAACGCGGCCTCGCAATCGTGTGCCGCATTGACATCGACGCCGACCGACCGTTGACTCGCCGCGCCGATAAGCACAAGCTTGCGCACACTCATGTTCGGTCTATCGTCATTGATGCTGTCGCGAATCCAATTTGGATTTGTCATGAGTTTTCACATTCTATTTCCGGCGTTCACCATCGGTCTGGCGAGTTGGCTGGCGTTGCTTGCCGGTGCGTATCTCAGAACCAAGAAAGCGATTTGGCGCGAACTGTATTTATTCTGGCTGACAATCTTCGCGGTGTCGTTTGGATTGGGCGTGGTGTCCGGCATCGTCATGAGCTTTCAGTTCGGCACCAACTGGTCCGAGCTTTCGATTCGCGCAGGCAATATTCTCGGACCGCTGCTTTCGTACGAAGTACTTACCGCATTCTTTCTGGAAGCGTCATTTCTCGGCGTGATGCTATTCGGTTGGCGTCGTGTGTCGCCTCGAGTGCATTTTTTCGCCACATGCATGGTGGCCATCGGCACGCTGGTCTCCACATTTTGGATTATTGCGGCCAACAGTTGGATGCATACACCCGCCGGATATCAAATTAAAGACGGCGTGTTTTATCCGCAGAGCTGGCTCGCGATCGTATTCAACCCATCGTTCCCTTATCGCTTAGTCCACATGACGCTCGCGGCATTCATCACGACCTGCTTTGTAATCGGCGGTGTCAGCGCGATGTACCTGCTACGAGATAGACATCGCGAAGCGGCGTTGCTACAACTAAAACTTGCGATTGTGTTTGCAGCGATCGCAGTGCCACTGCAAATTGTCGCCGGCGATTTATCGGGACTCAATGTGCGAGAACATCAACCCGCCAAACTCGCCGCGATCGAAGGACATTGGCACACGCGTCGCGGCGCGCCGCTTATTCTGTGGGCAGTGCCGGATGAAGCGAATGAATGCAACACACAAGAACTTGCCATTCCAAAGCTTGGCAGTCTCATCTTGACCCATGAGTGGGAAGGCGAAGTAAAAGGGCTCACGGAATTTCCACGCGACCGCCGTCCGCCTGTTGCGCCGGTGTTCTATGCTTTTCGAGTCATGGTCGGCATTGGCCTTGCGATGTTCACCTTGGTCGCATGGTCAATTATTCAGTGGCGGCGGGGTGTCATCGGCCAAAACAAGTTACTGCTGAGAGCATGGACATTGCTCACCCCCGCTGGCTTTATCGCCGTGCTCGCAGGTTGGTATACAACGGAGATGGGACGACAACCCTACGTTATCTATGGACTATTACGCACATCGCAAGCGGCCACACCGATCGATTCACGAAGCGTACTCATGTCGCTCTTGGTGTTCGGTGCGGTGTATCTTTTTGTTATCACCTCGGGTGTGTGGTACTTGCTCAAACTCTTGCGCAAAGGACCGCAACCGCTTGCGCTCGATCAAGGCGCATCGGGATTTGAATCCGCGTCTCACCCAATGTCGATAGCAATCGAAAAGTTTGAGGCGCTAAAATGAGCGAGCGAGCGAAATGACTTCGATAGGGATCGATCAAACCGCATCGTTACTGCCGGTGATCTGGTTCGCCGTGATCGGATTCGCCATATTGATGTATGTGCTACTCGACGGTTTCGTACTCGGAATCGGCGTGCTCGCGCCGTTTGCGGAAGACGAGCAACAACTCGATACCATGATGAATACCGCCGCGCCCATCTGGGACGGAAACGAAACATGGCTCGTGCTTGGCGGCGCGAGTTTGATGGCCGCGTTCCCGCGAGCGTACGCCATCATTTTGTCGACGCTCTATTTGCCGGTACTCTTTATGTTGGCATCGCTGGTACTACGCGGCGTGTCATTCGAATTTCGATTCAGGGCGGGCCGCTCGAAACCGTTGTGGGGTGCCTGCTTCTCCATCGGCTCAATACTCGCTGCGTTTTCGCAAGGCGTGATGTTGGGCGCGATTGCGGAAGGTCTGCCGCTCCAGACTTCCGCCTTAATCGGCAGCGCAACCTACTGGTTTAGTCCGTTCACCATGCTCACCGGCGCTGCCGTGGTATTCGGCTACGCATTGCTCGGAAGCACTTGGCTAATTCTGAAAACCGACGGCGCAATGCAAAGCATTGCCTATTCGCTAACTCGCCCGCTCGTTGCCGTGGTGATTGCGTTCATGGTGTTAGTCAGCACGTCACTGCCGTTTCTAAGTAGTCACATCATGGCGCGTTGGTTCGACGACAATAACTTCCTTTGGTTATCGCCGGTGCCGCTGCTGGCTTTGGCAAACGCGCTCGTGTTGTGGCGAGCAGTGATGCGCCGTGCCGAAGTCGTTCCGTTCTTAGCCGCCGTGAGTTTCTTTTTTCTCGGTTTCGTCGGCATACTCATCGGGCTTTGGCCGAATTTACTTCCGCCAACTTTGTCGATTTGGGACGCCGCCGCACCGAGATCGAGTCAACTATTCGTGATCGTCGGACTCGCTGTGTTGTTACCGGTGATTCTTGGTTACGTATGGTGGTCGTATCACGTGTTTCGCGGCAAGGTCACGGCGAGTAGTGCATATCACTAGCCACCTTCGAGCGAACACATTTGCAGTGATTGTCATGCCTAGTCGTCAACTCCATGCTCAACGTTTCCGTCTGCATTGACGATGACGATTGCTTGCTAACTCTTGGCAAGCTGTTTTGATTTTCACTCGATGCGCCAATAGCTGCGCGCCAGCCAAGCGCGCCGCTCCTTGCGAATCGAGCACGCGAGCTTTATTCGCGGCTTAGATCTTTTGCGCGACAATGTACAGGTGCAGTTCCGGATGTTGGTCGTACTCTAAGTGCCTGCAAATGCATCCGTTCTCCGAGAGAAGCGTCAATGTCTTTGGGATTCCGATAGCGGCGGTGTACATCGGCGGACCCATGTAGGCGTCCTGAACATCTCCAGGTTGATCCACGCCGCCCGTCGTAAAAATAACGGACCACCGCCTCAAAGCGCTCCGGTTGGTCATACTGAACCCCATGGCCAGTGTCTGGTATCAACACATCGTATTCACTCTCCAAAGAGCGAGCCCAAGGAGTCCAGCAGGATCCGTTCCCCGTCAATCCATGGAGCAGAACCAACGGAGGTTTGATCCCTCCGGTTCGCAAGTAGTGGATGTCAATGCCGTTTGCGTGGCAGGTTCCGCTCGTCCAACTTGATAAACTCTAAAGCCCACGCGTCGAATAGCAGGTGGAACAACGATGCGTTGGCGGTGCGGTGCCTCGCATGCGAGAGCCAAGACGGCGCGATACTCAGCGGTGGCCTACGCCCAAGACCTGGTTGGCGTTCCTCATAATAGGCGACCTGCTTCCGGATGCAGCCAGTACTTCATTTGAGGAGTGCTTGGACTTGATTCTCAAGCTCCTCGCCAGATACCAAATGGACCTTGCCCTGGTCTATCTCTTCGGCGCGGCGCTGAGCCTCTACTAACCAAAGTTGCCTAGCCGCAGCTTCAGGCAACTGATCCAGACTTTCAAGAAGTATCTGCGCTAGACGCGCTCGTTCCTGCAACGGCAAATGCAGGACGGTTTGTTCAATGTCTTTGGCATTGGTACTCATGGGGAAAAGTCTAGCACGGTCTGTTGTTCGGGCTCTAACGTTCGCCATAACCGGCAGTGAAAAGCGGGGCAACGAAGGCGCGCCGCTTTTCACTGTCCGCGTTGATGGCGTATATCCTTATTTGTTATGCAAAGTGTATCTACTCTTTGGATTTCTGAACCAGAAGCCTGTTCGAGGGAAAATCCATACAAACAACATGGTTGGCAAAAAAGTCGTAACCGATGAAGCCATCAAACCCCGGAGGCAACGACATCTCCCATATCTCAAATTGCCATGGGCCAAAGTCGGTGTTCGCAAGAATAATCCGTTTCGAAGTCACTTTCTCCAGCGATGGATTGATGGCGGTATTTTGAACGAACCTTTTACTCAGGACCGAGGTTGGCGTTCCGGTATCCCACCACATGATCAGTCGGCCCAGATCGGTCTCCACTACAGTGGCAGGCTCTCCGTGCCACTCTGGTGAAAATGGCACTATTGTTCCTTCGCAGTCTGGTGACCGATCCGCTGCGCTGCTTCTGGGTAATAGCGTCATCCTCCGATGAGGATAATCGAGCACGACTCGATATGCCTTTAAGAGAGTTGTCCCCAAGAAACCCTGCTGGCCAACTTGAGTAGCTTGATACGAGGGATCATGTACATCCAGTTCAGCAATGACATCAGTGAAAATGGCGGCTCCTATTTTAAGGCTAGAAATTTTGAACTTGGGCGATTGAATGATATTGCCCTTGGCATCCATGCCTTTAGACGTTTCACCGATGGGCGTTGCTTTTGCGAGATCGAGCACTTCCTTGGAAAGAGTTACCGACGCGGAATTGCCCGTGTCAAGAACTACAGGCACATTGTTGCCGTTGATCTGTATGACGACGACAGGGAAGTTATCGCGTATTGTGAGAGGCACCTCTATAGATTGACCTGCCGCTGTGCAGCCAAGAAGGGACGTCACTGTTGCAAGACACACCAGTGCTTCACGAACCAGTCGACTACGCGCCTCTTTTCTCATAGTGAGCATGGTTTGCATCGTCCTCTCACATCGCCGTGACATTACTCAATAGTGCGCGACCGTAAATCCAGTGGCGCACACACGCTGCCGCTAAGACGCGCGCGCGTTTTTTCGCGCGTGTCGTTCCTTGAGCGGCTTGTTGAACGAAGCCGCTACGCGGCAAGTAAGAGATCGAACCGCCAATAATTCCTCCACGCGTCTCAACCGAGGCGTGCTTACGGGAGGAATAGTGGATGAACAAGTCACAGCAGATTCGGTTTGATGCGTTGTATCGCAAGCATGTTAGCGCACTGAAGCGGCAAGGCGAAGCGTTGAGCACCATCGATGTGTATTCGCGTGCGGTGCGGCGGGTGGCGGAGTCGTCCAAGAAGTGAAACCTGCCTTTCTTGGTCCTCTCCCAATATTCAATATCTCCACGAAGAGACTTTATCGCGAGATCCAGTGCCTGCAAGGCATTAATGCCATGGATACCGATCAGCTTCCTGTTTGATTCTGTACTCAGCTCGAAAGGGCAACACCAATCCAGACCACCGCCAACCTCAATTGGCAAACCAACTTTCAGATTTGCCATTTCCTTATCTTCCATCGGCATAGACGAACGTCATTTCCCTTGACGCGATGACAGTACCAATTTCTGTTACTTCAGACATGGCTAAAATTGGATTTGCAGTTAACTATACGGATTCCGGAATGTTTGCTAGCTAGGCGATTCTGAATATCATTTTGCAGGTATTGCGAGCAATGGGTAAGCCAGGTCCGTGTTGCAACAGAACTTTCAACCGATAGAGAGCAGCGTCATGCCAATGGATTAAGGCCGCTGACATTAGTTCTACTTTGTCAGGTTGCGCTGAAGCGCGCGGTGCGGCGTTACACCGGCCTGAAAAATACTCACGTACTGCCGTGTACGCTGCGCTTTTTCAGGTCGTTGAGCCTTGCCCCGCATCGCTTGATCCCAACCTGACAAAGTAGAATTAGGCTCGCTTCCGGTATCCGTTTGCCCGGTGCTAAGTCTTCCTTCCCGGCCAAACGGATGAGCGCTTGGGCGCGACTGGATCGGTCATTGTTTCCGTTGGCATTGCGCCCGCCTCGCGCAGTTTATCTTTCTTGCTTTTGCGTTTGCCTTTGATGCCGCCGCTAGAAATGTCGTTCGCGTTCGGTGCGATCGTCACTTCTGAAACGCTGGGTTCGAAGCCGGCGACTGTTTCGCGCGTTAACTTGATGCCGTTGCGTCTTTCAATCAATCTGAAATGCGCTTCGCTGTCCGGGATGACGAAGCTAACTGCCACTCCGGATTCGCCTGCGCGACCTGTGCGACCGATGCGATGGATGTAGTCGACGGCGGAGCGCGGCAAATCGTAGTTGACTACTGCGGGTAGTTGCGCGATGTCGATGCCGCGCGCGGCGACGTCGGTTGCCACCATCACCTGCAATTTAGATGCTTTGAAATCGGCCAATGCTTGTGTGCGTGCACCCTGACTTAGCTCGCCGTGGAATGGCGCGGCGCTGATGTTTGCGCGCCGCAGTTTTTCGGCGACGTGTTCCGTTGCGTACTTCGTCGCGACGAATACCAAGACGCGTGCCCATGCTTGATCGACGATCAAGTGCCGCAACAGTTGCGTGCGCCGCGGCGCATCGACAACGAGGGCGCGTTGAACGATTGTCGGTTCTTTGTCGGACCCGTCGTCGATGTCGACGTCTATGTCGATTCGTACCGGATCATTAAGTATCGAATCGGCGAGCGTTTGCACTGCCGTTGGAAACGTGGCCGAGAACAACAGTGTCTGCCGACGCGGCGGCAGCATTTCGAGTATGCGATTGAGTTCGTCGGCAAAGCCAAGATCGAAGAGCTTATCGGCTTCGTCGAGCACCAATGTCGCGACACTATTGAGCCGCAGCGCATTGTGCTCCGCCAGATCGATCAATCGGCCCGGAGTCGCCACGACAACATCCGCGCCGCCGCGCAGCTCCATCATTTGTGGATTGATAGAAACGCCGCCAAATACGCTCGCGATCTTCAACTGCTCGACAAGATGGCTCGCATAAACGCGAAACGATTCGCCAATCTGCATCGCCAGTTCGCGCGTGGGCACAAGAATTAATGCGCGGACTACTCGCGACGATGAACGGGGCTCGCGCGCGAGCGTTTGAATGATCGGCAAAGCGAACGCCGCTGTTTTTCCAGAGCCCGTTTGCGCACGCGCGCGCACATCATTGCCGCGAAGCACCGCTGGAACGGCGGCTACTTGAATAGGCGTGGGCGTGGCATACCGCTTTGCGTTGATCGCTCGCAGCAATGGCGAAGACAAGCCAAGCGCGGCGAAGGAGGTGAGTGGCGCGCTCATGATCAACGACTGATTTTGCGAATCCGAAATTTTCGGCCTTTTATCTTTCCGCCGCGTAAGCGTTGTAATGCTTGATCGCCAAACTCCCGCGCTATGGCTACATAAGTGCGCGTCGGATACACATCGATTTTTCCAACCGTCGTGCCGGGCAGTCCGGCATCGCCCGTCAATGCGCCGAGCACATCGCCGGGGCGCAATTTGTCTTGCTTGCCACCGTCGATAACCAACGTGATAAACGGTGCATATAAAGGCGTGGCGGCGGCGGAAGGTATGGGAAGTTTTTGCCAACGCAATGGTCGGCCTTGTTGCTCGGCGATCTGCGTTGCACGCGCCGTATCGCGAAGCGAACACAAGCTCAGCGCGATACCATGACTGCCCGCGCGACCGGTACGACCGATGCGGTGCACATGCGCATCGACATCGGTGGCGATATCGAAATTAATCACCATCGCCAACTCTTTGATGTCGAGTCCGCGTGCGGCCACGTCGGTGGCGATCAATACATTGCTGCTGCGATTGGAAAATCGCACTAACATCTCTTCGCGCTCGCGCTGTTCCAATTCGCCATGCAACGCTAGAACCGAAAACCCGCGATGCGATAGCTCTTCGGCCACCGTGCGCACGCCATCGCGCGTGTTGCAAAAAACAATCGCCGATTCTGGTTTATGCTTAAGTAACAATGCCGCAAGCGCTTCTAATTTTTCATCGGCCTCAACATTGAAGAACGTTTGCTCGATCAACACTTCATCGCTATCGCTGGCGACGGTGACATCGAGCGGCTGGTATTGAAACTGGCGACTGAATTCGCGAATGGGATCGGGCATGGTGGCGGAGAACATCAGCGTTTGCCGCTGCTTTGGCGCACGCGAGAGGATGTCGCTAATGTCGTCGGAAAATCCCATGTCGAGCATGCGGTCGGCTTCATCGAGCACCAATACTTTTATTCGCTTCATCGGCAACGCGTCTTTGCGCAACAAATCGAGAATGCGTCCCGGCGTGCCGACCGCAATGTGCGGTTCATGCGCGAGCGAAGCAAGATGGATGCGCACCGGTACGCCGCCGCACAACGTCAGCACTTTGACATTGGGAATGAAACACGCGAGACGTCGTATCTCTCGACTAACTTGATCGGCCAACTCGCGCGTGGGACAGAGCACTAGGCCTTGCAGTTTGATCGCATCGACATCCAATGTTGAAAGCAAGCCCAGCGCGAAGGCCGCTGTCTTACCGCTGCCGGTTTTGGCCTGCGCCACAACGTCGCGCGCGCTCAAGATTGCCGGCAAGCTTGCAGCTTGCACCGGCGTCATTTCGATGTAGTCAACTTCGGTCAGCGCGCGCTTAAGCGGCTCGGATAAGGACAAGCTGGAAAAGTCGGACATTGGGTAAACAGCTTAGGATTACAAGACGACATCTTCGCATACGCAGGCGCTGACGACGACCTGCATTGCCTCTCGCCGAAAAAACAAGCCCCGCGTCTCTTGCGAAACGCGGGGCTGGCTTTCGTGCGCGATATGCGCGATCCGGGATTTGACTTACTTCGCCGATTTCGCGAGCGCTTCCGCTTCTTCCTTGCGTGCGCCAGCCAGAATTCCGGGCAATGCATAATTGCCTTCGTGGCAAGCGTATTCGTATAAATTGTCGCGAGTCGCGTTCATGTTCAATTCGCCTGTGAACGGTTGCGCGAAGGTGGTCGGATCTTCGATGGTGAATCGATAGAGCAACTGATTCGGTGCGCTGCGCGTGAAACGCTCCGTGACCTTCAAGTTTTGCGACGCGCCGCGAAAATTTTGTTGCGGATTGAAGTTGGTCGTTTCGACAACGAGCGTATCGCCGTCGTAGTGACCAATGGAATCGCCCATCCACGGACGAATGTTGCTCGGCAGATGTTGACCGCCGATGCGAACGATGCGCGCGTCGTGCACCATCTCAACCAAAATCACAACGCGATCTTTGCTCTGCACGATTTGATAGTTGTTGTTGTACATCGACGGCAGCATGGGCGGACCAGCGCTCGAACCGAACGACAGAATGCAGCGTTCGCCAAGCGGTCGGCGTTCCGGGCCATCGGTCATTCCCGCGCCGCCGCCACTACGAAATGCAGCCATCAGTGCGGCTCTGCGCTGCTGCGCTTCGGGTGTCATTGCAGGCATATGGCCATTCGCCGGATCGACGATGATGGAACTGCGCTTCTCGCCGTTAACGCGCACGACCTTGTCGCCGCCATCCACCCAAAAATTGTTGTACCCGCAATTGGTGCCGGAAAACCCGGGAGCGCAATTCACCGGCAAATCTTGAATGCCTTTCTTGGGATCGGTGGGTTTATTGCCCTCTTCGACGCGAGCGTCGGCCGCACCTTCAAGCTTGTTCACTTCCGCATCGGAAAGCGCGCGACGATCGCCGAACTCGGCGGGTCGTTCGATCGGCGTGATCGTGGCATTGTTCCAGTTGCCTTGCAGATCGGGATAACCAAATTCGGTGCGCGGCGCTTTCCACGCACCGGCCTTCGCATTGTCTGCCAATGCTGTTCCGCCGATCGCCAAAGATAGAATTCCGCCAGCAACTAGGCTGCGAGTCAAAACAAGGATTCGGCCAGTCATAAATGTCCTCAAGAAAGTACTCAGGCTCACCGAGGTCAGACTATGGGACTCGATGAAAATACGGGGCGGCAGTGTAGTGGCTTTCGGTTCGTCCCGCTTGCGGCGAATCGAGGAAATAGGCCACGATGGAGTTTAGAAATGCAAAGGATTGGCAAATGCCGCGCTCCAATGAATCAACGACTCATGTTCAACATCCATGTCGAATCTATTTAGCCATATCCAAGTACGACTGCTTGCGTGCGGCAATCGCGAAATCATTCAAGCCGCTGATCGTCACGTGTCGGGTCTAGAGCTTGATGCACTAGTTGGGCGTTATGCCAATGCGCTCCTGTCCTTGAACGTGCAACCGGCCGAACGAATTGCTTCGCAAGTAGAAAAGTCGCTCGACAACATTGCGCTTTATCTCGCTTGCCTGCGAATAGGCGCTGTTTATCTGCCGCTCAATACGGCTTACACGTCAAAAGAAGTTGAATATTTTCTGGGCGATGCGACGCCGAGTCTATTCGTCGTTACACCGGAGCGAGAACTTGCGCTTCAGGAAGTCTCACGCCGCGCCGGCGCGAAATACATCGTGACGTTGGGGATAAAGAGCGAGGGTAGTTTGGCCAAGATCGCCGCCTCACAACCGGATGGCGCACCGACCGTAGAGCGCGCGACGGACGACCTCGCTGTGATTTGCTACACGTCCGGCACTACAGGGCGCTCCAAGGGCGCAATGATCACGCATGGTAATTTGTTGTCGAATGCTCAGAGCCTAGTGCAGCTGTGGGGATTCACTCACGACGACGTGTTGTTACATGCGCTACCGCTGTATCACATCCATGGTTTGTTCGTGGCCTTACATTGCGCGCTGCTTAGCGGCGCGAAGATTGTGTTGCAGAGTCGATTCGATCCGCGTGCCGTTCTCAACGCTTTACCGCATGCAACGGTATTGATGGGCGTACCGACTTTCTATACTCGACTTTTGGCAGAACCAAAATTCGATCGTACTGCCGCTCGCAACATTCGCTTGTTCGTGTCGGGGTCGGCGCCATTGCTTCCCGATACGTTTAACGCGTTCGAGCAACGCACCGGTCATCGCATTCTGGAACGCTACGGCATGACCGAGACCGGCATCATCACGTCGAATCCGTTGAAGGGCGAACGACGTGTCGGCGCGGTAGGTCTGCCGTTATCCGATATCGCTGTTCGCATCGTCGATGAAGAGGGCGCGCCGCTCGCGTCCGGAAAAGTGGGCGTCGTCGAAGTCAGTGGTCCAAACGTTTGCAAAGGTTATTGGAATCAACCCGCAAAAACCAAAGCAGAAATGCACGACGGTCACTTCATCACCGGCGATCTCG
>JAYTQU010000281.1:0-4202 GCA_043746555.1 Pseudomonadota bacterium | reverse complement strand
CGCTTCTAAGTTGGAGTGCAATGCAATTCATGGCTTCTGTCACACCTTCGAACGCAGTCCCCTCGAACGATCCGTCGCAGCATCGCGCGCCATATTTTTGGCTGCCGAATGTGCTTACTACGGGCGCATTGTGGGCGGGCTATTACGCCATTGTTGCCGCAATCGACCACAACTTCTCGCGGGCGGGCGCCGCCATTTTGGTCGCGATGATTTTCGACTTTTTCGATGGCGCAGTGGCACGGTGGACCAATACGCAAAGCGAATTCGGCAAGGAATACGACAGCCTCTCGGATATGGTTTCCTTCGGACTTGCGCCTGCCATTGTGACCTATCAATTTGGCGTAGTGCGGATCGCCGAATACAACATTCTTTGGGGGCGGCTCGGTTGGATGGCGACGTTTTTGTACGCGGCTTGCGCCGCGATGCGCTTGGCGCGCTATAACGCGCGCGCCGCCGCGGATAAACGCTTCTTCGAAGGGCTGCCGAGTCCGTCGGCGGCTGCGACCGTCGCGGGATTTATTTACCTGGCCGATAAATATGATTTAGCTGGACTACCGGCGTTAGTCGCGGGCTTCGTTATCACGTCGTTGATCGGCGCACTCATGGTCAGCCGCTTTGCATACCGCAGCCTCAAAGAATTCAATCCGCGCGGTCGCGTGCGCTGGGCGTATCTGCTGGTCATCCCCGTCGGTTACATGATCGTCGCGGCCGGCCCCGGCGAGGCGCTGTTCGCGCTGTTTGCGATTTACGCGGCGCACGCACCGGTGATTTGGTTGTGGCGCAAGATTTTTCATCGCCGTCATCGCGATGAGACGCACGCGAAATCATGATCGAAGAAGAACTACGAATGACTTATCTGCGCGCCTTGGGCGTGGATGTGTGGGTGCGTAAGGATGGGCTGGCGGCTGGCGGCCTGGGGCTGGCGGCAGAAACTAACGTGACGGCTCTTGCCCCAGTCTCCAGTCTCCAGCCCTCAGTTTCTTCTCTCGACTGGCCCGCGCTCGAAGCCGCAGTGAAATCTTGCACGCAATGCGAGTTGCATCGCACGCGAACGCAAACAGTGTTTGGCGTCGGCGATCGTAGAGCAGAGTGGATGGTGATTGGTGAAGCACCCGGCGCGGACGAAGACGCGCAAGGCGAACCGTTCGTCGGTCGCGCGGGTCAATTGTTGAATTCGATGTTGAAAGCGATCGGTCTCAAACGCGAACAGGTATTCATCGCCAATGTGATGAAGTGCCGTCCGCCGCAGAATCGCGATCCCACGCCAAGCGAAGCCGCGTGCTGCAAATCGTTTCTGCATCGACAAATCGAACTCGTTAATCCAAAACTGATTCTCTGCGTTGGCCGAATCGCCGCGCAGAATTTGCTTGAGACCGACACGCCCATCGGCAAAATGCGCGGACAAGTGCATCGTCTCGGCGTTGCGCAACGTCCTGTGATTGTGACCTACCATCCCGCGTACTTATTGCGCAGTCCAGGCGAGAAGCGTCGTGCCTGGGAAGATTTGAAATTGGCGCTGGCGACTTTGGAAAAGTCTGAAGACGGTAGGCTATAGACTGCAGGAAGAATTTCCGGAAGCGAACACGATGTCTTGTTCTGACCTACAGACTACAGTCCGCAGCCTACGGCTCGCCGCACAATGAGCGCCGAACTGACTCCGTCGCTATTGATCGAGCCGTTTCCCGGTCTACGCACGCGCGCGATGACGCCGGGCGATTTGCTCTACATTGCGGGGATCGAACAGACCACGTATTCCTTCCCGTGGTCCGATGGGATTTTTCGCGACTGTCTCAAAGCGGGATATTTTTGCCGCGTGGCCGAGGTAAAGCGCGATTTGATGGGCTACGCCATCATGACGTTGGGCGCGGATGAAGCGCATGTGCTTAATGTCTGCGTGCGGATCGATTATCGCGATCAAGGCGTCGGTCGCTACTTCGTGCAATTACTATTTGAGCACGCCCGCAATCGACACTGTCACTCGATGTTTCTCGAAGTGCGCCCCAGTAATCCCTCGGCCATTCATCTCTACGAATCGTTGGGATTTCAGCGCGTCGGTGTGCGCAAAGGCTACTATCAAGCCAGTAACGGCCGCGAGGATGCGTGGGTGTACAAGCTGGCGCTGTGAGCGCCGAGGCCGAAGGCTGTAGACTGTAGGGTGTAGGTAAGAATAAAGAATCCGCTGCGCTCGCTTGTGAATTTTTTGTTCAGCCTACAGCCTACTTCCCACAGCCCATTCCAAGTCCATGCCAACGCTTCAAGACGAAATCGCGCGTCGCCGCACTTTTGCGATCATCTCCCACCCAGACGCCGGAAAGACCACGCTGACCGAAAAACTATTGCTATTCGGCGGCGCAATTCAATTGGCGGGCACAGTGAAAGGTCGAAAAGCCACCCGACACGCCACCTCCGATTGGATGGCGCTCGAACAGCAACGCGGTATCTCGGTCACGTCGTCGGTGATGCAGTTTCCCTACCAAGATCGAGTGGTGAATCTACTCGACACACCAGGCCACGAAGACTTTTCCGAAGACACCTATCGAACGCTCACCGCGGTCGACTCGGCGCTCATGGTGATCGATTGCGCGAAAGGCGTCGAAGCACGAACGATAAAATTAATGGAGGTGTGCCGTCTGCGCGCGACGCCCATCATGACGTTCATCAATAAATTGGATCGCGACGGCCGCGAACCGCTCGAGCTGCTTGACGAGATCGAGAAAGTACTGAAGATTGTCTGCGCGCCGGTGACCTGGCCGATCGGCATGGGCCGCGCGCTGAAAGGCGTTTATCACCTGCTCGAAGATCGCATCTACATCTATCAAGCGGGCGAGAAAGGGCGCGCCGGTACGACCGATGTCATTGAGGGTTTGCAGAGCGAGGCGGCAACCGCTTTTCTAGACGATCAAGCCAAAGCCTTTCGCGATGAAGTGGAGTTGGTGCGCGGCGCGAGTCCAAAATTCGATCTCGACCTCTATCGTGAGGGCAAGCAAACTCCCGTGTTCTTCGGTTCCGCGATCAACAATTTTGGCGTCACCGAACTATTGTGTTCGTTCGTCGAACTAGCTCCCGGACCTTTACCGCGGGAAACCACCGGTCGCTTGGTGCAACCGACCGAAGAAAAGCTCAACGGGTTTATCTTCAAGATTCAAGCGAACATGGATCCCGGTCATCGCGATCGCATTGCCTTCATGCGCATCTGCTCCGGAAAATACGCGAAGGGTATGCGCTTGTTTCATGTGCGCTCCGGTAAAGAAGTGCGTATCAACGACGCGCTTACTTTTCTCGCGGCAGATAGACAGCATACTGATGAAGCATTTGCCGGCGACATCATCGGCTTACACAATCACGGCACGATCAACATCGGCGATACGTTTACCGAAGGCGAGAAATTTAGCTTCACCGGAATTCCGAATTTCGCGCCGGAAATGTTTCGCCGTGTGATGCTGAAAGACCCGCTGCGCATGAAGGCGCTGCAAAAAGGGTTGGATCAGTTGTGCGAAGAGGGTGCGACACAATTGTTTCGTCCACTACGCAATAACGATTTGATTCTCGGCGCGATTGGACAATTGCAGTTCGACGTTGTGGCTTTTCGGTTGGGCGATGAATACAGCGTGCAGTGTGCTTTTGACAACATCAGCGTGTACACGGCGCGCTGGGTGTATTGCGCCGATCCTAAGAAACTCGAAGAGTTTCGCGAAAAAGCCCACGATAACTTGGCGCTCGATCACGCGAGTTGTCTAGTCTATCTCGCACCGAGTCGCGTGAATCTCAATCTCACGCTGGAGCGCTGGCCGGGAATTCAATTCCGCGAAACCCGCGAACATCAAGCTGTTGCTGCGTAAGTGGGCGGCGTTAAACCGCCGATCGTAAGTGCCACTTGAGTCCGCGCACTGAAGTTCGATTGTTCGGTTGATGTTTTGTGGATACATTTTGGAGAATCGACGGATGGATATCGGTAGCGACATAAGTTCACTTCGCTGTGATAGTGTTTGAAAATGAAGCCAAGAATCTATTTGGAGACTTCAGTAATCTCGTATATGACTGCGAAGTCGAGTCGCGATCCGATTCAAGCGGCGCGTCAGTTGCAAGCGCGGCGATTGTGGGCCGCGAAGGATCGATATACGCCCCTGATTTCTCCTGTCGTTATTGACGAGGTATCGCGCGGACACGCCGATCAATCGAAGCGTCGTCTGGATTTGCTTGGC
>JAYTQU010000280.1:0-2852 GCA_043746555.1 Pseudomonadota bacterium | reverse complement strand
TTCTTGAGTGACGCGTTCGCCGATCGTTCATTGATCCATTCTCACAGACTGTGTAACTGGGTGATCGCAGAGGCGATCTTCCAGCGGCTTGTCGAGCCTTTCGAATTTTTGGTTCGACGATACACCGAGAAACTTCATGATCGTGCCGTCGCCAAAAATTTCATACAGGCCATGGTCGTCCTGATAGATCATGCTGTTTTCGATCACATCACACCGCCGATGAAATCGGCCGAGAAAATGAATCGAAGCAGCGTCGAGGCCGTTGTAGTAATGACCGCCGGCCAGGACATTGGACTTGCACGCCAAAACAATTTCTCCTTCCGGGTGACAGTCCGCTTTGTTTAAGGCGCGCTGCCCTAAGAAATAATCGTGTCGGTCCTCTGCCGAAAACGCGAGTTGATCTGCGCTGGCGACTTTAAACGTTGAAACCTCTACGTGCGTGAGTGGCGTGTGAGCGAAGAAAATGCGTTCGTGACTGCGCCAGTATTGCCGGCCCAATACATTTACGTCCCGTGGATCAGCCTCCGCGACGGCGGACGCGCCGAAGAAAACATGCGTGCGATCACGCGCGAGACCCATTCCGGGATACGCATTGTGATCGAGTGAGCGGAACGTTCCGGGATCGGCATCCGCGATAGCGGCACCGTTGAGATATACGTTGGCTGCATCTTTGAAATAGCCGGCGGCGATCTCGGTAAATGTCTTCGCATTCGCGCTTTGCAATGCCGTGTCCTGAAAATAGACATGGGTTGCATCGCGCGAATAGCCCCCGTGCAGCAGAACGAACGTTGTGGGATCTGCCTCCGGCAGTGTCTTCGCGCCGCGATAGACGTGCCTGTTGTCGATCGCATATCCCGAATCACGCGCACATGGATTGTAGAACGCATCGGAGCGCTTACTTGGTAATACATGAAAGCTGTCCAGGTCGGCGCCCTCAATTTTGCTTCCGTGGTAGTACCAACCGTTGTCGCCTTTTGCATAGAAGAACAACCCTGCACCACACATTGCGTAGGTGGGCGTGGACAGGAGCAACCATGCCGTTGCGATCAACCATTGCTTCTTGTGTTTCATGTGGTCTCCGTTAAGCAAGGCTCGGCGCTACTGGCCTTGAAGTGCGGACAATAAGCCGCCGAGGCGTGTTCGGCCATGAGCAGCCATTCACAAGGCGGCTCTAAGTTTCTACAAAGCAGTCATTCGTCACTCATTCATCAATGGTGCAGTTATGCATCCGTAAACGCTGGAACAAACGGCCGACTTTTAAGTCGACGCCCCTTCGTTAGCCGGCCTTGCTTAAGCGACCCACGGTCAGGTCTTGGCGGCGATCATCGAAACGATCGCCACTCGTTGCGCAGGTGATCGACGCAAGCAACGCGTTGATGAGTCTTTGGACCAGGCGCATGTGCATCAATCAAATTCCGAGGCTTTCGATTTGGTGAGACAAAGTGTTTTCTTTGTAAAAGCTGTCGCACGACAGGGAATTGCCGTTAGGCAATCGTGTCGTCGCAACTATCAGCGCAAGTTGCGACGCGCGATCAATTGGAACTGGATCGACTATGGCCCCTCGGCGACGGGCACATCCCTTGATATGACCACAGCACTTGCAATCTTGCCGTCATCGGACAACATGAGGCGCCAGTGCGCGACGCCGTTTTGGTGGTGGACGTCGTACACATCCCATCCTTGATTGCCGACTCCCTTAAATTGAATCGATGCCACCGGTCCAAAGCCGACTGACATTGCATGCGTGGTTGGAAGTGTTTGCTTCGTAGCTTGAGCCAGCTGTGGCGACATCTCATCGTAATTTGGGTTATTGCTTTCGATTCCTGCAAGCATGCGGCGCAACGCCTCTTCACTTCCGGGCGTGGGCTTTTGATTTTTTATTTTGGCTGCGAGCGAGTTGCCGATTTGGTCCGCAGTGGCCGCATCCATATGGGAGGCTGGAATGTTCTGCCCATTTTGATGAATAACCAAGCCAGTCGTTTGACCGCCTGAATCTCGAACGAACGTTATCTGTGCGTTGACCGCCTTATAAAAGAATTCAGACTCCGCCGAAGGATAGACCTCTGATTTCGATTGACCTGTCAGTTGTACAAAGAGTTGCTCGCCCTCTCGCGTGACAGTCACGAGCGCGTTTCCAACAATTCGGTAGGTGCCGACATAGCGGTCAAGCACAGTTGTATCGAGCGCGATTTCTTTTTGCGCTCCGCTTGTCGGCGTTGCAGCGGCAGTGGTTGAATTAGGCGGACTCACTTGCGCGGCGATTGCCGCGAAACCGAACGACATACATGCGAAGGCGATGGCCGCAACGCGCCACCACTTAATTGGTTGATACAACATGATTTCGATCCTCTCCTGTAAAAATGATTTCGACTCCGACATCGCGGCGACAGCGCCAATAAAGGCCGATTGCCGCTCTCCCATTGCAATCAAAGTTTCGCTGTAATCCCGCACATCGTGACCGGCGTCAACTACGCGACTATCGCAATCGACTTCAATCGCATACCGAAGTCTGCGGAGCTGCCACCACAACGGCAGATTCCAGGGCATGAATACCAATAGCGCGAGCGCGATCGTCAGTAGCCGTTGATCACCGGCTTTTAGATGCGACAACTCGTGCGCGAGCACGGCGGCTTGTTGCTGTTGCGGCGATTGCGTTAACCACTGGGGTATAACAATGCGCGGGCGAAGTAATCCTACGACGGCGGGCCCCACATCCGTCGCAACGTACACCGGCGTTCCCATCATGTTGTGGGGCATCCAGCGACGCTTTCGCAAAAACAGATGCAGACCGCTCGCCAACAGCGCGAACAGCATTGCGTAAGAGGCGAGCCACCACGCATGCTTGACGGTGT
>JAYTQU010000279.1:0-5974 GCA_043746555.1 Pseudomonadota bacterium | reverse complement strand
CGCAATCATGAAGTGCTCTCCTTGTTCTTCGTAGGCCATCATGACTCCCTTGCCATCGATGACAACCGATTGAGCCGCCACGCTCTGCGCGATTACCGTCGTTCCGCGCGCCACAATGCATACTTCTGCGTTAGCGGTCTGGCATGCGCGCCGCAAGTACAACTCGATGGCGTTCGGCGCCTCTTCCGCGATCAAACGGCGCAGTGCGGAACGCATCGCGAGCGCACGCGTCGCGGTCAACATATCTTCGTCGATACGTCGAACTTCCTCGCGCGCGGTGGCGCCCGCCAATTGCACGCGCACTACACCTTGGGTGTCGGCTAGTTTTCGCAGTAACCCCACTGCGCTGATTGAAATGCCGCCGACCACCAATACGACCAGGAACACGTTGATCGCAGCCAGCAACGCGCTCAGCTTGGCCTTGCGAAAGTCGAGCTGCAATAAGCTCCAAAATTCTCTTAAGCGTTCGCGCATCGCCTAGTGATTAACGTGGTGCTTAATGTGCTACTGAACATGATCGTCACTTGCCCCTATAACCCCGCCACTCCACCAGCGTCTTGATAATCAATGTGACCACCGCCAACATCGTTAGCAGCGACGCCACCGCAAACGCGCCGACGAAATTGTACTCGTTGTACATGACCTCGATGTGCAGCGGCATCGTATTGGTGAGGCCGCGAATGTGACCGGAGACCACCGACACCGCGCCGAATTCGCCCATCGCCCGAGCGTTGCAGAGAATCACGCCATACAGCAAACCCCAGCGAATTTTCGGCAGGGTAACGCGAAAGAAAGTCATCACCCCGCCTGCGCCTAGCGTAATCGCGGCTTCTTCTTCGTCGTTGCCCAACTGTTCCATTAGCGGAATCAACTCACGAGCCACGTACGGAAACGTGACGAACATTGTGGCCAACACAATACCGGGCACGGCAAACACGATGTTGTAGTCGTGTTCGATGAGCCACGACCCAAACCAACCCTGCGCGCCGAACACCAACACGTAGAGGAGTCCCGCGATAACCGGCGACACGGCAATCGGTAAGTCGATCGCCGTAATCAACATGCTCTTACCCTTGAACTCGAACTTGGCGATCGCCCATGCGGCCGCTACGCCGAAGATCGTATTGAGTGGGACAACGATGGCGGCAGTGAACAGCGTCAAGCGAATTGCGGCCATCGTGTCCGCATCCGCAAAGCTTTGAAAATAGACTTCGAGTCCTTTGCTAAACGCCACGCTGAACACGGTCATGAGCGGCGCTATCAGCAGCGCCGCCAAAAATAACAACGATAAACCGATAAATACCCAACGAGTCAGCATCGAACGCAAAGTATTTCGACCCGGACGCGATTTGAGTTCCGCTTGAAGCTCTTTGGATATGTTGCCGCTCATTAGGTTTGCCGTCGGATTGCGCCCGTATTTGGATTAGCGTCGCTCGACTACGAGACGACGACGCCCCCAGGTTTGTAACAAATTAATGGACAGCAACATAAAAAAAGAAAACACCAACATCACAAACCCCAAAGCGGCCGCGCCTAAATAGTCGTATTGCTCGAGCTTGATGACAATGAGCAACGGCGTGATTTCGGTCTTCATCGGTAAGTTGCCGGAGATGAAGATCACCGATCCATATTCGCCAATGCCGCGCGCCAGCGCCATCGCAAAGCCCGTCATAAGTGCCGGCAATACGGCGGGAATGATGATGCGCCAAAATATCGTATAGCGCGTTGCACCTAACGTTTCGGCGACATCCTCCAAATCGCGTTGCACTTCGAGCAGCGCCGGTTGCACCGAGCGCACGACGAACGGCATGCCGATCAACGTCAGCGCCAGTACGACGCCGATCCAAGTATACGCAACATGAATCCCCAACCGATCGAGATAGCGGCCGATCGAACCGTTGCCGGCAAATACTGCTGTCAACGCGATACCGGACACTGCCGTCGGCAAGGCAAACGGCATGTCGATTAACGCATCGAGTAGACGACGGCCGGGAAATTCGTATCGCACCAATGTCCACGCAATGATAAAGCCGAATACGGTGTTGATGGCGGCAGCGAGTGCGGCAGAACCAAATGTAAGTCGATAGGACGCCAGTGCTCGCGGATCGAGCACGATCTTCAGGAATTGCGACCAATCGAGTCCAGCCGTCTTGATGACCAGCGCGGCCAACGGAACCAATACGACGGCACTCAACGTAAAGACGGTGAAACCGAACGTAAGTCCGAAGCCGGGAATGACGCTCTTTTGTTTGAAGGTCGCCATCGGACTACGAACCGTGGGTCCGTGCGGAATTCAGTTGATACAAGCGGTCGTACATTCCGCCATCGGCGAAATGCGTCTGTTGCGCTTTGCTCCAGCCGCCGAATACCTCGTCGATCGAAAATGTGTTGAGCTTTTTAAACACATCGGCGTGCTTTGCCGCAACTTCCTTGTCGCGTGGTCGAAAGTAATGACGAGCCGCGAGTTCTTGGCCGATGGGCGTATACAAAAATTGCAGATAGGCTTCGGCGACCTGACGCGTGCCTTTGCGATCGACTACGGTATCGACTAGCGCCACGGGCGGTTCCGCAAGAATGCTGATCGACGGCACGATCAGCTCTAGTCGCTCGGATCCCAGTTCTTTGAGCGACAGCAATGCCTCGTTTTCCCACGCGATCAACACGTCGCCAATCTCACGCTGCACAAACGTATTGGTGGCGCCGCGCGCGCCACTGTCGAGCACCGGGACATGACTGTAGAGAGTCGCAACGAAACGCTCGGCGCTCGCTTGTGCCGCAGCCACCTCTCGCGCAGCACGAGTGTCGTCGAGTTTTGTTAGATCGCCGCCGAGTTCGCGATTCAACTTGTAGCCCCACGCGGCCAAGTAATTCCAACGCGCGCCGCCGGATGTTTTTGGATTGGGCGTAATCACTTGCACGTCGTCGCGAATCAGATCGTCCCAGTCGCGAATGTTTTTCGGATTGCCCTTGCGCACCAAGAATACAATTGTCGATGTGTAAGGCGCACTGTTGTCCGGCAAACGATGTTGCCAATCGGCACCCAGTCGCTTGCCGATGAGATGAATTTTGTCGATGTCGTAACCGAGCGCAAGCGTGACGACATCGGCGTTCAAGCCCTCAATCACCGCGCGCGCCTGACTGCCGGAACCGCCGTGCGATTGATTGACGCTTACGATTTGTCCGGTTTGCGCTTGCCACTGTTTCGCAAACGCGACATTGACTTCGCGATAGAACTCGCGAGTGGGATCGTAGCTCACGTTGAGTAGTTGCACGCGCTTGACGCCATCGTCGGCGGTACTCGATGGCGCGCATCCGGAGCACAACAGCACAAAGATCGGAACCAACATCGCGCCCGCCGATCGGTGTATGCCAGTCGTCAGTCGCCGATTGCCAAGCTGCCAAAGTTTCATCGCGCCACTTGTGATACGGATGAAGCGGGCGATACGAGTGACGCAGGCGATACGTACTGCGTGACTTCGGTCGGTCGACAGACAATCAGTAACGGCGCACTCGACGCCAGCGCTAACAGCTCGCCGAATTGCGTTAACTGTGCGGGATCGGTGATGCCGAGAATCAACATTTGCGACAACCTCTCCGTTGTCGCTTCACTTGGCGTCGCCGTGAGTTGTTGCACAAGTTCTTGTGCGACTTCACCGAAGCGCAACTCGGTACGGATATCGAGACCGTGAACCGCTTGCGCTTCCGAGCGCGCATTCAGCAAATCGCGTACTCCCGCGGGTCGCTGCGTTTCCGGCGTACTGCCGGGCAAAATCCCGAGATACATCGCTTCGGCTGGTAGATGACGCAAGACCGACGCGGCAACGGCAAGTGTTCCGCGGCGCGCGGCCTCTCCCGTCCAATGAATCAATACGCGCTGCGGTTTAATGCTTGGTTCGGGCAACAAGAAAACTTCCGTCGCGCCGCGCGCAAGCAACCAACGACATTGCTCAGCGGCATTGTTCGCTCCGCTGATGACGGCGACACCGCTGAGCAAATCGGTTTGCGACGATGACGACGGCAATTGTTGGGACGACAGAGACGGCTCTACGCGTGTAGATACGCGGGTCTTCATGCGCGTCGCGAGTTCGTCCAGCAACGGGTGTTGTTTCAATGCCTGCGCCGCGCTTTCGTTGGTTGCATACGCCGTGAAACTCGACAGCGGCGTCGGCAAAACATGGATACGACGTACGCCGATCGACACACTTTGACCAATGGTTAACTGCAACAGTCGTTGTTCATGTTGTGTGCGCGTCACATCGAGCACCGCCGCGCCGGCTTGATGACTATCGGTCACATCGCAGCCGCCGGCCATTTGCACGCGCAATCGTTCGCTCGCGCCGGTAAAGAGTCGCGACTGAACGACTCCCGTTCCCAAATAGGTTGCCTTAAGATCGTCGCGCGACACGCTCAATTCGATTTCTTCCGGACGCAGCACCGCGACCACTTCGTGCTCGCGACTATTTTCGGATCGCTCTTGCGAACGCGCGGCCAACGGTGTGGTGCCGACGCGAATGCCGTCGACCGTCTGCCGCGCCAGCAACAAATTCGCCGCGCCCAAAAATGTAGCGACAAAGCGCGTGGCTGGTCGCGTATATAGTTCATCGGGCCGACCTACTTCGAGCAAGCGGCCCAAGTTCATCACGCCAATGCGATCGGCTAGCGCGAACGCTTCTTCTTGATCGTGCGTGACGAGAATAATCGTGATGCCGAGTTCGCGTTGTACTTGACGAATCGTGGTGCGCAGTTCTTCGCGAATTTTCGCGTCCAGCGCGCCGAAGGGTTCGTCGAGCAGCACCACGCTCGGCTTATGCGCAAGCGCGCGCGCCACCGCGACGCGCTGTTGTTGACCGCCCGAGAGCTGCGTCGGCAGTCGGTTGTCCATGCCTTCGAGCGCGACTAGTCTCAGCAACTCTTTGCGGCGCGCCACACGCTCCGCCGTTTTTACTTTACGAACGCGCAACGCAAACTCGATGTTGTCGGCGACGGTCATGTGGCGGAACAGCGCGTAGTTTTGAAACACGAATCCAACCTGCCGTTCGCGCGGCGACAATCGCGTAACGTCGTTGCCATGCAGCGAGATCCGACCATGATCGACCCCAGTGAGTCCGGCGATAGCGCGCAACATCGTGCTTTTACCGCTGCCGCTCGGACCGAGCAACACAAAGAACTCGCCCTCGGCGATTTCCAAGGAGACGTCGTTGACAACCGGGCTGCCTTGATAACGTTTGGTGATTTGATCGAGAAGAATGGACATACAATGCCGCCAGCGTGCACGATGCACGAGACTTTATGCTAATCGGGCGGCGGCGGAGTGTCAGTTATGTTCTGGTTATATTCCGGTTAACAAATAGCTTGAAGTCATGAAGAAAATTCTTTTTTGCACTCGGACTATTTGCAGCGGGCACGGTGCTGCTAGCCGGTTGCGGCCGGCTCAACGAGCCAAAGCTCGGTATCTATCGGGCGACGCTAACATTGCCGGGTGGCGAACTACCTTTTCAGTTGGAGATCGCTCGCGAGTCCGATGCGCTAGTGTTGTATCTCAAAAATGGCGCGGAACGCACACGCGTTAATGATGTTGCTGTAGCTAATGAAACCTTAACGGCGATATTTCCCGGATTGGAAAATCGCTTATCCGCGAAGATCAATCGTACCTCGCTCACCGGCGAAGTGACCATGATTCGCCCGGGCGGCGCGGAACAAAAACTTCCGCTGAATGCCGAGTACGACAAAACATTTCGCTTCTTCGCAACGCCATCGACCGACAACGCCGATGTTGCCGGCCGGTGGGAAGTGACGTTTACCGACGACGCCGGCACAAGCTATCCGGCGGTTGGAGAATTTTCGCAGTCGCACGATCGAGTCACCGGCACATTTCTCACCGGCACTGGCGATCATCACTTTCTTGAGGGACAAATGCGCGGTGAGGATCTCTTCTTGTCGATGTTCAACGGCGCGCATGCATTTTTGTACCAAG
>JAYTQU010000278.1:0-8015 GCA_043746555.1 Pseudomonadota bacterium | reverse complement strand
GTCGCATTGGGCGTTGGTTCACAACCAGCGGCGGATGACGTTCGCGGAACTCGACGCAATGATGGATCGTATCGCGGCGACGCTGCAACACGATGGATTAAAAAAGGGCGATGTCGTTGCGGTGTGCGCATCGACGTCGATCGAGTATTCGACTTTGTATCTCGGCGCGCTGCGCGTAGGCATCGCCGTCGCGCCGCTGGCGCCCTCTTCCACACCGGAAAGTTTGGCAACGATGATCGCCGACTCCGGCGCGCATCGCGTCTTCATTGACGCCTCAACCGAAAATCTATTCACCAACACGCGAGCGCAAATCAAAGCGCGCTTCATTGCGCTTGACGATTCGACCGCCGGGGATGCTTTCAGTAGCTGGTTAATGCCCGCAGGATCAAAACCCGCGCCCGTCGAGATCGCGCCCGAACTGCCGTTCAACCTCATTTATTCATCCGGCACCACCGGCACACCGAAAGGGATCGTGCAGTCGCACCACATGCGTTGGTTGCACGTCGCGCGCGCGGCGATTAATTTGTACGACACGGATACGATTACGCTGCTTGCAACGCCGCTCTATTCAAACACAACGCTCGTTGCCTTCTTCCCCACTCTTGCTCGCGGCGGCACAGTGATCTTGATGGCGAAGTTCGATGCCGCGAAATATTTGGAGCTCGCACAGCAACATCGAGTGACTCACACCATGTTGGTGCCGGTGCAATACCAACGCGTGATGGCCGTGCCTCATTTCAATGAATTCGATTTATCGACGTTCAAGATGAAAATGTGCACCAGCGCGCCCTTCGCTGCCGCGCTCAAGGCAGATATTTTGAAACGTTGGGCGGGTGGATTAGTCGATGTGTATGGCATGACCGAAGGCGGTGGAACCTTTTCGCTGCGTGCGCATGAACATCCGGACAAATTACACACGGTGGGCAAAGCAGCGCCAGGACATGACATTCGTTTGATCGGCGAAGACGGCAAGGAAGTTGCGCCTGGAGAAATCGGCGAAGTGGTCGGTCATTCGCCCGCCATGATGAATTGTTATCACAATCAGCCGCAGAAGACGAAGGAAGCCGAATGGTTCGACAGTGCCGGCAAGCGCTTCATTCGCACCGGCGATGTGGGCCGTTTCGACGCCGACGGTTTTTTGCAATTGATGGATCGCAAAAAGGACATGATCATTTCCGGCGGCTTCAATATTTATCCGAGCGATTTGGAAGCGGTGTTGCTCGAACATTCTGCGATTGCAGATGCCGCAGTGGTTGGCGTGCCTTCTGAAAAATGGGGCGAGACGCCCATCGCGTTTGTGGTATTAAAGCCCAATGCGACCATCGACTCGTCGAAATTGATCGAGTGGTTCAACGCCAAAGTCGGCAAGACTCAGCGACTCGCGACACTCCAATTCATGGATCAGTTGCCGCGCAGCGCGATCGGCAAAGTGCTGAAGCGCGAGCTACGCGATTCGTTTACGAAGTTGCGCGTCGCCGTTTAAACCGGTCCGCGCTCGATACGTCGACGTAGCGTGTCTAGTACCGAACTTTCCCAGCCAACGCTGAGGGGTTCGGCGACAGCGCTTGCGATTACGGTACCGGAGCATGAAGAACACGGCCCGGAAAACGGCCGACGTCTGCATTTGCCTCATGCGCCACATCCGCCCCGCGCAGTGCGACCGTTCAATGAGCCGCCACCGCCGCCGCATCCGCCACATCCGCCCACAACCTGAGCTTGAAGATTTCCCCGAGTCTAGCGACATCGAGCCTTACGACTTACTGTCGAGATCGCGAAACTTCTTGCCTTCCTTCGCCAAGCGTTCGAGTAACGCAGCCGGTTTGAAATCCGGGCCTTCGTATTGCTTGAGCTTGGCGAGCACTTTATCTAAACCGATGTGATCGCCATACCACATCGGTCCGCCGCGATACACCGGCCAGCCGTAACCATTGATCCACACGATGTCGATGTCGGAAGCGCGAATCGCTTTGCCTTCTTCGAGAATCTTTGCGCCTTCGTTAATCATCGGATAGGTACATCGCTCTAGGATTTCTTCATCGGCTACCGTGCGCACCGTGCCACCCGCCTTGGCGACAAATTCCTTGAGAATTTTTTCGACCGCCGGCGATGGCTTCGCGTTGCGTTTCTCGTCGTAGTCATAGTAACCCGCGTTGGTCTTCTGGCCGCGGCGGTCCATCTCGCAAAGTATTTCGCGCACCGTGGAACTCTTGGAAGTCTCTTTCGACCAGCCAATATCGAGGCCCGCGAGATCCGACATCGCGAACGGACCCATCGGCATGCCGAAGTCGTACAGCACGCGATCGATATCCCACGGCATCACGCCCTGCATCAACAACGTTTGCGATGCGCGAGAGCGCGCCGCCAAAATTCTGTTGCCGACGAATCCGGGACACACGCCGACCAGCGCCGCGATCTTGCTGATGCGTTTCGCCAGCTGCATCGACGTAGCGATCACGGCTTTCGATGTTTCCTTGGCGCGGACCACTTCAAGCAGCCGCATCACGTTCGCGGGCGAAAAGAAGTGCAAGCCGATGACCGCATCAGGCCTCTTCACCGCTGTCGCGATTTCATCGATATTGAGCGCCGACGTGTTGGTCGCCAAAATCGCGCCTTGCTTAACGATACGGTCCAACTTACCGAATACTTCCTTCTTGATCTCCATATTTTCGAACACGGCTTCGATGACTAGATCGCATTGCGCCAAATCTTCGAGTTTCAGCGTCGGCGTCAGAAGCTTCATCCGCTTCTCGACATCGTCCATCGTGATGCGGCCGCGCTTTGCCGTGTTCTCGTAATTCTTGCGGATGACTCCCAAGCCGCGGTCCAACGCTTCTTGCTTCGTCTCGACGATCGTGACGGGAATGCCGACATTAAGGAAATTCATCGCGATGCCGCCGCCCATCGTGCCGGCACCGATGATGCCAACCGTGTTGACGGCGATGATCGGCGTGTGGCCGCCGACATCGGGGATTTTCCAGACTTCGCGTTCGGCAAAGAACACATGCCGTTGCGCGGCCGATTGCGAACCGTTCATTAACTCCATAAAAAGTTTGCGCTCGATTTTAAGACCTTCTTCGAACGGCAGATTCACTGCCGCTTCGATGCAGCGGATGTTGTATTCCGGCGCAAGGAATCCGCGGAATTTGCGCGCATTGGTTTTGCGGAAATTGGCGAACAACTCGGTGTTTCCGCGCGCCGCTTCAACTTTCGCATTTTGCTCGCGCACTTTCTTGAGAGGCCGCTTTTCAGAGAGCACTGTGCGCGCAAAGTTGACGGCGTTGCCGGCAAGATCGAAGTCATCGACCAACTCGTCGATCAATCCCATCGCTGCGCAATCTTTCGCGCCCACATGCTCGCCGGACGTCACCATTTCCAATGCTTTTTCGGGACCGACAATGCGCGGTAGACGCTGCGTTCCACCCCCGCCCGGCAACAATCCAAGCTTCACTTCCGGTAACCCGCATTTTGCGCCGGCGACGGCAACGCGATAATGACAAGTCAACGCGACTTCCAATCCTCCGCCTAAAGCCGTGCCGTGAATCGCGGCAATCACGGGCTTCGGCGAGCTTTCGATGGCGTCTTGCACGTCGAACAAACTCGGCCCTTGCGGCGGCTTTCCGAACTCGGTGATATCGGCGCCGGCGATGAACGTTTTGCCCTTACAGGTGAGCACGATCGCCTTCACCTTCGAATCGGCGACGGCTTGTTTCACGCCTTCCAGAATCCCCGCACGCACCGGTTGCGACAACGCATTCACGGGCGGCGAATCCAAAGTAATCACGGCGACATCGCCGTCTAGAGTCAACTCGGTCACCGCATTAATGGAACTCATGACGCTCTCCCGCTGCTTAGGTTATTTAGTACGGGAATTCTCGGCTGTACGCGCCGGTCGCGCAATAGCGCTAAGCAAAATGAGCCGACAGCGGCGCTATTTCTTTTTGTCGTTCTTGCACTCGGTGTCCACAAGCGACGTACGCTGTCCGGTTCGTTCATGAATCAGAATGCACGTCTTCCCCTCCTTCACCAGGTGAAATCGTTCTGGCATGCGAGTCTCGCGGCCCTGCACTCGTTGCCCGCCAAATTCGCGAACGCGGGCAGGCTCGACGAACAAAGTATCGTCGGTCGTCAAAGCATCGTCGGCCAACACCACGTACGAAGCGCCTAGCGCCCGACTGACTGCGTTTTGCAATGCCAAGCGACTTTTTGCCGTGGGCTCGACGATTACACCCGCCCGATCTGCTGCGCCTGAATGCGCGCACGCGACAAGCGATGCCAACGCGACGCCAACGCTAACAATACCGACTGTTCGCTGTGTCTTCATCTGAACGTCCAATAACGAAACCCGCTAACGCAACCAGCGATTTTCGCGTAACGGCGATTTCACAACGATCGCGTCGGCAACATTGCTTTCGCCCTGGACGCTTTGAATCTTGACGCGCGCCGGAGCAAAACCCGTGGCCGTCGGACAAGCGCCCGCTCCACCGGTGGTATACGCCAATGCGACAGCGAGTCGTCCTTCCTGCGGATCGCCCAGCGCGTGATTGAAGTCGTCGGCAACCGAGCAGCCCGGCAAGATCGCCTGCATAGGCGTGCCTACCGGAATCGTAGCGGTGTTCTGCGGCACAAATCCGTCGTAGTAATCGCTGAATCCTGCACTGTTGCTGCCCTTAAATTCGATGCTGAAGTAAGTTGTACCGCAGTTGTCCTGCGCATGAAAACCGTACGGTTTGCCGCAGGTGGTCGAGCCGATTTGAATGACAGTGACTCCGGCACCGCGCAATCCGTTCATAACCGATTCGCTCGCCGAGCAAGTACCGGAGCCCGTCAATACAAAGACCCGGGGCAAATTCAGCGTCGGCAAATCTGTGCCGCTCGGCACGGAAAATCCCTGCGATTGCGTATGAAACGGAGTCGGTACGAGCGCGTCACCGGTCACTGGATCGACGGTCGTGTATTTATTATTGAACTGCGTTTGTTCGAAGAAATGTCCGCCGGTATGCGATCCCGCAATCATGTAGGCCAATTCGCTGGCGATATCGAGATAGCCGCCGCCGTTGTAGCGAATGTCAAGCACCAGGTCCGGTACTCCTTGCAGATTCTGCACTGCTGAAACCAGCTCCGATTCCGCCGTGGCAATGTGATCGGTAAACATTAGATAACCGACCGCGCCAATTCTCGTTGAAATTTTCACCGGCGTCAGCGTAATCACCGCGCTCGTCAGTATCACATCGCGTGAAACTGTGGCACCGAGGTCCAAGATCGTGAACTTGTGCTGCTGACCAGACGCGCTTGGCGATAACCCTGCGTTGAGTGTGGCAATGCTTGCCAAATCGGTGGCGTTTACGAGGTCTACGCCATCGATTTTCAAAATCTTTGCGCCTCTTGCAATTCCTGTCGCGATTGCGGCCGGCGGTGCATTGGTGTCGATATACGAGACTCGAAAATCCCGTGGAATATTTCTGGACTGAATGGCGGTGTATTCGAATCCGTAGCCAACTGTAGTTCCGGCTTGAAAAAAGGCATTGGCTGCTGCCGTATCCAGAGTGAAGTGAAACTTGTCCTTATCGGTTCCCGTTGAATTCTTAGCCGACGTCTTCAACACGTCAAAGTATGTCGCTGTGGTGTAGCCGGCCGGATTGGTATCGGGTATTTCCGAATACCATAAATACAGTTCATTGCTCCAGGAGCGAAGCCATAGTTGCTCGTCTAGAGTCGTGCCCTGTCGATCGTCGGCATTGCCTGGACGAGGCGCGGCGCAGCTTCCTTTGAACTGCGCCGACGGCATAAATATGCCGGCTGCGTAGGAATTGCCGCTGGAACTGCCGACGCCGATTGGTGAAAAGTGCGGGCCGCCGCCGCCACCGCCTCCACCCCCGCAAGCTGCGAGTCCGCAGAGCAATAGCCCCGATGACAGCGAGCCCACCACCGCTCTGAATCGAATTGAGTCTCCAACGCCCATGATATTGCTCTCCTGCTTAGTCTTGCGTTCGTCACTACTCTACCGAAAATTGGCGGCGAAAACCGGTGGCGAAAACTTGCGTGACAGTACGCGTTTGTTCGCGAACTCGTCAACTTAGTCGCGCGAGTACACACTTCTTGAACCGATACGCGGATGAACGATGCCACATCGTGATAAATTATTGATTAAACCGGTCAAGTGTGCGAGAGGTAGCCCCATGTTCATCCGCCGACCACATCCGCAAGATTGCGCGCGAATAGCCCCTTCGGAGATTACTTCGCCAAGCGCTTACTTGAATCGCCGCGAACTTCTGCAAGGCGCAGTCGCCGCGGGATTAATCGGCACGGCGTTTGTGAACACCAGCTCCGCTGCCACCAAACTTCAATTTACGAAGAATGCGAAGTTCAGCACGACCGGAACGCCGACTTCGTTTGAAGACGTGACCACGTATAACAACTATTACGAATTCGGAACGGACAAACAACAACCGTCCGAAAACTCCGGCAAATTCAAATCGCAGCCTTGGAAAGTCAAAGTGACCGGCGAAGCCGAGGTCACCGGCGATTTCTCTTTCGAGGATTTGATCAAACCGTACCCGTTGGAAGAGCGCATCTATCGAATGCGCTGCGTCGAAGCGTGGTCGATGGTCATTCCTTGGGTGGGCATTCCGCTCGGCGATGTGCTCAAGCGATTCAAACCCACATCGAATGCGAAATATGTCGCCTTCAAGACCGTGTATCGCCCCGATCAAATGCCGGGGCAGAATTGGAACTCTCTGAGCTGGCCGTACGTTGAAGGTCTACGTATCGACGAAGCGATGCACCCGCTGGCGTTGTTGGCGGTGGGCTTGTACGGCGAATCGTTATTGAATCAAAACGGCGCACCGCTGCGATTGGTTACGCCATGGAAATACGGCTTTAAGGGCATTAAGTCGATTGTCGAAATTAAATTTACGGAAAAGCAACCGCCCACGTCCTGGAACATTGCCGCGCCGCGAGAATATGGTTTTTATGCCAACGTAAATCCGCATAAAGATCATCCGCGCTGGAGCCAAGCTCGCGAGCGCCGCATCGGCGGCAGTATCTTTTCGGGCAAACAGGAAACACTGATGTTCAACGGTTACAGCGAACAAGTTGCTTCCCTGTACGCCAACATGGATTTGAACAAGTACTACTAATCGCTTTCGTGACATCCTTAAAGGCGATTCGGCTCGTTTACAAACCGCTGGTTTTTCTTGCCTGTCTAGTGCCGCTCGCCGATTTGATGCTACGGGCGTTTGCGGTGCATGGGGCAAGTTTGGGCCCGAATCCGGTGGAGGAATTGCTACACCAACTCGGACTGTGGGCGCTGCGATTTCTCGTCATTACACTCGCGGTCACGCCGCTCAAAGACATTCTCGGCAAACCCTGGCCGCTCGCGTTTCGACGCATGCTGGGTCTGTTTGCGTTTTTCTACGTAACGTTGCATTTTCTAACGTGGTTGATAATCGACCAAGAAATGCGATGGTCAGGAATAATCAAAGACATCGCCAAACGCCCCTTTATCACCATCGGCTTCGCGGCATTTTTGATGCTGATTCCGATGGCTATTACTTCCACCAACGGTTGGATTCGTCGACTCGGCGCGCAACGCTGGCGCAAATTGCATCGGTTGATCTATGTGATCGTGCTACTAGGAGTGTGGCACTTTTATTGGCTGGTGAAATCAGACGTGCGCCAACCGCTCTTATATCTCGGCATCGCCATTACGCTTCTGGCTTGGAGAGTATGGAAGGCGCGTCAACGAAAATCATACAGCGCAAAGGTAGTTACCGATTAGCGGACGCGCCGCGTTCTGATTCTGAGAACGCTTGCGAATCGTCATGCGACCCTGAAGCTACGGTCGGCGCGCGCAAGCCGCGCAAGACAAGTGAATCTTTTGTAAGCGACGCTGACGCGACAGTCGGCACCTGCGGTTCGTATTCAATCTCTCCATGCGTAGGCAACAAATTATTGTTGCCTACGCATGGAGAGATTGGTAGCGGGGGTAGGATTTGAACCTACGACCTTCGGGTTAT
>JAYTQU010000277.1:0-13373 GCA_043746555.1 Pseudomonadota bacterium | reverse complement strand
CTGAAAAATACTCACGTACTGCCGTGTACGCTGCGCTTTTTCAGGCCGTTGCGCCTTGCCCCGCATCGCTTGATCCCAACCTGACAAAGTAGAAGTAGTGCCGTAACGCAAGATCGTTTTTTCTCCGGCTAAATCAACGCATCGTAAAACGCATCGATCATCATGCCGGGAGTTGTGCCGGTGGTAACCATTCCGGCTTGCATGCAATTCATGGTGAAACCGAAGCCTATTTTGGCATCGGGATCGGCCATACCCAGCGAACCGCCCGCGCCGGTGTGACCGAAGGCGCGTGGATTTGGGCTTAGTCGTGCATAGCGATTGGAGTTTTCGCTGAGCATGAATCCAAGACCGTAGCGCATCGAGACGCCGCCAAAGAAAACGCGTTCGGGTCCGACTGCTTCTTCGGCGATGGCGCGTTCGATAGTCGCAGGTTTTAGAATATGCACGTCATCGATTTCGCCGCCGCGTGCCAGTGCGCCGTAGATTCGCGCGAGTGCGCGCGCTGTGCCGTGTCCGTTGACGGCCGGAATTTCCGCCGCACGCCATTCGCGAGTGTTGACTGCATCGCGAGTCTGAGGAGGATTCAACAAAGCGGCGTATTGCATCGTTGTGGGATCTTGCATTGCGCGAGCGAGGTCGGCGAACGGCCCTGTGGTCGGCGTTTGCGGCGTCGCGGACGCCGGACGATTGCCGATCGACACGCCGTACATGTCCGATGTGCGCGCATCATGTTTCTGATCGAGTCCGATATGGAAATCGACGTCAAGCGGTTCAGCAATTTGTTTGCGAAAGTAGGCGCCGATGCTTTCGCCTGTTACGCGGCGCACCAACTCTCCGACGAGAAATCCAAACGTGAAAACGTGATAGCCGTGACCGTCGCCGGGTGTCCACCATGGTTCCTGCGCGGCGAGAACGTTGCACATGCGGTTCCAATCGTAGAGCGATCCTAAAGGCAACGGCTCGCGTACGCCGGGAAGTCCGGCCTTGTGCGATAGCAACCATTTCACCGAAATGTTTTCCTTTCCTGCGGCAGCGAACTTGGGCCAATACTTCGCGACGGGCGCATAGACATCCAAAAGACCACGTTCGATCAGTTGATTTGCACAAAGCGCCGTCATCCCTTTGGTTGTGGAATAGACATTCACCAACGTGTCGCGCTCCCACTCGCGAGTCCGAGCAGCGTCGTAGTGTCCGCCCCACAGATCGACAACGGTTTTCCCATCCAATACAAACGAGACAGCCGCGCCGATTTCCGTATCAGAGTCGAAGCTACGCTGAAAAAGTTCACGTACTTTGTTGAAACGGAAATCGCACACGCCGTGAATCGGAATCGTCGCTGACATGCGTTTCTCCTGGCAAGGGAATCGAGACCGGTCGATTGAGGTGGGCTATTTAGCGAAATCCGAAATCCAAAACCAGTCTCGTCAAGACCGCAGGCGTTTGGTACACTCGTCCCACCTGGAAAAGACAGAAAAAATCGGCAGCGACAGTCAAGTTGTCAAGCTGTCGTCAGGCCACAAATTCCCGATAATTTCCGTCGATTATTGCTTGGCTCGATGGGCTATTGAGCTTAAATAGTTGCGGCAGAGTTTTGCGCGCATTTGGTTTGTATTAACGCGTCGTGCTTGCTGCAAGCCGGAAATTGCGCAAGGCAGGCAGAGTAGGGCTAACGTTATCGAACTTGCTTACGCCATGAATCCTAAATCACTGGTGGCGAAGTTACTGAGATTCGGCAACACCGTTGCAAGTCCCGTCGCGTCAACACCGAACCACGACGCTAGAGTGGCGGCATATTGATCGACCACTGTGCTTGGAATCCAGCGTCCTTCACCCGTATCATCGGGTCCATTCAATGCGAGCGTTGGAAACGCGCCGTAATACTGTTGGCTCTTGACGCTGCCGCCCATAGTGAAGTGATGATTGCGCCAGGCGTGATCGGCGCCGCCGCCGGTGTTGGGTTGAAACGTTCGGGCAAAGTCGGAAAGGGTAAAGGTGGCCACGTTGTTGATTTCACCGAGCGTGACCAGCACGTCGTGAAATGCTGTTAGCACTGGGCCAATTTGGCCGAAAAGATTGTTGTGCGTGTTGAGTTCGTTGGCGTGCGTATCGAAGCCACCCATCGAGATCATAAACACTTGGCGTCGGATATTGAGTCGGATATTGAGTGTATTACGCGCTTCAATGACTTTTGCGATCAGCTCAGTCAACAGATGCGAGCGCAAAACAATTCTACGAGCACTTCAATTTCGAACTGAGTTCAACGGATACTCTGCATCTGTTGCTGCTCGTGAAGGATATAAAGAGAATTCTTCTACTGCCAAAGCGTACCAACGAACCACGAGCGAACTAACGGGCAACCGGGATTCGCATTTGTTGATCCACGGATCGGCAATCTGGAAAAGGTCATCGCCGGGATGGCCTTGTTAGTCGGCGGCATGTAGTGCATGGGACGTTGAACAGGCACACGAGTGGTTTGCAAACGAAATCGCGGCGGATCGCGTGGCCTTTCCGGACTAGCCCGCTATTTCAGGGATGATTTCAGCGATTGCATGAACTCGGGATCGATTGAACCGAGTTGACTAGTTTTCGCAACGATTTTTCCTTCAGCGTCCAAGAGCGTGATGACCGATGCGTGATTGAATTCGCCATTTGGTAATTTTCGATATTGAACATTGAGTACGGCCGCCATTTTTCGCACGTCGGTGGCGTTGGCTTGCGCCAGAGTCCAGCGCGCGGTATCGGCGTGGTGGCTCTTGGCGAGTGACGCCAATGCTTTTGGCGTGTCGCGATCCGGATCAATCGATATGAATAAAACACGAAGTTGCGATTGTAGTTTTGGGTTTAGCGATCGTTCGGTGAGCTCAACGGTTTCGAATAGCAGTGGACAGACGTTGGGACAGCTGCCGTAGAACATTGTGATGAGTGTGGGATGTCCGCGATAGACATCGAGTTTGATCGCTTTGCCGTCTTGATTGGTGAGCGCGACATTCAATTGGTAAATCGAATCGCTCGGTATTGTTTCGGTAGGAGTCGCGGCTGTGGCGATCGCGTTAACGGAAACAAGAAACAGTGCGAGCAGGGCGTGAGGGTGTTTCATGGTTTAGTTTCGTTGATGTCGCTGGCGCAGCGAAAACCGAGTGAGGCGGTGGTGTAGTTGCCTTGTAAACTCGACAACAATGCCGTGCGCATCAAGATTGCGTAGTTCTCTTTGTCTTTGAGAGCCAAGACGCCGGCGCCGCAGAACTTCAAGATGTTTGGATCGCCTTGTTCGCGATTGTCGCCTGAGACGAGAATGCTATTGAAATCTTGCACCCATTCCCACACAACGCCGTGAATGTCGCGCACGCCGTAAATGTTGGCGGGTGTTTTTCCGACGGGCGGTAATCGACCGAGCGCTGGTTTTTCATACCACGAGAGAATGCGTTGTCGCCACGCGGTGTCTGGTCGCGCATCGCGCGCTGTTTCGCTGGCGGCGGCGACGTATTCCCACTCGTACCATGTGGGCAATCGACGCCCGTATGCCGCGCAGTAATCGCTCGCCGCAAACCAACTGACGCGTGTGACGGGTTGATCGTCGGTCTTGGACTCTAATTGTTCCGCGCTTTGCCATTGCGATAAGTATTGTTCGTCCGCGAATAGCCGCATGACTTTGTCGCGACGCCATTGTGGATGCGTGCGCACGAAATCGGCGAATTGCCGATTGGTGACCGGCATCGTATCCATTCGAAACGACAAAACCTTTACCGACTCGACGTCCGGCGCAGGCGGCAATACGGAACGAAACTCCCCGCCGGGAATGGCGACCTGCGGTGTGAGTGCGGAACGTTGTGCTGCCGATGCGGTAGCGCAAATCCACATTATTATAAAAGCCAATAGCGCAACCCCAGGAGTTGCGAACTGCCGGCCGGATTGCCTCGGATTCAATTCGAATCTATTCAATCTGCCGCACCTTGAGGACGCTTGGTCTTATCGTGAATCAACTTCACTTGCGCCGCACTGATGGCAGGTCCGGTATTGCCCCAGTTGTTGAGCGCATAGGTCAGTATGTTGGCGATTTCGTCGTCGTTCAACTGACTCATCGGCGGCATCACAGAGTTGTATTGCGTGCCGTTCACTGTCACGGTTCCGTTCAATCCGTTCAACACGATGCCGATGGCGCGCTGCGGATCCGCTTTCAGGAAATCCGAACCGGCCAGCGGTGGGAAGACGCCGGGAATGCCCTGACCGGTCTCTTGGTGGCACACCGAGCAAGTGCCTTTGAAGAGCACGCCGCCCGCTTGAATCTGTTGTTCTCTGGTGAGACTGCCGGTCGACTGCGCTTGCGCCGCTGCGGCAACCGCTTGCATGCTGCCGGTCTGACTGCCGAGATACGTTTCGTCCACTTCTTTACCGGAGTAGATGGCTTTGTTTGGCGGGCCTTCCACTTGCAACATTGCGAGCGCGCCTTTGTTGAAGGCGCGGAAAATCGAGTGATCGACCAAGATATAAGTGCCGGGCACTTCAAGATGGAACTGCACGATGGCCGCGCCGCCGGCGGGAATCAGCGTGGTCTGGACGTTTTCCTGAGGGTGCGTACCGCCTTCTTGTTGTACGCGATCGAAAATCTCGCCGATCACGTGAAAGCTGGAAACTAAATTCGGCCCGCCGTTGCCGACGAACAAGCGCACTGTCTCGCCCACTTTCGCTTTAAGCGACTTGGGTCCGGTGAGCGACGATTCCGCGCCGTTGAACACCACATAAGTTGGACGCTCGTCGATCGCTCGTTGCATATCGAACGCTTGGTGGCCTTTTTCGCGATACTTGCCGACGGTGTAAAAATCGCCCTGCATCACGTAGTACTCGTGATCGACCGGCGGTAGCCCTTCGGGAGGCTCCACCAACATCAAGCCGTACATGCCGTTCGCAATGTGCATGCCGACCGGCGCGGTGGCGCAGTGATAGACGTAAATGCCTTGATTTAAAGCCTTAAACGTGAATTGCGAAGCGTGGCCCGGCGCAGTGAAACTCGATGCGGCGCCGCCGCCTGGACCGGTGACGCCATGCAAATCGATGTTGTGGGGCATTTTACTGGAAGGGTTGTTTTTGAGATGAAACTCCACCGTATCGCCTTGGCGCACGCGGATAAAGCTGCCGGGCACCGAGCCTCCGAATGTCCAAAATGTGTAAGTGACACCCTCGGAAATTTCCTTTTCAACTTCGCGCACCTCAAGATCGACGATGACCTTGGCGGGTTGATGGCGATTGGTGGGCGGGGGAACTTCCGGTGGAGTCGTGAGGATGGCATGTACCGGCTCGCCTTGCGGCGGACCGAAGTCGCCGGACGTCGAGCCTCCCGTCGTTTGCGTTTGCGATTGCGTTTTTGGCGCGCAGGCGCTTAATGCAGCCAGCAGCATACCGGCAGTGAGCAATGCGATCGTTCGATTCATGGATGCGACCTCGATTCACGATTGGTTTTATGCGTCTTACAAGCGTGCAAGCCGACTCGCGATCAGAGCGCGTCACTCGGACGGCAGGCTCGACAAGTAAAACAGACGGAGGCATGCGTGACCATCGATGGTAATGCTTATAGTGCTTCGATTAGTTCAGGTTTCCGCAGACAGTCGTAATCCATTAGCGACAACCTGCGATCAATACAAACAATACGCGCGCCATCTTTCTGGAGCGATTCGCCCGCGCATGACTCGTGCCGCGTTGAATCAGCACATCGCCCGAGCGCACACCAATCCCTTCACAGGCGGAGCAACGCCTTGATGATTAACCATGCGCTCGAGCGCGTCGATGGCGGTCGGACTTTCGAGGGTGCGCCAAATATTGGTAACGCGATAGCCAGGTCGTTCGGGAACCAAGCGTCCTGCCGGCGAGGAGCCGTCTTCGACAATGCTCGAACGGCCGTGCAAGTCATGGCCAGTGACGATGCGGCGGATCGGACGGAGTTCGTCGGTCATTGAGCGATTCCGAAAAATAAAAACCCTCTCTCGTTGATACGAGAGAGGGCTGATTGAGGCTAAGTTCGTTGAGTTAAACCGACCGGTTAGACGGAATACCCTTCGCGTCTCAACGGCAACGTGCGCACACGCTGACCTGTCGCTGCGAAGATCGCGTTGGCAACCGCTGGAATTAGCGGCGGCAACGCGGGTTCACCCACGCCCGTTGGCGGGTAATCGCTTTGAATGAAGTGCGCTTCGACTTGCGGCGTGTGGTTGATCCGCAGAATCGGATATTGGTGGAAATTGTTCTGCTGCACGCGACCGTTTTCGAAGCCGATTTCGAGTCCCATCATGGTGGAGAAGCCGTCGATCGCTGCGCCTTGCACTTGCGTCTCGGCACCGCTCAAGTTGACGATTGGGCCGATGTCGCCGGCAACGGTGACCTTGTGTAGCGTGATTTTCTTGTTTTGGTCCACGCTCACTTCCGCCACTTCGGCAAAGTGCCCGGCATGGCTGTAGTAGAACGCCAATCCCAAACCGCGACCCGCAGGGAGTTTCTTTCCCCAACCGGCTTTTTCCGCCGCCAGCTTGATTACCGCGGCAGCGCGACCGGTGTGCAGACCGCCTTCGTTCGGAGCTAACTGACGCGGCTCGCCAAAGAGTTCGAGCAACATCTCAAGATGATCGCGACCCGCAGCCACGGCTAATTCGTGGATAAAACATTGCGTGACAAACCCGAACGAATTCGATCCCGGCGCGCGCCACGGACCGGTGGGTTGACCGAGCGGCAGTAAGGTTTGCGTCAAGCGGAAATTCGGCACGAAAGGTCCCGGTACCTCGGTGCCGCTCATTCCACCACCGCTGACGGGGCGTCCTTTTGTTCCAAACGTGATGAAGTGATCCTGCCAAGCGGAGATCTTGCCTTTCGCATCGATCGCACCTTTGAACGAGTGGAACCCGCCTGGACGATAGAAGTCGTGCGTCATGTCGTCTTCGCGCGTCCACATCAGCTTCACGGGCCCATCGACGCGTTTCGCGATCATCGCGACTTCGCACATGTAGTCGTTCATTAAGCGACGACCGAAGCCCCCGCCCACGCGAGTTTGATTGATGGTGACTTTATCCGGTGGCACGCCTATGGCTGCCGACACCGCGCGTACACCAAACGTCGGCATTTGAGTCGGCGCCCACAACTCGATGGCCCCGTCCTTGTAATGAGCGGTGCAGTTCATCGGCTCGAGCGGCGAGTGCGATACGAACGGATAAGTGTAGAAACTTTCGACCGTCTTTGCCGCTTGAGCAAACGCGGCATCGACATCGCCGATGTTCTTAACTTTGGTTGAGCCTTGTTCCTTGGCCAAATCCTTCGCTTGCGCGGTAAGTTGCACCAGATTGTCTTTTGCGGCGGTGGCTTCATCCCATTCTACGCGCAGCATTTTCTTTGCCTTAAACGCCGCCCACGTGGACGTCGCGATGACCGCTACGCCGGGATAGCCGCTGGTTGCTTCACTGGTGCCTTCGACAACGAAACAATCCTTCACGCCCGGGAGTTTCTTGATGTCGTCGATGTTGGCGCTTTTCACCTTGCCGCCGTGAGCCGGGCATTTTTCGTAAGCGGCGTACAACATTCCGGGTAATTGCTGATCGATGCCGAACAGCGGTTGGCCCGTCACAATCTGTGGGTTGTCGACGCCGCTGACGCGCGTCCCGAGCAGTTTGAATTCCTCACGCTTCTTGAGTGTTAATGAACTCTCGGCAGGAACGGGTACGGCGGCGGCAAGATCGGCCAGCTGACCGTAGCTTGCGCGCTTGTTGCTTCCTGCATGGATCACGAAGCTCTTATCGGTAGTGAGTTCGCTCGCCGGTACCTTCCACTTCTTAGCCGCAGCGGTAATCAACATGGATCGAGCCGTCGCGCCGGCTTTGCGCATTGTGTCCCAGTTGCGTGGAATCGCCGTCGAGCCGCCCGCCATTTGCGTGCCGTAAGCGCTGCTGATTGGCGATTGCTCGGCCTTAACCTTCGACCAGTCGGCATCGAGTTCTTCGGCAACGATCATCGGTAGCGAGGTTTTAACACCCTGGCCGATCTCCGGGTTCTTGGCGAAAATGGTGATCAGGTTGTCCTTGGTGATGCGCACGTATGCGTTGGGCGCAAACTTCGCATCCATGTCGGCGTGGGCGACGTTGTCATCGCCCATTTGAAACGCTAAAACGAATCCGCCGCTCGCGAGACCGGTTAACTTCAGAAACGAGCGGCGGTTATAAGCGACGGAATTGGGTTCCGCAGCGTCGGGCATTAGGGCGATGCGACCTTCGACGTAGTCGATGACGGACTGCTGATAAGTATCAACACCGAGATTCAGTTGGGTGCTCATTCGGCACCTCCTTGAAGATTGCCGGCAGCGGCGTGAATAGCCTTGCGAATGCGAATGTAGGTGGCGCAACGGCAGAGATTGCCCGCCATCGCCGCATCGATGTCTGCATCGGTGGGTTTGGGCTTGTGCTTCAAAAGCGCGGTCGCGCTCATGAGCTGACCGGCTTGGCAGTACCCGCATTGCGCGACGTCGTGATCGATCCACGCCTTTTGCAGAGCGCTCAAAGTGCCATCCGCTTGTGCGAGCCCTTCGACCGTGGTGATCTTTTGGCCTTGTGCTTGAGATGCGGGAATCTGGCAAGAGCGGACCGGATTGCCGTTGACGTGCACGGTGCAAGCGCCGCATTGCGAAATGCCGCAGCCGTATTTCGTGCCGACCAATTTGAGATGATCGCGCAACACCCACAGCAGCGGCGTGTCGTCGTCGGCATCTTCGACGACCATGTCTTTACCGTTTACATTCAGACGCAGCATGATGAGTCCCCCCAGGGGCAATATATAGAGTGGGCATGACGGAAAAAAGTGACGGGATTCTTGCACTGTGACGTTGCCGCGGCAACACAAACTCGCAATGGGGGCGGGGTGAAGACAATTCTTTGCGAAGCGGCGGCTCGGGTAGCCGCCGATAGACGTGTAGGTGCCCTTAGCCGCCCGCTCTTTCGATGAACAATCGCGCTTGTCGTCGCGACACTTCGATCTCCGGTCCGCCGCGTAACTGAATGTGCAGTCGGCCGCCGGTCCCCATGTCGACTTCCTCGACGAACTCCAGATTGATGATCTGCTGGCGGTTGGCGCGAAAAAATAATTTCGGGTCCAATCGTTGCTCCAAGTGAACCAGCGAGCGCCCAAATAACGGTTTCGCTTGTTGCCAGTGGAGGCGCACGTAATTGCCTTCGGAGGAAATCAAATGGACTTCGCGCAGCGGCACAAACCAACAACGCGGCCCGTCACGCACGAAGATTTGCTCGAGAATGTTGTCGGTCGATTGTTTATTGGCGCGCTGTGCGAGCGCTGTCATACGGCTTAGCGCAGCGGCGAGACGTTCCGGTTCGATCGGCTTGAGTAAATAGTCGATGGCGTCGATTTCGAACGCTCGCACGGCGTGCTCATCGTAGGCTGTCGTAAAAATCACGGCAGGGACTTGTTCGAGTTGTTCGAGTAAATCAAAACCGGTGCCGCCTGGCATGTGAATGTCGAGGAACAGCAGGTCGGGAGAAGTCGATTCGATCAACTTCTTGGCTTCATCGATGTTCGCCGCTTCACCGATGATTTCCACGCTCGGGTGCGGTTCGAGCAAACGGCGTAGTTCCCGCCGGGCCAACGGTTCGTCCTCGATAATGGCTGCACGCATTGTTAGTGTGTACCTTTGTTGCACTTCAAGAAATTACGCCTTCGATGCGGACTGCGGGATACGCACGGTCGCCTTTGCCAACAACGGCTGGCTCAAGTCTAGCGCAAGTGTTGCCGTTGGGCCGATCATCAATCGTAATCGTTCGATGGCATTGGCCAATCCAACGCGGTCCGAAGGGATTCCAGCGTTTTTGATCAGCGGGCGATCGTTGGTCACGACGATGATTAACATTGAGTTTTCCATGCGCGCCGAAATATGCAGGGTGCCGCCTTGCGGCAACTGCGAGATGCCGTGCTTTACCGCGTTCTCCACCAGCGTTTGCAACAGCATAATGGGAATTTGCGCCGGTAGCGTGTTAGCGGCGATTGCTTGAACAATCGTCAAGCGTTCCGCAAGACGCAGGGCTTCAATGCCAAGATAATCCTTCACGATGTCGAGTTCGTTGGCGAGCGAGACCAGTTCGTCGCGCGATGAATTAAGTGAGTAGCGTAGCGTGCGCGCTAATTGCGTCACGGCCAATTCGGCGCGTTGCGGATTTTCGTTGATGAGCGCGCGCACGGTATTGAGCGCGTTGAAGAGAAAGTGCGGATTGAGTTGTGATTTGAGCAAATTAAGTTCGGCAGTGCGGAGTGCGGCGCGTAAGCGCGATTCTTCGTCGCCAACGCGTTGTCGTTGCCGAATCAACGCAACCCCGAAGTAACCGGCAATCCAGAGCCACAGGTATGCCTGAGCGTTGAAGAACACCACTACTAGCGATTGATTCGCGGGCATATTCAATTGCTGCCGTATGTCGATCTTGAAAGATTGCAGCATCAAGGCGACGCCTAAGTGCACGGCAGCGATCAGTATGGCCAGGCCCATTCCGCTCACAAACAGCCGAATTAGTAGCGCCTTCCAAGTTAGCAGTATCCAATGTCGTTTCTTACTAAGGGCGCGTATTAGATGCGTGCTCGCCAGAAACAAACTCATAAGCAAGCCGTAGTTAACAGCTGCATTGAGAGGCGGAATGGAAAACCGATTCCACGCTACCAGGAATTGGCTGACAAACAGTACGCCCCATCCGCCGAGCTGCCAGCGCCAATACGCTCCATTGGATTTCGTCGAGTTGTCGTCGGACGAGCTCATAAGCGAAACGGTACCACTACGATGCCTTAATCCACTTCATCAGCTCCGCCAAGTTGGGTTTCTTGCCGGTGCTTAAGATGCCGATGCGATAGATTCTTCCCGCCACCCAAATGACGGCGACCATTCCGAGCGCGAGTAACGCAAGCGAGCCGACAATTTGAGATGCCGGCAGCGTTTCCGACGCCATCCGCAACGGCATGGCGATCGGCGCAGTGAATGGAATCATGCTAAGCCACGTGGCAGTGGGGCCAAGCGGATCGTTGATGATTTTCACCATGAACATCATCGGCAAAATCAACGGCAAGATCCCGAGCGATTGGATCGACTGGGCTTCCTGTTCGCTATTCACCATCGAACCCATCGCTGCGTACATCGCCGCGTAGAGAAAAAATCCAAGCAGAAAAAACAAAAAGAAGGCGAGCATATCGAGCGGCGCGACGTTCAGTGCATTGATCACTTCGGGCGGAAAGAAGCCTTGCGAAAGAATGATGACGCCGATGACGAGTATCGCGATCCAAGTGAAGACTTGCAGAATTGCGGCCGAACCCGCGCCAATAATTTTGCCGGCCATCAAATATCCCGGCCGCACGGAACTCACCATGACTTCGCTGATGCGATTGGTCTTCTCTTCCAGCACGCTGCGTAGCAACCCAATCCCTTGAGTGATCGTGGTGAAGTAAACCAGGAAGGCGATACCGTAAGCCATAAAGAATGACGATGTAGCCGATCCTTTGTGCGCGCTATCTTTGGTCACTGGTCCGCTGTTCACTTGCACGGGCTTGATGATCTCGGTCAATTTGTCCGGCGCGATGCCTGCTTCGCCCAAGCGTTCCGCTTGCACGGCGCGATTCGCTGCAAACTGTAAGTCACCGTTCACGGCCATGCTGGATATATTGCGAGCGCGATAGACAATTTCGTTGGTGGCCAAGATATCGGCGGGCAACACTACATAGCCGTCGATTTGTTTAGCCAACACGCGACGATTTAATTCCGCTTCGTGCGTCGCCAAAGCACCGGTCAAACGTTCGATGCGATAGTGTGTTGTGCCGGTCCGCGAATCGTTTTTGCGATCGCGATTGAGCGTTTCGACGAAGCGATCGGCCATTCCGGCCGGCGCTTCGTTGATTAGCGCGAAGGTGCGCTCCGAAGCTCTGCCACCGACCAGAATCGGGACGACGATGAACGATCCGATGATCAGCGGAAACAGCAGGGTTCCGATAATGAAAGCCTTGGTCGCAACGCGAGCCTTGAACTCACGTCGAAAGATGATCCACATTTCGTTCATGGTTATTTTCCTTTAGGCTGTATGTCGTTCCGCGATCGCCGCGCCGCCGGCGTAGCGAACAAAGATATCGCGCAATGACGGTTGCAAGTGAATGAAGCTGGCGATGTGAGCGTCGGCTTCCGCCAGTGCTTTAAGTGCGTCGCGTGTCGACGCGCCGGCTGCGAGATCGAATTCGATGCGCTGGTCGGTCCGCTGCAAACTGTGCAAAAGATTCGGTGTGCGTTGCAACGACGCTGCAACAAGCTCGGCATTGGCATCCGGCTCCAGCTCGATTCCGTATCGTTGTCCGGCGTGCTTACGACGCAAGTCTTTAAGTTCGCCATCCAACACTTTCTTGCCGCCCGCGATGATGCACACCGAATCGCACATCTGTTCGGCTTGTTCCATATTGTGCGTACTGAAGATCACAGTGCGACCTTGTTGCTTAGCGTCCAAAATGGTTTGTCGCAAGACTTCTTGATTCACGGGATCGAGTCCCGAGGTGGGCTCGTCAAGTATCAACAGTTCCGGTTCGTGCAACACCGTCGCAATGAACTGCACCTTTTGTTGCATGCCCTTCGACAGTGTTTCGACTTTGGTTTGCGCCCAACCGGCGAGCCCCATTTTATCCAGCCACGCGAGCGCAGACGTTCGTGCGGTGGATTCCCGCATGCCCTTGAGCTGCGCGAAAAACACAATTACGTCGAGCACTTTCATTTTCTTGTATAAACCGCGTTCCTCGGGGAGATAACCGATAGAACGCAAGACGCCGTTACCGGCAGCCGGGTCTTTCCCAAGCACGGAAATGTTTCCGGCGTCGCGGGCGATGATGTTCATCACCATACGGATGGTAGTGGTTTTGCCGGCGCCGTTCGGTCCCAAAATGCCGTAAATCACGCCACGCGGAATCGCGATGGACAGATCGTCCACGGCGACATGCGCGTCGAAACGTTTACTGACCTTGTCGATGTTGAGTGCGTGAATCATAAGTTGTCTATCGCTCCTGAAATTACGATGTCTCGAAAATCCTTTCGGTCGCTCCGATAATTGCTCCTGCATTACCAGTGTTTCCTACCTCCCTGTAGGTCGCTCTGATAGTTGCTCCTGCATTACTGACCTACAGGGATGTAGGAAATGCGGGTGTTGCAGGAGCATTCACCTGCCGGTGTTTCTGCAAGGGGGTCATTGCGATGTAGGGCAGTGGCAATTACACCGCTCGTAATGCTGTCGCGACCGGAAGACGCGCCGCGCGGATGGCGGGTAGCAATCCACCGATGAAACCGATCGAGCACGCCCATGCGATTCCGACCGCAACCAACTGCGGACTAACTG
>JAYTQU010000276.1:0-4428 GCA_043746555.1 Pseudomonadota bacterium | reverse complement strand
TTGACAGTGATCTTGCCGTTACCCTTGCGCAGGAATACGCGGGCAGTGGAGGTCTTGCGTCGGCCGGTGCCGTAGTTGGTGGAAATAGCCATGGTGTCTTAACAGTGTCTTGAGTTGTGTAGACGAAAAGGGATTTACAGTTCGAGCGCTTTCGGCTGTTGTGCAATATGCGGATGATCGCCGCCGGCAAAAACGTGCAGTTTTTTGAACATCGCACGACCCAGCGGATTTTTCGGCAGCATGCCCTTCACGGCGAATTCAATCGCGCGCTCGGGATGTTCGTTAAGCAATTTCTGCAAGCTGGTCGTCTTGAGATTGCCGAGATAACCCGTGTGATGGTGATAAAACTTGTCGGTGAGCTTGCGACCTGTGACGCGCACCTTGCCGGCATTGAGAACAATGATGTTGTCACCCGTATCGGCATGCGGCGTGTACTCGGCTTTGTGCTTGCCGCGCAAACGAAACGCCAAAGCGGAAGCCAGGCGACCCAAGGTCTTGTCGGCGGCATCAACAACGTACCAGTCGCGACGAATCGTGGCCGCGTTGGCGAAAACAGTCTTCATTCTGAACTCCCGGAGTACTGACCCGACCCGCTTTATCCAGCGGACCTGGCGCGAAAGGCCGGCGAGTTTAATGGACGCTCCTTGGGTTTGCAAAGGAGTTTGCCCGGAAAGCCACTTCTGGGCTCGAATCTAAGCTTTCGGCGCCGGCGCGTCGCGGCTCCTGGCGCGGTTGCGCGTGTAAACTCGCCAACCATGACCCCACCAAACTCACTATATAAAGAGCAATCCCCGGACCTTCGCAATACCCGTCCCGGACTGCGACCTGAAGCGCGAGCCTTCAGTCTGTTGGATAACGTAATCGGGAGATTGGATCGGACGCTTCGCACGATTGCAGGAGTCCACACCTCCAGTCGCCCCTACCCCGCCCACGGCATCGCCGATTCGGTTATCGATTTAGCGGATCGCCGCCGAGTCGCCGGCCTCATGCGGATCAATCATTCCGGCGAAGTCGCGGCCCAAGCACTGTATGCCGGACAAGCGCTCACAGCACACAGCGCGGCGACCCAAGAGTCCATGATGACGGCGGCTCAAGAAGAAACCGATCATCTCGCCTGGTGTTCGACGCGTATCGAGGAACTAGGTGGTCGAAAAAGCATTCTCAATCCGCTGTGGTACGCCGGTTCGTTTGCCGTGGGCGCACTTGCGGGATTGGCGGGCGATACCATCAGCCTGGGATTCGTGGCCGAAACCGAAAAACAAGTCGGCCGACATCTAGATTCGCATTTGGGTGAGCTTCCCGCAGGCGATGCGCGCACGCGAGCGATCCTGGAACAAATAAGTAATGATGAAGCGCGCCACGGTGAAAGCGCTATAAAAGCAGGCGGCAAAGAATTGCCACCACCGATTCGCTCGCTCATGAAATTGACGGCGAAGATCATGACGCGCACGGCGTATTGGCTATGACGGGACGTCAAATCAACCCTGCTCGGTGCTGTTTGCGCCGTCCGATATTTACCCAATCGACGATAAATGCTTGCCCTCGCGCGCGTCATGTATTAAAACGCCTGCCGTGCGTGTACTTATGTTATGCGTTACGCTGCCGATAGCACGATAGAGCAACTCGACCAAGCAACCAGAATTTTGACCAGACCTGAAGGTGTATCTATGGAAGAAGCTGCGCGCCCCTTAAGCGACATTCCGGCGATCAATCGGTTTTTAAGTTATTGCCGAATCCGTACGGTGCCCAGCAAGACCGTGATCATTCACGCCGGCGATCTGCCCGATGTGCTCTATTACATCGTCAGCGGCTCGGTCGAAGTGATGATCGAAGACGAGGAAGGCAACGAAATGGTTCTCGCCTATCTCAACAAGGGACAGTTCTTCGGCGAGATGGGCCTGTTCTACGAACAACCCACGCGCAGCGCCTGGGTACGCACACGCCAACAATGCGAACTGGCGGAAATGACTTATCCCCGCTTTCGACAACTCGCTGCAGAAAGCCCCGGACTCGTATTCGAACTCGCGACGCAATTGGCCACGCGACTCGATCGTACCAATCGCAAACTTGGCGACTTGGCCTTCGTCGATGTTACCGGCCGCGTCGCGCACGCAATCATGGACCTATGCAGCGAACCCGATGCAATGACGCATCCCGAAGGCATGCAAATCAAAGTCAGCCGTCAAGAACTCTCGCGCTTAGTCGGTTGCTCGCGCGAAATGGCCGGCCGCGTATTGAAAGTGCTCGAAGAACAAGGACTGCTGCGCGCCACCGGCAAGACCATCGTCGTATTCGGCGCGCGACCAAAACAGCGCACCAAACCTATGCTGGCTGCGCGCGCCGCGGTCCCGGCAACACGCGATCGAATGGCGCGCGTGGAAGAAGACGATGAGGATGACGAATAAGATCGGAACGCGGGACACAAGACTCGCGACGCGATCGAAGTGGTACCAAAACGCTTACACGTCCCCTGTCTCGCGTTTCGCGTCTCGACCCTTATTGATCTCCTGTCTCATCTCCGCAATCGTCGCCTTGTAATCCTTCGCGCCAAAGATCGCGGAACCCGACACGAACGTATCGGCACCCGCTTTCGCGATCGCTGCGATATTGTCGATCTTTACACCGCCGTCGATTTCTAAACGAATCTCGCGACCGCCATTTTCAACATGCTGGTCAATGCGCTTGCGCACTAGCGCTAGTTTATCCAACGCCGACGAAATAAATTTCTGTCCACCGAAGCCGGGGTTCACCGACATGAGCAAAATCATGTCCAACTTATCCATCACGTAGTCGAGATAGGACAACGGTGTCGCGGGATCAAATACCAATCCCGTCTTGCAACCGGATTCCATGATTAACCCCAGCGTACGATCAACATGCTCGCTCGCTTCGGGGTGAAACGAGATGTAACTCGCGCCCGCTTTCGCAAAATCGGGAACGATACGATCCACCGGCTTCACCATCAGATGCACATCGATGGGCGCCGCGACTCCGTGCTTACGTAACGCCTCGCACAATAGTGGCCCGATCGTAAGATTGGGAACGTAGTGATTGTCCATCACGTCGAAGTGCACGATGTCCGCGCCCGCAGCGAGAACACTGTTCACCTCGTCGCCTAAGCGCGCGAAGTCGGCGGAAAGAATCGAAGGAGCAATCCAGGGAGTGAGCATCGTGAATCCTTATGCCGCGCGCTTAATAGCGACAGATACCTTCAGACCGGCGCGCGAGGCCAGATCGAACAATGCATCCAAACTAAATTTATCGATCTTGCCACGGAGCAGGTCGTTTAGGCGCGGCTGCGTAATACCTAAGCGACGCGCCGCGTCACTTTGTGATGACTCCCAATCCCGAACGGTTTTTTGCAGTCGCATCATAATCGTCGCGCGCGCCTTCATGCTTTCCGCTTCTTCAGCAGAATCCTCGATTGCATCCCATACGCTACCAAAAGTTTTCATGATCGACTCCTCACCAGTTCTTTGTACCGCTGACGGGCTAGCGCAATGTCATGTAATGAAGTCTTTTGTGTTTTCTTCCTGAAGACATGCAAGACATAAACCGCCTCAATGAACTTGGCGACGTAGATCACACGATACGCGCCCGAGGTATCACGCACCCGAATCTCGGCCACACCAGCGCCAATGCTCGGCATCGGCTTCCAATCGTCAGGGTCGTCGCCCATCTGAACCTTATTCAGCTGAAAGCCGGCTTCCCTACGCGGCTCGTGTGGGAGACTCCGCAAGTCCTCATGCGCCGTTCCCGCAAAAGCGATCCGTTTTGGCATGCGAGCGACTATATCTAATTCGAGATAAAAGAGGCAAGAAGCTTTTGCGTAGACGAGCAGTCATGCACTTAGTCCGAATCGACACGGCTACTTCATCCCCCGCGCCTCTTTGATCGCCTCGTAGGCAGCGCGTATCTGCCGGGTTTTTTCTTCCGCCACGGTTTTCATCGACTCCGGTAGTCCCTTGGCCGCCAGTTTGTCGGGATGATTTTGGCTCATGAGTCGCCGATAGGCTTTGGTCACGTCGGCGTTGCTCACTTGTGGAGTCACGCCCAATACCCCATAGGCATCCTGCAACGAATCTCGTGACGATCGTTGATACGTCGATCCGCCGGATGCGCGTTGCATGCGCAGAATCGCTTCCATTTGAGCGAATTCGAAATCCGATACGCCGAGGATCCGGCACACTCGAAGCAGCATCGCGCGCGCTTGTGGATGCAGCCCATCTCCCCACAATGTGGCTTGGAGTTGAATTTGTACGAACATGCGCCGCAGATCGCCGCGATCGCCGAGCACCTGATGAAGTTGCGCGAGCGTCGCTTGCAACGGAAAGTCACTCTCCTTGCCTTCAGTGAACAATTCGATTGCGCGCCGCACTTCTGCTTCGCCGAGTCGAAATTGCGCCATCACCGCGCGCGCCGCGCGAA
>JAYTQU010000275.1:0-1644 GCA_043746555.1 Pseudomonadota bacterium | reverse complement strand
TATTAATTTCGCGCGGCGACTCAGCCTAAGCAATCAGGAAATGCCTTAGCCTTGCTGCGCACCCGTACGGAAGTCGCGGTTGTGCAAATGCGGCATTGCGAGCCTGCGCGGGTCGAGTCTATGCTACTTGTGGATGCCGTCAAAAAACGCCAATCGATTGCTGGAACAAGCGCTGAGCGTCAGCGAACTTGGGTTACATCAATTGATCGACGCCATGCCGCATATGGTATGGCTCGCGACAGCGGAAGTCGGTTGCGAATTCGTGAACCGCCGCTGGGTGGACTACACCGGTATTCCACTCGATGCGCAGTTGGGGTACGACTGGGTGCAACAGATTCATCCGGACGATCGCGAGGGACTCTTAGGCGCGTGGCAGCGAGCGACTGAAAACGGTCTGGATTTTCAGTTCGATTGCCGAATTCGTCGACACGACGGGAGCTATCGGTGGTTCGACACGCGAGGTGTTCCACTGCGCGCCGCAAGCGGAAAAATCGTCAATTGGTTCGGCACCAGTACCGATGTACACGACGCGCACACGGCGCGCGACGCATTGACGGAAAACGAAGAACGGTTGCGCTACGTTGAATTGGCGACATACGATGCTATCTACGATTGGGATATGCGCAGCGGTGTCACGCGACGCAACGTAGCATTCCAAACCGTTTTCGGCGCACCGGTTCATGCGCACAACAAAGAACGCTGGTGGGAATCGCACATTCATCCCGATGATCGTAAGCGCGTGGTCGATAGCGCCAGTGCCGCTTTTCGCGCTAGAAAGCCGACCTGGCAAGAAGATTACCGCATGCTGCGCGCCGACGGAACCTACGCCACGGTGGCCGATCGCGGTTACTTGTTGTATGACGCTGGTCGAAAACCGCTGCGAATGATCGGTGCGATCGCCGACATCACCGAGCGCAAACAAGTCGAACAATCGCTGCGCGATGCGCAAGCGCGTTTGCTGTCGGCGATCGACGGCGGCGGGATGGCGACGTGGATTTGGGACATCGAGACCGATGAGCTGTGGTGGGACGACGCCGCGCGTCGATTGTGGGGCAGAGAACCCGAAGAAATGGGGCAAATGACGCTCACGCGGACCGTCGAGTTCATTCATCCTGAAGATCGTCCACGGATCGAAGCGGCAGTCGCGGAATTTTTTCGCACCGGCGTCGATTCGATTGTGGAATTTCGCATCTTGCGTCCCGACGGCGCGTTGCAATGGTTACAAATTCGCGGACGCGTTGAGCGCGACGATACGGACAAACCGATTCGCATGGTGGGCGTTTATATCGACATCACACAACGCAAGCGAACCGAAGATGCGCAACTACATACGCAAAAAATGGAAGCGCTCGGGACGCTCGCCGGCGGCATTGCACACGACTTCAATAATATCTTGCTGGCCATTGCAGGGAACACGAAGCTCGCGCTGGAAGATTTGCGCATCACCGATCTCGATCCGGTGATCATGCGACGCAGTCTCTTGGAAATTCAGAAAGCGAGCGCGCGCGCCGCGGATTTAGTGCGGAGAATTCTAACCTTTAGCCGTCATCAAGACGCGCAACGCGAAGTCGTGCAACTCAAATCGCTGGTCGAAGAAACATTGCGGTTGTTGCGGCCGATGATGCCGGCCAACGTCAAAATTCG
>JAYTQU010000274.1:0-3003 GCA_043746555.1 Pseudomonadota bacterium | reverse complement strand
TCCTGGAATCGAATGGATCGAGCTCCATGGCCAGCGTTTGCGGCACCAGCCTCGCGTTGATGGATGCCGGTGTGCCCATCAAGGCTGCGGTTGCTGGTGTGGCCATGGGTCTCGTCAAGGAAGGCGATAAATTCCAAGTGCTCACCGACATTTTGGGTGACGAAGATCATTACGGCGACATGGATTTCAAAGTCGCCGGTACACGCACCGGCGTGACCGCGCTGCAAATGGATATCAAAATTAACGGCATCACCAAGGAGATCATGCAAATCGCATTGGCGCAGGCTAAAGACGGCCGCTTGCACATTCTCAACGAGATGGACACCGTGCTCGCGTCGCCGCGCGCTGTGATGTCCGAGTGGGCGCCTACCATCATCACCATCAAGATCGATCCGGAAAAGATTCGCGAGGTTATCGGTAAAGGCGGTTCGGTTATCCGCGCCATCACCGAAGAAACGGGTGCTACGATCGACATCGACAACGATGGTACGGTGAAGATCGCGTCCGTCAACGGCGCGCAAGGTCGCGAAGCGCAACGTCGCATCGAACTCATCACCGCCGAAGTGGAAGTCGGCCACGTGTACGAAGGTCGCGTAGCGCGCTTGATGGACTTCGGCGCATTCGTCACGATTTTGCCGGGCAAAGACGGCCTAGTCCATATTTCGCAGATTTCCGAAGAGCGCGTCGAACGCGTGAGCGATAAGCTCGCCGAAGGCGACGTGATTCGCGTGAAGGTACTCGAAGTGGATCGTCAAGGCCGCGTGAGATTGAGCATGCGCAACGTCGACGGCTAATTCGGCTAGATCGTAAAAAACAAAACGGGGTCCAATTGGACCCCGTTTCGATTTCAGTATCGGATCTCGCAGTGGCAAATACCAGAGATAGTATTTTCTAGCGCGGATGGTTCTCGTGCAGCGGCGCTTCTCGTTCGTCCGCTGGGGCCGATTCGGGCGTGCCGGTTTCCTTGGGCCACGATGAGGTTGCGGTCGATCCCGACATGGTGCGCAGAAATTCCCCTTGCATCGCGAGCCAGCGTTCGTAGTTCTGTCGCGCAATTTGCGCCATCGCGGTAAACGGATCTTGTGGCGCCCCCGACGCCGTTTCGCGCGGCGGTTGGAACATTTTTAGACTTTGCTCTAGATAGCTGCCGACCATGTTCTGCATCGCGCTACCGTACGAACGAATCACCTGCGAAAGAAAATCCTGGCTCATCATCGGTTCGCCGGTGTGTTCTTGTTCGGCGATGACTTGCATGAGAATTGCGCGAGTAATGTCGTCTTCCGATTTCTTATCGATCACGACGAATTCAATTTTGTCTGTTACCAACTTGCGGATGTCGGCCAGCGTGATATAGCGGCTTTCCACCGTGTCGTAGAGACGGCGGTTAGGATATTTCTTGATGACCCGAATCTCGACCTTGGCGCCAAGTTTTTGATCGGGTCCCGCGGTTTCCATTCTGGGTTCGCTCATACGGCCGTCTCCAGAGTCGCCCCTACTCCAATGGTAGTGATGAGTCCGCCTAGTTTAGCCAGCGGACAGTTTGCTTCGTTGCGCTGCGCCATAGTAATGCATCCGTCCGACATTGCCCAACCTGATCTCTGTCTAAGTAGGCTGCGGCGCCGCTTCCGACGCAATTTTTTGCAGGGAACGGAGGCTCCAGTGGGTTTTCGCCCAGTGCCAGAGCTCCGAGTGCGGACCTGTGCGCAATTCCCGCGGTGGCGATTGGCGTAGAAAGTCGAGCGCCTGCCATAAAGCCTGAGACGGAGGCGTGACGTCGATGGCCGTCGATTGCGCGGACTTGGAGAGCTTCTGCCCGCGCGCATCGACCGCCAACGGTAAATGACAGTACGCCGGAGCTGGCAGGCCGAGCGCATTTTGCAGCAGCAGATGACGCGGAGTGCTATCGAGCAGATCGGCGCCGCGTACCACTTCCGTGATTCCTTGCGCGGCATCGTCGACCACGACAGCAAGATGATAAGAAAAGATGCGATCACGACGTCTGACGACAAAGTCACCGCTGGTCGCCGCGACGTCTTGCGCGAAGTGTCCTTGTAACGCGTCGTCGAATTCGACCGGCCCGGGCGTCACGATAAATCGCTCGGTGAACGACGAGTCGCCCATGACGCTCCCGATGCCGCGGGTGCGGCAGGTGCCGGGATAGCGTGACTCCTCCAGCACGGCGAGCTGTGATCGACTACATGAACAAGTGTACACAAGCCTCTGTTTTCGCAATATCTCTAACGCGCTCTCATACCGTGAGATGCATTTGCTTTGATATTCGATTGCGCCTTGCCACTCGAAACCGAGTCGTTCTAAGGAACGAATGATGTTGTCTGCCGCACCCGGCACGATCCGTGGCGTATCCAAATCCTCCATACGGATCAACCACGCGCCATCCGCGACCTGTGCCTGCAAAAAGCTACCGACTGCTGCGACTAAAGAACCGAAGTGCAGCGATCCCGACGGCGAGGCGGCAAATCGGCCGACGTACTGCGACGAATCGGAATGTGTCGCCTGAGCTTTAAGTAAGCGTTCAGAGGCGCGACCATTGCGACTACTATCGCTCACGCCGCATTTACCTTAGGACTTATCTGTATCGATCGTCCCTGTCGCCATACTGACGTTCGCGGCGTTCGCGACGTTCTTGAGCTTCCACGCAAAGCGTGGCGACGGGGCGCGCTTCGAGGCGTTTGATGCCGATTTCCTCGCCAGTTTCGTTGCAGTAGCCATAAGAACCATCGTCGATGCGCGCAATGGCTTCGTCGATCTTGCGGATTAACTTGCGTTCGCGATCGCGCGTGCGCAATTCCAAACTGAATTCCGATTCTTGCGTCGCACGATCGTTCGGATCGGGAAAGTTCGCGGCTTCGTCTTTCATATGCAAGACGGTGCGATCGACTTCGTGCATGAGGTCTTGTTTCCAACTCGCCAGGATGTATCGAAAGTGGTCCATCTGCTCCTTGTTCATGTACTGCTCGCCGCGTTTTGCCTGATACGGCGTCA
>JAYTQU010000273.1:0-9163 GCA_043746555.1 Pseudomonadota bacterium | reverse complement strand
ATCGCGGGCGAAACCAATCTCATGGGTTTTGCCGAATTATCGAATGTCGAGAAACTCAAACGTCTATTCGAGGCCTTCAATCAGCAGCGCGACATTTTGCATTTGCTGGATCAGAGTTTACGTGCCGAAGGCGTCCAAATCTTTATCGGCCAGGAATCGGGTTACACGATTTTGGACGATTGCAGCGTAGTTACGGCACCGTACACGCTGGACAACGAAGTGGTGGGTGTGCTCGGCGTGATCGGTCCCACCCGCATGGCGTACGAGCGCGTGATTCCCATCGTGGACATCACCGCAAAACTTTTGGGCTCTGCCTTGAATTCTAAGGTCTAGGCCCCACAATTCGCCCGGCTTTGGTTTTGCTGTCTGCCGATCCCGGCGGCATTCACTCCGATGGCTAATTTGATAATCAATATTCTTTTAGAATAATTCCTGGAGATTGAGCATGACGGCTGCTTCCGATTCGACCCGCGACGCCGATGCTACGATGCCGCAGGACAACGACGCAGCGGCGGCTCAAGACGGTACCCATCTCGCAGACGCCTTGGCCGGCGCCGAAGCCCGCGCGCTTGAAAACCGCGATCTTTATATGCGCGCGCTCGCCGAGATGGAAAACATGCGCAAGCGCGCGGCACGCGATCTCGAACAGGCGCACAAGTACGCCCTCGAAAAATTTGGCCAGGATCTCATCAATGTCAAAGATTCCTTGGAGCTTGGTTTGCAAGCAGCGCAAGGAACGAATGCCGAAAGCTTGCTCGCCGGCACCGAAGCCACGTTGCAACTATTGAATAAGGCTTTTGAGCGCGCCGGCATATTGGCTGTTGAGCCGCTCGATCAGCCGTTCAATCCCGAATTTCATGAAGCCATAGTGACCCAAGAGTCGGCGGAACATCCGGCCAACACGGTGCTGCAAGTCATTCAAAAGGGCTATCAGTTAAACGGTCGGCTGCTGCGGCCGGCGCGGGTGATTGTGTCGAGATGAGGGGTGGGGCGTGGGGCCTGGGTAGGATGTTGGAGTCCTGTTGTTTTTTCTCTCACCCCAGCCCCCAGCCTCCAGCCCCCAGCCTCTTGAAAGGCCGCGCCTCATCCCAATCAATCCCGGCAGTTACCCGTTTTTGAAATGTTGAATCGGAGCGTACCCACATGGCCAAGATAATCGGCATCGACTTAGGCACGACCAATTCGTGCGTCGCGATCATGGAAGGCGGCAAGCCGCGTGTGATTGAAAACAGCGAAGGCGATCGCACGACGCCGTCCATCGTTGCGTTTACCAAAGACGATGAAGTGGTGGTCGGTCAATCGGCAAAACGCCAAGCGGTGACCAATCCGCACAACACCTTATTTGCGGTGAAGCGTCTCATCGGTCGTCGTTTCGAAGACGACGTGGTGCAAAAAGATATTCACATGGTGCCGTACAAGATCGCCAAGGCCGACAACGGCGACGCTTGGGTCGATATCAACGGCAAGAAAATGTCGCCGCCGGAAATTTCCGCGCGCGTGCTCATGAAGATGAAGAAAACCGCCGAGGATTTTCTCGGCGAAACCGTGACCGAAGCCGTGATCACGGTGCCGGCCTACTTTAACGACTCGCAACGTCAAGCGACCAAAGACGCAGGCCGCATCGCGGGCTTGAACGTCAAGCGCATCATCAACGAACCCACGGCGGCGGCGCTGGCCTACGGCATGGACAAGCAAGGCGGCGATCGTAAGATTGCCGTGTACGACTTGGGCGGCGGCACGTTCGATGTCTCCGTCATCGAAGTGGCGGATGTCGATGGCGAGCGTCAGTTCGAAGTGCTTGCCACCAACGGCGATACTTTCTTGGGTGGCGAAGACTTCGATCTCAAAATCATTCACTTCTTAGCCGATGAGTTCAAGAAAGAAAGCGGCGTCGACGTACGCAAAGATCCGTTGGCCATGCAGCGCTTAAAAGAGGCGGCGGAAAAAGCCAAGATCGAACTTTCATCGAGTCAACAGACCGACGTGAATCTGCCGTACATCACGGCCGATGCATCGGGTCCAAAACATCTCAATATCAAACTCACGCGCGCCAAACTCGAAAGCTTGGTCGATGAGTTGGTGCAAAAGACCGTCGATCCGTGTCGCACGGCATTGAAAGATGCCGGGCTTTCAACCAATGACGTGTCCGAAGTGATTTTGGTCGGCGGTCAAACGCGTATGCCGCTGGTGCAGAAGGTCGTCAAAGATTTCTTCGGCAAAGAGCCGCGCAAAGACGTGAATCCCGACGAAGCAGTGGCCGTGGGCGCGGCGATTCAAGCGGGCGTGTTGGCCGGCGAAGTGAAAGATGTGTTGTTGCTCGACGTGACACCACTGTCGCTTGGCATCGAAACGTTGGGCGGTATCATGACGAAGGTCATTGAAAAGAACACCACGATTCCGACCAAGGCGTCGCAAACGTTCTCGACTGCCGATGACAATCAAGGCGCGGTGACTATTCACGTGTTGCAAGGCGAGCGGCAACGCTCCAGCGACAACAAGTCGCTTGGCCAATTCAATCTCGAAGGCATTCCACCGGCACCGCGCGGCATGCCGCAAATTGAAGTTGGATTCGACATCGACGCCAACGGCATTCTCAATGTGTCCGCGAAGGACAAGAACACCGGCAAGGAACAGAAGATCGTCATCAAAGCGTCGAGCGGTTTGAACGAAGACGAGATTAAGCGCATGGTGAAAGACGCCGAAGCGCATGCCGAGGAAGATCGCAAATTCCGCGAGCTAGTCGATACTCGTAACAAAGCCGACGCCATGATGCACGCGACCGAGAAATCGCTCAAAGAGCTGGGCGATAAAGTGCCTGGCGCCGAACGCGCGAAGATCGAATCGGCAATGTCCGACCTTAAGACTGCACTGACCGGTGACGATAAAGACATTATCGACCGCAAAGTTAAGGCTCTAGCCGAGGCATCGCAGACATTGGCGCAAGCGGCGCAGCCCGGGCCGGCAGGCGAAGCACCGGGCTCACAACAAGCATCCGGCGGTAATGCAGGCAGTAACGGCAAAGACGACGTGCTCGATGCGGAATTTGAGGAAGTGAAGGATAAGAAGAAGTCCTGAAGAACGAGACATGCGACGCGAGACGCGGGACGCGAAGGAACTAGAATTCGGTTCCGTCGAGTCCCGCGTCTCGTGTCTCGGGTCCCGAAAATTCGATTTGTGCTTGAATCGTTGACCGAATAATGTCCAAACGCGATTACTACCAAGTCCTCGATGTGCCGCGCACCGCGAGCGAGGCCGAAATCAAGAAAGCGTATCGTCGTTTGGCGATGAAGCATCATCCCGATCGCAATCCGGACAACAAGGGATCGGAAGACAATTTCAAAGAAGCCAAAGAAGCCTATGAAGTTTTGACCGATGCGCAAAAACGCGCGATTTACGATCAACACGGACATGCAGGACTCGAGCACGGTCGCGGCGGTGGCGGCGGATTCGGCGGCGCCGATGTGTTCGGCGATATTTTCGGCGATGTGTTCGGCGATATTTTTGGCGGCGCGCGTCGCGGCGGCGGGCGGCAGGTGTATCGCGGCGCCGATCTGCGTTACGACTTAGAACTTAAGCTCGAACAAGCGGTGTTCGGCGATTCGGTCAACATCGAATTTACGACGCTCGGCGAATGCGAAAAATGCAATGGTAGCGGCGCAGCGCCCGGTTCGAAAACCACCAACTGCGAAACCTGCGGCGGCCAAGGCCAGGTGCATATGCGGCAAGGTCCGTTTGCCGTTCAGCAAACTTGTCCACGCTGTAAAGGCCGCGGGAAAATCATTTCGCAGCCCTGCGATCCGTGTTTGGGTCAAGGGCGCGTACGTCGCAAAAAAACACTCGCCGTTAAAGTGCCGGCGGGCGTCGATAACGGCGATCGCATTCGTTTGAACGGCGAAGGCGAAGCGGGGCGCAACGGTGGACCCGCGGGCGATTTATACGTGGAAGTTCACGTGCGCGAACATGCGATCTTCCAACGCGACGGCAGTCATCTTTCGTGTGAAGTGCCGGTGAGTTTTGCTACCGCGACGTTGGGCGGTAGTGTGGACGTGCCGACACTCAACGGTTCGGTCTCGCTCAAGGTCCCTGCGGAAACTCAGTCAGGTCGCGTGTTTCGACTTCGCGACAAGGGTGTCAGGCCGGTACGCGGTGGTGCGGTGGGTGATTTATTCTGTAAGGTGATGGTGGAGACGCCGGTAAAACTCAACGAAGACCAAAAGGAATTATTGCGCAAGTTTAACCACTCTTTGGAAGGGGATAGCGGCGGACACAACCCGCGCGCAAATTCGTGGGTTGACGGCGTAAAACGCTTCTTCGAAAAGCTCTAACGCCCGCTGTACCGTCTTAGCTGTTGTACAATCGCCTTTCCACTTTGGAGGCGTTCAATGTTTTCAGCCGATACCAATATCGCGAGTTTCGATCCCGCGTTGCAAGCCGCTCTGGATGCCGAGCGTCGACGTCAAGAAGAACACATTGAGTTGATCGCATCGGAAAATTATGCGAGCCCGCGCGTGTTGGAAGCGCAGGGCACAGTGCTGACGAATAAGTATGCCGAAGGCTATCCGGGCAAACGTTACTACGGTGGCTGCGAGCACGTCGATGTGGTCGAATCGTTAGCCATCGAGCGCGCCAAGAAATTATTCGGCGCGGCTTATGCGAACGTGCAACCGCATTCCGGGTCGCAAGCGAACGCGGCGGTTTATCTCGCGCTAATTAATGCCGGCGACACGCTGCTCGGTATGAGTCTGGATCACGGCGGCCATTTGACGCACGGCGCGAAGGTGAATTTCTCCGGCAAGATTTTTAAATCGGTGCAATACGGTTTGGATTCGAGCACGGGATTGATCGACTACGATCAAGTGCAACGCTTGGCGATGGAACACCGGCCGCGAATGATTATTGCGGGATTCTCGGCTTATTCACGCGTGCTCGACTTCGAGCGCTTTCGCGCGATAGCCGATTCGGTCGGCGCGTATCTTGTTGTCGATATGGCGCATGTCGCCGGATTGGTGGCTGCGGGCCTGTATCCGAATCCAATCCCATTTGCCGACGTCGTGACCACAACCACTCACAAGACGCTGCGCGGACCGCGCGGCGGTTTGATTTTGGCGCGAGCGAATGAAGAGATCGCCAAGAAACTCAACTCGATGGTGTTCCCCGGCACACAAGGTGGACCGCTGATGCATGTGATAGCGGCGAAGGCGGTCGCGTTTCTAGAAGCGCTGCAACCGGAGTTCACTGTATATCAAAAGCAAGTGCTCGAAAATTCGCGAGCGATGGCGAAGTCGCTCATGCAACGCGGTTATAAAATTGTTTCCGGCGGCACCGACAATCATTTATTTCTGGTCGATCTTATCGACAAGAACATCACCGGCAAAGACGCCGACGCTGCGCTCGATCGCGCGAACATCACGGTCAACAAAAACGCCGTACCGAACGATCCGCGTTCGCCGTTTGTCACCAGCGGATTGCGCATCGGTTCACCTGCCGTGACGACGCGCGGGTTCGGCGCAGCGGAAGTTGTGCAGCTTTCAAATTGGATTGCAGATGTCCTCGGCGATCTAAGCAACGAAGCGGTAATCGCGCGTGTGCGTAATCAAGTGCTCGAAGTCTGTAAGAAGTTTCCGGTGTATGCGTGATGCGCTTCGCGCAGGTTGGAGGCTAGCGGCTGGAGGCGGTTGGTCCGACTCGGCGATTCGTCTCTGGCCAGTAGCCAGTAGCCAGTAGCCGGTAGCCCAGCGACCTTCTTCCCATGCACTGCCCTTTCTGCAATCACGAGGAGACCAAGGTCAACGACTCGCGTTTGGCGGGCGAGGGGCAGCAGATTCGTCGGCGACGCGAATGCTTGCAATGCGGCGAGCGATTTACGACGTTTGAAACCGCTGAACTTGTGTTGCCGCGCGTGGTGAAGAGCGACGCGAGTCGCGAGCCGTTCGATGAGATCAAGCTGCGTGGCAGTATGCTCAAGGCATTGGAAAAACGGCCGGTGCCGAGCGAAGCATTAGACGCGGCGGTGGCGCACATTTGTCACAAGCTGCGGAATTTGGGCGAGCGAGAAGTGGCGTCGCGAATGGTCGGCGAAATGGCGATGGAAGAATTGCGGCACTTGGATGAGGTGGCCTACGTGCGCTTCGCGTCGGTGTATCGCAGCTTTCAAGATGTGGAAGCCTTTCGCGAAGAGATTGAGCGGCTCAAACATCGGCCACTACGCGTAGAAGGCGTCGATCAGCTGCCGTTGTGGAGTGGCGAGACGAAGAAAAAGTGATTGCAATCAGCCCGTAGACTGAAGGCTGTAGACTAAAGGTAAGAAAATAATGCTGACCGCTTCCGTCTATTCCGGCCACAGCCAACAGCCTACAACCCACAAGCCATCCTAATGCCTTCCTCTTTCGACAACGACATGATGGCGCGCGCGCTGCGACTCGCGCGGCGCGGACTTTACACGACCGACCCTAATCCGCGAGTGGGCTGCGTGATTGTGCGCGACGAAGAAATCGTCGGCGAAGGGTTCACGAGTCCGATCGGCGGTCCGCATGCCGAAGCGAATGCATTGCTGATGGCGGGCGATGCCGCGCGAGGCGCGACAGTGTATGTCACGCTCGAACCATGTTCGCATCATGGGCGCACACCGCCGTGTAGCGATGCGTTAATCAAGGCCGGCGTGAAGCGCGTTGTGTATTCCGTCGCCGATCCCAATCCACAAGTGAACGGCAGTGGCGCAGCGGCGTTGCAAGCGGCCGCAATTAAAGTGTCGTCGGGACTCATGGCGGCGCAAGCACGCGAACTCAATATCGGTTTTTTTCATCGCATGACGATGGGCAGACCGTGGGTCACCGTTAAAGTGGGCGCGAGCATCGATGGCAAGACGGCCTTGGCGAATGGGACTAGCCAGTGGATTACGGGAGAGGAATCGCGCGCCGATGTGCAGCGTCAGCGCGCGCGCAGCTCCGCAATCATGACCGGTAGCGGTACGATTTTCGCCGACGATCCGCGACTGACCGTGCGTGCGCCGGAGATCGACATGCAAGGTCGGCACGTGCTGCGAGTGATCTGCGACTCACCGTTGAAAACACCATCCACCGCAAAAATATTTAAGGAGCCCGGTTCTGTGTTGCTATTCACCACTCGCGACGATGAGACGCTCATTGCACCGCTGGTGGCGGTCGGTGCGGAAGTATTGCAAGTCGCGGCGGACGAAAACGGGCGTGTGGATTTACCTTCTGCACTTAAGGCTCTTGATACGCGTGGCTGCAACGAGTTGTTAGTCGAAGCAGGGCCTCGACTATCCGGCCGTTTGGTAGAGTTGGGGCTGGTCGATGAGTTGCTCATTTATATGGCGCCGATCGTGCTGGGCAACGAATCGCGTTCAATGTTCGCGATGCCGCAAATCGAAACGATGGCGGCGCGGTGGAATTACCAATTACACGACGTAGGTCGCACCGGCAAAGATATGCGCGTGCGTCTACGTCCGGTAAAGCAAGGCGAGTGATGTTCACGGGAATTATCCAAGCGGTCGGGAAAATTGCGCAAGTCGTGCAAAAAAACGGCGACGTGGAACTTTGCGTCGATGCGCCGAGTTTCGATCTGGCAACCGTGACGATTGGCGATAGCATCGCGTGTAGCGGCTGCTGCCTTACCGTGACCAAGCTCGATGCGCATTCGTTCTATGCCGATGTGTCGCGCGAATCGTTGACAGTTACGACATTGCAGTCGTGGCAAGTCGGCACGGAAATCAATTTGGAGAAAGCGTTGCGCGCGGGCGATGCGCTCGGCGGTCACTACGTGAGTGGCCATGTCGATGCGCTCGGTACGGTGGTCGCAATGAAGGATGACGGGCGCTCAATGCGTGTCGAGTTTGAAATTCCGAAAAATCTCGGTCGTTACGTGGCACCCAAAGGTTCGATTTGCATCGACGGCGTGAGTCTCACCGTCAATGGGGTGAGCGACTTAAGCGACAAGACTCGCTTCGATGTCAATCTCATTCCGCACACGCGGGCACAGACCAACTTGCGAAACTATCAAGTGGGTACGCACGTCAACATCGAAATCGATATGATTGCGCGCTACCTCGACCGCATGCGCAACGCGCCTTAAACTTGATCATGAGTACCAACACGAGTCTCAATTCCATCGAAGACATCATTGCCGACCTACGAGCCGGCAAGATGGCGGTCATCATGGACGACGAAGCGCGCGAGAACGAAGGCGATCTCATCATGGCCGCCGAGCACGCGCGCGCCGAAGACATTAATTTCATGGCGCGGTTCGGCCGTGGACTCATTTGTTTGACGTTAACGCGCGAACGTTGCAAGCAACTGCGCTTGCCGCTCATGGTGTCTGACACCAACGAAAGTCATGCGACTAATTTTACATTGTCTATCGAAGCGGCCGAAGGCGTAACGACCGGCATCTCGGCGCACGATCGCGCGCATACGATTAAAACGGCGGTGCGTCCCGATGCGTGCGCCGAAGACTTGCGGCATCCAGGTCACATCTTTCCGTTAATGGCACAGCCGGGCGGCGTGTTAACTCGCGCCGGCCATACCGAAGCGGGTTGCGATTTGGCGCGACTGGCGGGTTGCGTGCCGGCGAGCGCGATTGTGGAAATATTGAATGACGATGGCACGATGGCGCGTCGTCCGCAATTAGAAGTATTCGCCAAGCAGCACGGCCTCAAGATCGGCACCATCGCCGATTTGATTCGCTATCGACTGGAGAAAGAACAGTCCGTCGAACGCATCGATGAACAGGACATCGAAACCGAGTTTGGTTCTTTTCGAATGTACTCATTCGAAGATCATGTGAATCGCACCGTCCACTTGGCATTCGTTCACGGCGATTTGAAATCTTCCACGCCGCCTTTGGTGCGCGTACATCTAAAGGATACGCTGCGCGACGCGGTGGGAATTCGTAACGAGCATCTCGGGTGGCCGCTGCGCGATGCGATGGCGCGTATTGCAAAAGAGCACGCGGGCGTTGTTGTGCTATTGCGTCCCGACGAATCGGCGCGCGAACTGATGGAAGCCGTGCACGGGTTGAAGACGGGTGCCGTATCGTCGCGGGCAGTCGGCGCAAAAGTGTTGCGCACCTACGGCATCGGCGCGCAAATACTGCGTGATTTAGGGATTACACGAATGCGCGTTTTGTCGGCGCCGATGCAAATGTT